>JBBASN010000073.1:0-13174 GCA_040399225.1 Prochlorococcaceae cyanobacterium | reverse complement strand
GATCCGCGACCCCGAGCTGGCGGCCCGGATTGTGGAGACCGTGGCGGCGGCGGTGCGGATCCCGGTCACGGTGAAGACGCGGCTGGGCTGGTGCAGCAGCGACGCCGATCCGGTGAGCTGGTGCCGCCAGCTGGAGAGCGCCGGTGCCCAGTTGCTCACCCTGCACGGCCGCACCCGCGAGCAGGGCTTCAAGGGTCAGGCCGACTGGGCCGCCATCGCCGCGGTGAAGCAGGCACTCACCATCCCGGTGATCGCCAACGGCGACATCAACAGTCCCGCCGATGCCCTGCGCTGCCTGGAGCTCACGGGCGCCGTCGGGGTGATGGTGGGCCGCGGCACCATGGGCGCCCCCTGGCTGGTGGGCCAGATCGACGCCGTCCTCAGCGGCCGGCCGATTCCGCCCACCCCCGGCCCCACCGAGAAACTGGCTCTCGCTGCCTGGCAGCTGCAGGCCCTGGTGGCCGCCAAGGGCAACCACGGCCTGCTGATCGCCCGCAAGCACCTCAGCTGGACCTGCACCGGCTTCGCCGGCGCCCCCCAGCTCCGCCATGCCCTGATGCGCGCGCCCACGCCGGCCGAGGCCCTGGCCCTGCTGGAAAAGGCTCAGCAGCAGCTGTGATGCGCGGGCAGCAAGGTCCTCACGGCAACAAGTATTACGGCAACACCTCGGGCCAGCGCTGGCGGATCAGCAGCAGCGAGAAATAGGGCTGCTCCTCGGCCGGCACCGCCGCGGCCGGCGCCAGCAGCTGGTCGGGCCAGCCCACCCGCTGGGCGAACAGCGCCCCCTCCAGCAGGCCCCTCTCCGCCAGCAACGGCCGCACCCAGCTCCAGCGGTGGCCCAGCTTGAGCAGGGCCAGCACAGTGCCGTCGCCGGCGGCCCGCTCCAGCAGCTGCAGCAGCTCGGCGCGCCCCTCGGGCGTGGGACGGATCAGCAGGCCCTCGCTCTGCAGGGCCAGGGGCCAGGCCACTCCGGCCGCGGCGGCGGCCGCGGCAGCCGCACACACGGCCGGCACCCCCGGGATCAGCCGCAGAGGGCAGCCCGGATGCCGCCAGCGCAGGGCCAGCTGAACGTAGGAGCTGCTGGCGAACAGCGACACGTCGCCCTCGCACAGCAGCACCACCCGCTCACCGGCGGCCACGGCAGCCGCCAGGGCATCAGCGGCCGCATGCCAGGCGGCGACGCGCGGGGCGGCTTCAGCCACCATCGGGAACAGCAGCGGCAGCCGTTGCTGCTCGGGGGCAATCCAGCGGTTGGCGATCGCCGCGGCCATGCCCTCGGCGCCCTCGCGGGCCACCGGATAGGCCACCCGATCGGCGGCCTGGATCGCCCGCACCGCCGCCACGGTGAGCAGCTCGGGATCACCTGGCCCCACCCCCACCAGGGTGAGACCCGCCGCCCCTCTTGCCGGCGCCGTTCCTAAGTTGGGGATCTTCGGCCGGAGCGCCATGAGTCTGCTTGCCCTGTACCGGCACGATGCCAGCACCCCGGCGGCCGAGCTGATCACCAGCGACGCCGAGCGCATCCAGCGGGAACTGGCCAGTCGCGGCATCCGCTTCCAGCGCTGGCCAGCCCGGGCCGAACTGCCCGCCGGAGCCAGCCAGGAGCAGATCCTGGCGGCCTACAGCAGCGAGATCGCCGAGGTGCAGGCCGATGGCGGTTACCCCACGGTGGATGCCATCCGCCTGGCCCCTGACCATCCCGATCGCCACGCCCTGCGCCAGAAGTTCCTGGCCGAGCACACCCACAGCGAAGACGAAGTGCGCTTCTTCGTGGAGGGGCGGGGGCTGTTCTGCCTGCACCTGGGCGAGGAGGTGTTGCAGCTGATCTGCGAGTCGGGCGACTGGATCGCCGTGCCCGCCGGCACCCGCCACTGGTTCGACATGGGGCCCGAGCCCAGCTTCTGCGCCCTGCGCTTCTTCCACAACAGCGAGGGCTGGGTGGCCCAGTTCACCGGGGATCCCATCGCCGAGGGCTACCCCCTGCTGGATCAGCTGGCCATGCAGGCGGCCTGAACCTCCACCCCCGCCGAGTGCATCCGCACCTGGGCGGGATCGGGCCGCCCATCGGGTTTGGCCTGCTGCAGGGCATCCCGTTCCACGGTTGCCAGCTGCTCCAGCCGTGCTGCCGTGGTGTCCCGCCCGAAGCGGCCTTCCGCCAGCAGCCAATAGAGGCCGAAATGGCGAGCCTCGCTGGCCAGCAGGTCGGCGTAGAGATCGCGGAGCTCGCCGTCTGGGCTGTGGGCCGCCAGCAGGCCCATGCGCTCATGGCTGCGGGCCTCGATCAGCCCGGCCACCAGAAAGGCATCGAGCATCCGCTCCGGCTCCTGGCGGCGCACCGCCTTGCTGAGCTCGCTGCCATAGCCCGGGGCGGGCAGGGGGCGCAGCTGCAGGCCCCGGCGTTGCAGCAGCGCCAGCACCTGCTCGAAGTGCTCCAGTTCCTCCCGAGCCAGGGCGCTGAGAGAGGCGCCCAGCTCGGCGTCGCCGGGATAGCGGAACATCAGCTGCAGCGCCACGCCCGCCGCCTTGCGCTCGCAGTGGGCATGGTCGATCAGCACCAGGTCGGGGCGGGCGATCGCCTGCTCCAGCCAGTCGGCACTGGTGGGAGCGGCCAGCCAGCGGATGCGGCTCTGCAGGGGCTCCAGGTCGGGGGAAACAGACAACATCGCCAAGTCTTAGGCGGGTGCATCGGCGGCGGCGCCCAGGTGGGCCACCAGTCCCTCGAGCGCCAGCCCGTAACTCAGCGGGCCGAAGCCACAGATCACCCCCACAGCCCGATCCGCCAGGAAGGAGTGGTGACGGAAGGGCTCGCGGGCATGGGTGTTGCTCAAGTGCAGCTCCACATAGGGGATGGCCACCGCCAGCAGGGCATCGCGCAGGGCGATCGAGGTGTGGGTGTAGGCGCCGGCATTGATCAGAATGCCGTGCACCGTGCCCCGGGCGGCCTGGATGCGGTCCACCAGGGCTCCTTCATGGTTGCTCTGGAAGCAGTCGATCGCAGCCCCCAGGGCCGTCGCCCGCTCCCGCAGCGTGGAATTGATCTGCTCCAGGGTGGCGCTGCCGTAGAGCCCCGGCTCCCGCGTACCGAGCAGGTTGAGGTTGGGGCCGTGGAGGGCAAGCAGCTGCATGGAGAGGCCGGCTGGTAAGTTCTTGGGGTGTGGTTCGGGTCGGTGCCCGAGTGGTTAATGGGGGCGGACTGTAAATCCGCTGGCTCTGCCTACGTTGGTTCAAATCCAACCCGGCCCACCTTCCACATGCCCTTGTAGCTCAGCGGTAGAGCACTCCCTTGGTAAGGGAGAGGTCACGAGTTCAAGTCTCGTCAAGGGCTTCTGCCCTGATCCCCTCGGGCACCGGCGGATCACGACCTTGATCCCTCCGGCCGGATTCCAGGCTCGCTCCTTCAGGGCGCTGGATCCTTCAGGGCACTGGATCCTGCAGGGCAGCGGACGGTGGCTGGGCCTTCCCGCCCGACGAACCCGATGCGTGCTCCTGTGCTTCGGGGCAGATGAGATCGGCGGCCCGACGGGCGTCGCCGAGCACCCGCAACAGCACCCTGGGAGACTCCTGCAGCAGCGCCACCCAGCCCGCCAGGTAGGCCGCGTGGTTGTTCACATCGCTGCCGATCTCCAGCCGATCCCCAAGCAGTACGGCCCCCAGTTCTGCCACCAGCTCCTCACGGGCATAGGCCCGCCCCCCGTCACCGGCCGCCCCCATCCCACCGCTGAGATCCCGGGCCAGGCGGCTGGCGTGGCCGGTGGAATGAATCGCCTCATGGGCCCAGGTGGCGTAGAGGGCCGCAGCGGAGTGGAAGCAGCCACGGGCCGGCAGCCGGATCAGGTCGGCGGCCGGCAGGTAGCAGGCCTGATCGCCACCTTCGCGCACCGGCACCGGCCAGCGGCTGAGCACCTGCTCGGCCGCCGCCAGCCGTTCGGGCTCGGGCCGGCAGGCCAGCCCGGCCGCTGCCTGCCGTGCTGCGATCAGGCCGGCCAGAGCTTCCCCCTCCAGGTCGGCGGCATTGAACACCGCCAGCGGCCGGTAGCTCACCCAGCTGCCAGCGCCACCAGGGACCCTCTCCAGCTCCTCGTCGCCACCTGGGCCAACAGCCTCCTGGCCCTTGCCATGGTGCAGCTGGGGCCGAAGCACATGCACGGCCTTGCTGCCCTTGCGGGGGAAGATCCCGCGGGCCCTGGCCTCGGCGAAACCGCACCAGTAGGGGAGGCTGGAGGCCCGCAGATGCTGGCCCAATTGCAACAGCACCGGATTGGCCCCGCGGTAGCGGCGGCCCGAGAACAGATTCACCTGATGACCGCCGCCGGCACCATCCCAGTCGCGCCGCCAGGGGGTGGTGCCGGCCTCCAGCAGGGCGATCAGGGAGCCCACCAGCCGCTCCTCGGCAGACACCCGGGAGGCAGGGGAGGAGAGAACAGCAGCCATGGCACGAGATGCGCAGAACAGCCAGGCCCGCTCCGGGCCCCGCCCACACCCAGTGCCCCAGCTGTCTCAATCCCAGAGGACGGGTGGGGTTTGCCAGGGTGGACGTACCAGCACGCCCCTGATGACGGCAACCGTGGATCTGTCCTCCCCCCTCGCCTTCTCAGTGGCCCAGATGCGAGCCCCCGTGAGCGAGGGGCACACCCGCCCGCTGGCCTGGCGGCTGAAGCAGCTGGAGCGGCTGGAGGCGCTGCTGGAGCGGGAAGCCGACGCCGTGCTGGAGGCCCTGGCCGCCGATCTGGGCAAACCGGCCCTGGAGGCCAGCTTTGAGCTGGTGGCGATCCGCCAGGAGCTGCGCCTCAGCCGCCGCCGCCTGCGCCGCTGGATGGCGCCGCGGCGGCTGCCCCTCGACCTGCCCCTGCGGCCAGGCCAGGCCTTCCAGCAGGCCGAACCCCTGGGCTGCGCGCTGATCATCGGGCCCTGGAACTACCCCTTCCAGCTCTGTCTGCACCCGCTGGTGAGCGCCCTGGCCGCCGGCAACACCGTGGTGCTCAAGCCCTCCGAACACGCCCCCCGCACCGCAGAGCTGATCGCCGCTGCCATCGGCCGCAGCTTCCCCCCGGACGTGGTGCAGGTGGTGTGCGGCGACGGCAGCGTGGCGGCCCGGCTACTGGAGGAGCAGTTCGACCACATCTTCTTCACCGGCGGCGGCCGGGTGGGCCGGCTGGTGATGGCGGCGGCGGCCCGCCACCTCACCCCCGTCACCCTGGAGCTGGGGGGCAAGAGTCCGGCGGTGGTGCTGGCCGATGCCGATCTGGCCGTGACGGCTCGGCGGCTGGCCTGGGGACGCAGCCTCAATGCCGGCCAGACCTGCATCGCCCCCGACCACGTGCTGGTGCAGCCGGCGGTGCGCGACCCCCTGGTGGCGGCAATCGCCGCCGAGCTGGAGCGCTTCTACGGCAGCGATCCGCTCCACAGCCCCGACCTGGGTGCGATCGTGAACCAGGCCCAGTTCGAGCGGCTCCATGGCCTGCTGGAGGGTGCCCGCCAGCGCGGTCAGATCCTCCATGGCGGCCGCTGTGATCCCGCACGCCGCCGCATCGAGCCCACCCTGGTGGCGGTGGAGAGCGGCAACGATCCCCTGATGCAGGAGGAGATCTTCGGGCCCCTGCTGCCGATGCAAACCGTGCCGGATCTGGCCGCCGCCTGCCGGGAGATCCGCAGCCGGCCCAAGCCCCTGGCGCTCTACCTGTTCAGCAACGACCGCCAGGCCCAGCGCCAGGTGCTGCAGCAAACAAGCTCGGGGGGAGTGTGCTTCAACGACGTGGTGATGCAGGCCGGCTCCAGCCAGCTGCCCTTCGGCGGCGTGGGAGAGAGCGGCATGGGCAGCTACCACGGGGAAGCGGGGTTTCTCACCTTTTCCCACTGCCGCAGCGTGCTGCGGCGTCCGTTCTGGCTGGATGTTCCCTTGCGCTATCCCCCCTACGCCGGCAAGTTGCCCCTGGTGCGGCGGCTGCTCGGTTGAGATCAGCAGCGGTGATTCAACGCCCCCCTGGTATCACTGCGAGCTGCCCCTTATGGTTCGCGAAACGTTCCCGGGAGCCCATGCGCCGCACCCTCGCCGCCCTGGTTCTGGCCATCACGCCGCCGCTCACCGTGTTGGCGGTCTCCGGTGTGCAGGCCCAGCAGGTGGTCACGGTGCGCACGGGCGAAACCCTCTCCGAGATCGCCGAGCGCCACGGCGTGAGCCTCAGCCGGCTGATGCAGGCCAATGGCATCGCCAAGCCAGACCATGTGGAGATCGGCCAGCGCCTCACCATCCCCGGGAGTGGATCCACGGCCAGGAGCGCATCCACCTCCAGTGGCTCCCAGGGCACTGCGCCCTACACCGTGAAGAGTGGCGAAACTCTCTCGGAGATCGCCGATCGCTTCAACACCACCACCGCACGCCTGATCCAGATCAACCGCATCGGCGACCCGGACCTGGTGATGAGCGGCACCCGCCTGCAGGTGCCGGTCACGGCCCAGCGCAGTTCCCCTGCTGCCGCCGTGAACCGCAACGCCAGCGAGCACGTGGTGCAGTCGGGCGAAAATCTCTCGCTGATTGCCGAGCGCTACGGCACCAGCGTGAGCCGGCTGGTGGCCCTCAACCAACTGGAGGATCCGGAGCTGGTCGCGGTGGGCTCCCGCCTGAAACTACGCGGCACGCCGCCAGCAGCTCGTAGCACCCCACCAGCGGCCACCAAGCCCAAGCCTGCAGCCAACACCTCTGCAGCCCAGCCCGTAGCGGCCCAGCAAGCACCGGTGCAGCAAGCAGCGGCCCAGACAGCATCCGGCACGGCCCAGCCCAGCGGAACTGCGACCACGCCTGCAACCACCACAACCGCAATCACACCAGCAGCCACCACAGCCGCAACCACCGCAACCACCGCAACCACCTCAACCGCGGCCACGGTCACCGCCTCCACGGTCACCGCCTCCACAGTCACCGCCGCAGCCACCACCACAGCCACCACCACAGCCCAGCCAGCCCTCACAGCGGCTCGCGGCGCAACGACGGCCGCCACCAGCGCCGCAACGGCGGCGACCAGATCCCCGCTGGCAACGGCCACCGCCGCCGCCCCGCTCTCGGGAGCTGCCACTGCAGCGGCGAGCGGGGCAGCGGCAACTGCGGCAACCACCAGCGCCATCAGTCGATCAGCTCCGGTGAGCGCCGCCAGCCGCGCCCCATCAGTTGCCCCAACGACCACCACCGTCGCCAGCTCCACGGCCGCGGGCCGGCCAACCCCCGCAAATGCCGCCAGGCCCGCCGGCGAATGGCGCAACTACGGCCCCCTGCAGGTGGACTGGTCGAAGATCCAGCCGATGGGGGGCAGCTACGTGGCCCCCAGCCTCAATGGCGAGGGCCAACCCCTCTACCTCGCGGTGAACTGCACGGCCCGCAAGATCAACGTCACCAGCCAGGCCGGCCAGTGGCGCACATGGGAGAACCCCAGCAAGGACTTCGAGCACAAGCTGGTGCAGGACATCTGCCAGGCGAACCGCAGCTGAGCAGGCTCCTCAGGCCGCCCAGTGCAGCGGCCAGGGGCGGTGCAGGAAACGCCGGCCAGGATCGCGCAGGTAGAGGCGCTGGGAGCCGTCATCGCTCTCCTTGATCAGTTCCTCCTGCACCAGCCGCCGGGCCAGCCAGGCCCAGCGTTCCTCGTCGTGATCCGCGGAGGCAGAACCGGCTGCTGCCAGCTCCTCGCTGAGGCTGCGCAGGTCTCGCCCCCGCTCCCCCCCCAACAACTCCATCAGCACCACGGCTGCCGCAGACCAGTCGCGCCGCGGCGGAGCGCCACCGCTGTGGGCGCGGCAGCGGTCGCAGCGGCCGCAGGGGGGCACGATCTCGCCCACCGCCAGCAGCAGGGCCTGTTCCCGGCAACCCTCCCCCTCAGCCACGGCCTCCATGCGGCGCACTTGGCGCTGGGCCTGCTCCAGCCGCTGCTGATCGGCCGCCGAGGGGGACGCCCCCGGCAGCCGACCGGCGGAGCGGATCGCCCAGCCCAGGGTGATCCGGTCGGCAGGATCAAACAGCACCAGGCAGTGGGCCGGCAGACCATCGCGGCCGGCCCGCCCCGATTCCTGCAGGTAGCCCTCCGGGCTGGCCGGGAGATCCAGGTGCAGTACCAGGCCCACATCGGCCCGGTCCACCCCCATGCCGAAGGCCACCGTGGCCACCAGCACCGGCCGGGGCTGGTGCTGAAAGTGGCTGAGGGCCAGCTGGCGGCTCTCCGGATCCATGCCGGCGTGATAGGCGATCGCCTCCACCCCCGCCCCATTCAACCGCTGGGTCCAGTGCTCCACGGAACGGCGCGTGCGGGCGTAGATCAGCACCGCGCCGCGGGCCCCAGCAACCGCCTCCAGGAGATCCGGCAGGGGATCGTCTGGCCTGCGCCGCATGGCGTAGGTGAGGTTGCAGCGCCGGGCCGAACGCACCTGGATCAGGGGCCGACGCAGCTGCAGCAGCCGGATGATGTCTGCCCGCACCTGGGGAGCGGCGGTGGCACTCAGGGCCACCAGGGGCACGCCGGGACAGAGCCTGCGCAGCTCCCCCAGGCGGCGGTAATCGGGCCGGAAGTCGTGGCCCCAGGCACTGATGCAGTGGGCCTCGTCCACCGCCACGGCCACCAGCGTTCCCTCGCTCAGCAGGTCGTCGAGCAGCTGCCGGGTGGCCTCGGCCCGCAGACGCTCCGGGGCCAGATAAAGGAGCCGCAGGCGCCGCTCCCGGATGCGGCGCATCAGAGGACCGCGCTCGGCGGTCGAGAGCCCGCGATGCAGGCAGGCCGCCGGGATTCCCCGGCGCTGGAGCTGCTCCACCTGGTCCTGCATCAGGGCCACCAGCGGCGATATCACCAGCACCAGTCCCTCGCGCACCAAGGCCGGCAACTGGTAGCAGAGCGATTTTCCGCCACCGGTGGGCAACACCGCCAGGCAGTCCCGCCCGGCCAGGAGGGCCTCCACCACCGGCCGTTGCCCCGGCCGGAAGCCCTGCCAGCCGAAACCGGTGTGCAGGGCCTGCTGCAGCAGGTCACCGGAGGGGGGCGGTGGATCCGATTCGCTACTGCGGGGCGAGCGGGGCACACACCACCACCAGGGCTATTGGAGGATAGCGAGCACCAGATCTGGGGCGGTCAGGGCAGGGGAGGAGCCTCCAGCTGATCCGGCGCCTCCTCCACCAGCTGCAGCCGCACCCGCTTGCCGCCGGCCAGTTCCCCCAGCGACACCCGCATCGTGTTGCCGCTCAGCGACTGCAGGGCCGTGAGCAGCTCCCGCAGATGGGGCGTGCTGCTGCCGCTCTCCACCCACAGCCGCTCCTGCAAGCCCCCCAGCCGCCGCCAGCTGGTGTGCAGCTTGAGCACCGCCGCCTCCAGCGCCTGGGCCTGGCCCACCGCATCGGCCAGCAGGCCGAGGGCATCGACCCTCTGGGCCTCCTGCAGCGCCTTCTCGAAATCAAGCTGGTCATACTGGAATGCCCGCACCGCCAGGGCCGCCTCGGCCGCCTTGCTCAGCCAGCGGGCCGTGTGGGTCACATCGCGCACCCGCTCCAGCTCCGGCTCCTCGCGCAGCACCCGACGCAAGTCATCCTGCTGCTCCTCCGGCAGCTTGGCCAGCTCCTTCACCAGCGGCGCCACCGCCCGCGGCGGCAGCAGGTTTTCAGCGGTGCGCTGGCGGATCTCCTCCGGCAACAGCGGGCTGGTGGCGGCTGTGAACTCATCGGCCAGGCGGCGCACCTGCTTGCGGGTGATCTCCTGGCCCTCGTTGGCCGCCTCGGCGATCATTTGCTGCACCTCCGGATCGGCCTGGGCCGTCTCCAGGAACGCCCGTTTGGAGAAGTGGTTCACGCTGCACTCCTCAAGCAGCCCCTCCCCCACCAAGGCGTCGGCCGATTCGGCCAGCTGGATCAGGGTGTAGGCGCGGGTCTTGCTGATCTCCCGCTCCCGGAGCCACTGCAGAAAGCCGGTGCCCCGTCCCTCGCCGCCGCGCTTTTCTCGATCCCGCACCGCCCGCAGGATCCGCCCCCGCCAGATCTCGGTCTGCAGGTCAAAGCGATCGCACACCGCCCAGGCCGCCTCCAGCTGGGCCAGAAACTCCATCGTGCTGATGGTGTCGCTGTCGGGATCGGGCAGCTCCAGGCTGAGCACAAGGGGGTCCCCACCGTCGAGCACCATGGCGCCTGAGACCGCAAAGGGCGATGCTGACACCCGGCGAGGGTCCAGAGGCATGGACCCCTCGGTGTGCCGCCTGAGCAATCCACACGTCAGCGACCAAAGGGCGACGAATCGTGACGCCGGCCGAAGCAGGCCAGTGTGGGGCGGGTATCTTCCCTCAGGAAGCAACCGAAATCAAGCGCAGCGATGGCCATTTCCCGCGGCGACAAAGTGCGTATCAAGCGCCCTGAGTCCTACTGGTACAACGACGTCGGCACGGTGGCGTCGATCGACACCTCAGGCATCCGCTACCCGGTGGTGGTGCGCTTCGAGAAGGTGAACTACAGCGGCTTCAGCGGCTCCGAGGGCGGCATCAACACCAACAACTTCGCCGAGAGCGAACTGGAAAAGGCCTAACCAGCGGGCCAGCGCCGCGATCGAACCCCAACCGACCTGAACGGTTGGATACTCAAGGGCTGCGTTGACCCATCAGCGCAGCCCTTTTTTCATGTCTGCCGGTCTGAGATGGCTGCCTTCTTCGCCTCTTCCCTCGGCCACTGCCCGCCGCCCCTGATCCCTGCCCCCTGTCTCAGCCCCTGGGCGCTCACCACTGTGCTGTGAGACGCTGAATCTCCTCATCCCGCTCCGCGCCCGTGCCGGAACTGCCCGAAGTCGAAACCGTGCGACGCGGGCTGGAACGGCAGACCCTGCAGATCCGGATCGCCAGGGTGGAGGTGCTGCGCCAACGGGCGATCGCCAGCCCAAAGAATCCAGAGGCCTTTGCCGCAGGCCTGCAGGGCTGCAGGTTGCAGGGGTGGGCGCGGCGAGGCAAGTACCTGATCGGCAGCCTCAGCCGGGCTCAGGGAGATGGTGGCCACTGGGGCGTGCATCTGCGCATGACGGGACAGTTCCTGCTGCTGCAGGCCAGGGACGGGGCTCCGGCCCGCCCCTGCTGCGATCACACCCGGGTGCGCATCTGGAGCGACCAGGGCGATGAACTGCGCTTTGTGGACACCCGCAGCTTCGGCCAGATGTGGTGGGTCCCTCCCGGAGAACCGTTGGAGCGTGTGATTACCGGCCTGCAGAAGCTGGGCCCGGAGCCCTTCAGCCCTGCCTTCAACGCCGGCTACCTGCGCAACCGGCTGCAGGGCTCCCAGCGCTGCATCAAAGCCGCCCTGCTGGATCAGAGCCTGGTGGCTGGCGTGGGCAACATCTATGCGGATGAATCGCTGTTCGCTGCCGGCATCCCGCCGCACACCCGCAGCGGCCAGCTGCAGCTCGGGCAGCTGGAGAACCTGCATGAGGCTCTGGTGGAGGTGCTGCAGAACAGCATCGGCGCCGGGGGCACCACCTTCAGCGACTTCCGCGATCTCAGCGGCACCAATGGCAACTACGGCGGCATGGCCTGGGTGTATCGCCGCGGGGGAGAACCCTGCAGGCGCTGCGGCACCCCGATCAGGCGGGAGAAGCTGGGGGGGCGCAGCAGTCACTGGTGCCCCAACTGCCAGCATTGACGTTCCCACCTGCAGCCATGGCAGCTCCCGAAGCGATCGCGCCCCTCGCCCAGCAGCTCAGTGGGGCCATGGCCACCATCTACAGCCGCGGCTGGTGCGACGGCACCGGCGGCAACTTCAGCTGCGTGCTCCAGCACCATCCCCTGCTGCTGTTGATGGCCCCCAGCGGGGTGCCCAAGGGAGCCGTCAAGCCAGAAGATCTGATTCAGGTGGATGGCACAGGGCAGGTACAACGGGGCCAGGGACGGGCCAGTGCCGAGACCCTGCTGCATCTGGCGATCGTGCAGCACACAGGGGCTGGCGCTGTGCTGCACACCCATTCCCAGGCTGGCACCCTGCTCTCCCAGCATTACCGCCCCGGACAGGACAGCCACAGCCGCCTGGAGCTGCACGACCTGGAGATGCTCAAAGGTCTTGAGGGCATCCGCACCCATGCCTGCCATGTGCAGCTGCCCGTGCTGGCCAATGACCAGGATCTCGCCCGCATGAGTGAGCAAGCCACACCGCTGCTCGCCGATGCCCCCCATGGCCTGCTGATTGCCGGCCATGGCCTCTATGCCTGGGGCAAGGATCTGGCCCAGGCGCACCGACACCTGGAAATCCTTGAGTTCCTGCTGGAGCAGCACTGGAGGCAGCTGCTGCTCCAGTCGCTGCGACGCTGAGGACACTCCCACCGCAGGTCCCCTCTGGCCCCCTACAGGCGCTGAATTCCATGCCCAGCTTCTCCGGCATCAGCCATCTGCTGCTCGACATTGAGGGCACCACCTGCCCCGTGAGCTTCGTGGCGGATGTGCTGTTCCCCTACGCATCGCAACAACTGCCCGCTTATGTGGAGCGCCACGGCAGCGATCCACGCGTCCACGTACTTCTGGAAGATGTGCAAAACGCCTGGCGCCTTGACGGCGACCCAACCGCCCAGTCCCTGCTTCAAAAAGCAGCACACCAGGGGTGGCAGCCATACACCGCCTGCACGGCCTATTTGCAACTCCTGATCACCCAAGACCGCAAACTCACCGCACTCAAGGATCTGCAGGGGCTGATCTGGAGAGACGGCTATGCAGCGGGAGAACTAGTGGCTCCGTTGTACCCCGACGTGCCAGCGGCCCTGCAACGCTGGCACCATCAAGGAACGGTGCTGGGCGTGTACTCGTCAGGATCCGTGGAGGCCCAACAACTCCTTTACCGCCACAGCATCGCCGGCGACCTCACTCCCCTTTTCAGCCACTGGTTCGACACGCGAATCGGCCCAAAACATTCAGCGAAAAGCTATGAGCAGATTGCCCAGGCGATGCAAACCACGCCTTCGTCGATCCTGTTCGTAAGTGATGCACTGGCCGAATGCGAGGCTGCTGCCGCTGCAGGACTGCAGGTGCTGTTCAGCAGCAGACCCGGCAATCCCCAGCAAAACCCTGGCCCGTTCGCGGCCCTCTCCACCTATGACGACATCTCGCTTAGCGGCTGTCCTTAGCCACCCGCCCCTGCAGAGCAGACACAAAAAAAGCCACCGCAAGGGTGGCTTTGTTACTGGAAGAATTGTTTTAC
>JBBASN010000072.1:0-13255 GCA_040399225.1 Prochlorococcaceae cyanobacterium | reverse complement strand
GCATGGTGCTGCACGACGGCCAGATCGCCGAGATGAAGACCGGCGAGGGCAAGACCCTGGTGGCCACGCTGCCGGCCTACCTCAACGCCCTGACGGGCCGCGGTGTGCACGTGGTGACGGTGAACGATTACCTGGCCCGCCGCGACGCCGAGTGGATGGGTCAGATCCATCGCTTCCTGGGCCTGAGCGTGGGCCTGATCCAGCAGGACATGGACCCGGCCAGCCGGCGGATCAACTACGGCTGCGACATCACCTACGCCACCAACTCGGAGCTGGGGTTCGACTACCTGCGCGACAACATGGCGACCGACATCGCCGAAGTGGTGCAGCGCGACTTCCACTACTGCGTGATCGATGAAGTCGACTCGATCCTGATCGACGAAGCCCGCACGCCGCTGATCATCTCCGGCCAGGTGGAGCGGCCCCAGGAGAAGTATCAGCGCGCGGCCGAGGTGGCGGCCGCGCTGGTGCGCGCCGCCGAGCTTGGGAAGGACGGCATCGATCCCGAGGGCGACTATGAGGTGGATGAGAAGCAGCGCAGCTGCACGCTCACCGACGAGGGCTACGCCAAGGCCGAACAGATGCTGGGGGTGAACGACCTGTTCGATCCGGCCGATCCCTGGGCCCACTACATCAACAACGCCCTCAAGGCGAAGGAGCTGTTCATCAAGGATGTGAACTACATCGTGCGCGGCAGCGATGCGGTGATCGTCGACGAGTTCACCGGCCGGGTGATGCCGGGGCGCCGCTGGAGCGATGGCCAGCACCAGGCGATCGAGGCCAAGGAGGCCCTGCCGATTCAGCCCGAAACCCAGACCCTCGCCTCGATCACCTACCAGAACTTCTTTTTGCTCTACCCGCGTCTGGCCGGCATGACCGGCACCGCCAAGACCGAAGAAGTGGAGTTCGAGAAGACCTACAAGCTGGAAGTGGCGATTGTGCCCACCAACCGCACCCGGGCCCGCCAGGACTGGACCGACCAGGTGTACAAGACCGAGCCGGCCAAGTGGCGGGCCGTGGCGCTCGAAACCGCCGAGATCCACAAGATTGGTCGCCCGGTGCTGGTGGGTACCACCAGCGTGGAGAAATCGGAGCTGCTCTCCGCCCTGCTGGCCGAACAGCAGATTCCCCACAACCTGCTGAACGCCAAGCCCGAAAACGTGGAGCGGGAGGCCGAGATCGTGGCCCAGGCGGGGCGTGCCGGCGCCGTGACGATCGCCACCAACATGGCCGGCCGCGGCACGGACATCATCCTCGGCGGCAACTCCGATTACATGGCCCGCCTCAAGCTGCGGGAGGTGCTGCTGCCGCGCCTGGTGCGACCCGAGGAGGGCCATCGGCCGCCGGTGCCGCTGCAGCGCTCAGCCCAGGCCAGCGGGTTCGCCGCCGCCGCCGGTGCGGCCGCCAAGCCCCCCTCCGAGGCCCGCGCCATCGGCGCCCTCTACCCCTGTGCCCTCAGCGAGGCCACCGATGGCCAGCTGGCCCAGCTGGCCCAAGGGCTGGTGAAGGCCTGGGGGGACCGCCAGCTCAGCGTGCTGGAGCTGGAGGATCGCATCGCCCAGGCGGCCGAGAAGGCCCCCACTGAAGACCCCCAGATCCAGCGGCTGCGCGAGGCGATCGCCTGCGTCAAGGCCGAATACGAGCAGGTCACCAAGCTGGAGGAACAGCAGGTGCGTGAGGCGGGCGGCCTGCATGTGATCGGCACCGAGCGCCACGAATCCCGCCGGGTGGACAACCAGTTTCGCGGCCGGGCCGGCCGCCAGGGTGATCCGGGCAGCACCCGCTTCTTCCTGTCGCTGGAGGACAACCTGCTGCGCATCTTCGGCGGTGAGCGGGTGGCGGGCCTGATGAATGCCTTCCGGGTGGAGGAGGACATGCCGATCGAATCGGGCATGCTCACCCGCTCCCTGGAGGGGGCCCAGAAGAAGGTGGAGACGTACTACTACGACATCCGCAAGCAGGTGTTCGAGTACGACGAGGTGATGAACAACCAGCGCAAGGCGGTGTATGCGGAGCGGCGCCGGGTGCTGGAGGGCCGGGAACTCAAACAGCAGGTGATCGGCTACGGGGAGCGCACCATCGACGACATCGTGGAGGCCTATGTGAATCCCGAGCTGCCGCCGGAGGAATGGGATCTGGATCGGCTGGTGGCCAAGACGAAGGAATTCGTCTATCTGCTGGCCAACCTGGAGCCGGCCCATGTGCGCGGCCTCTCGATGGAGGAGCTCAAGGCCTTCCTCCAGGAGCAGATGCGCAACGCCTATGACATCAAGGAGGGCCAGATCGAGGCCCAGAACCCCGGGCTGATGCGCCAGGCAGAGCGCTTCTTCATCCTCCAGCAGATCGATACCCTCTGGCGCGAGCACCTGCAGGCGATGGATGCCCTGCGCGAATCGGTGGGTCTGCGCGGTTACGGCCAGAAAGATCCGTTGATCGAATACAAGAACGAGGGCTACGACATGTTCCTGGAGATGATGACTCAGATGCGCCGCAATGTGATCTATTCGATGTTCATGTTCCAGCCGGCGCCCGCCCCCCAGGGGGCCACGGCCTGAGTTCAGCTGGTGGACCCGGGGCTGTCGCCCAGAAATTCCAGGATTTCCCGGTCCATCAGGCTCTGGGCCTGGCCGCGGCAGGGTTCCTGCAGGGGGCTGCCGGCCGCCAGGGCCTGCAGGCAGGCCTGGGTGCGGGCCAGTTCGCCCTCCAGGGCATCGATCCGCTCCATCAGGTTGCGGATCACCCGCGCTTCGGTGTCCGGCAGGGCGGAGTGGGCCAGGGGGTCCACCCGCACGCCGCTCTGATGCACCACCCGCCCGGGGATGCCCACCACCGTGCAGTTGGGCTCCACGTCGCGCAGCACCACCGAACCCGCGCCGATGCGCGTGTTGGCGCCCACGGTGATTGCGCCGAGTACCTTCGCCCCGGCCCCCACCACCACGTTCTCGGCCAGGGAGGGATGGCGCTTGCCGTGGGCCTTGCCCGTGCCGCCCAGTGTCACCCCCTGGTAGAGCAGGCAGTGGTCGCCCACCACGGCCGTCTCGCCGATCACCACCCCCATGCCGTGGTCGATGAACACGCCATGGCCGATCCGGGCTCCCGGGTGGATCTCGATGCCGGTGAGCAGCCGGCTGAGCTGGCTGAGCAGCCGCGGCAGGATCGGCAGGCGCAGCTGCCAGAGGCGATGGCTGATGCGATGGATCACCAGGGCATGGAGCCCCGGATAGCAGAGCAGGATCTCCAGCGGTCCGCGAGCCGCCGGATCCCGTTCCTGGATGATCGCCAGGTCGGACTGGATGGCCTTGAGCATGCAGGCATCCTGCCGGAGCCTGGCGACGTTTGACCGAGGGGCCCCCCGTCGGGCATGATCTCAGGGTCGGACGGCGGAGGTCGCCGACATGGGTGCGACGTTGTTCCAGCCCAGTTGCGGATGTAGCTCAGTGGTAGAGCATCTCCTTGCCAAGGAGAGGGTCGAGAGTTCGAATCTCTTCATCCGCTTGAATCTCACGCCTGACTTCAGCAACCTGTCCTGAATTCAGGGAGCTGGACTCAATTCAGGCCACCTGCAGGCCGATCTCCTTGCGCAGCTGGTCGATCGTGGCTGTTCCCAGGTAGCTCTGGGCGCAATGCACCACCGGCAGGCGCATCAGCTGCGACCTGTTCTGGCGCAGGCTCTGTTCCACCAGCGGCAGGCTGGGCCGGTCGCAGAGCACATGGCTGGCGGCCCGCAGCAGGGCCAGCAGCCGGCTTCCGGTGTCCGGATTGGCGGTCATCACCAGTAACTCGTTGCCGCGCAGGCTGTGCAGGATCACCTCAGCAGCCCGCAGGATGCCCGGGCTGATGCTCACCAGGCCCACACAGCTGCCGGCGCGCAGCTCCTTGAGCAGATCGAGCTCATGGCGGAAATCGTTGAGGTCCACCGGCACGGCCCGGACGCCATGGCGCTTGGCGATCTCCTCCACCGGCTGCAGGAAATAGCGGCTGGTCACCACCGTGCCGTTGTTGGAGCGCTCCAGCAGGGTCTCCAGCTCCTCCATCGGCACCACCTCCACCGGCACCTCCAGCGTGGGCTTGAGTTCCTCGGCGATCAGCAGGGAGGCGCCGATGTCCTCGCGGGGGGTGCTCACCAGCACCCGGGCGCCACAGCGCAGGCGCCAGTCGATTTCCCGGGTGAGCAGATCCCGGGCCTGCTGCAGACTGCAACCGGCATGCAGCAGGCCGTCGATGCTCTGGCGCACGTCCCGATCGATGTCGGGCAGGGTGCGGCTGCGGCTGCCGAGGGCGGGCTTCACATCTCTCGGCTTCTGGCGGTCGCGCACATAGATCCCCGAGCCGGCCATGGCCTCCACCACACCATCTGTCTCCAGCTGGCGGTACACCTTGCTGATCGTGTTGCGGTGCAGGCCCGTCTGCATGGCGAGCTGGCGGGTGCTCGGCAGGCGGTGGCCGGGCGGGTAGTGACGGGCGGCGATCGCGAAACAGATCTGGTTGTACAGCTGGGTCGAGGCCGGGATGTCGCTTTCCTGTTGGATATGAAATCGCACGCCGGAGTGGGCCAGATGGTCGCCTGGCCACCATACGGAGCATCCGCGGTGGGGACAATCCCCCCGTTGGCATAAGACCGTGTGCCGGTTGGCAGGTGACCACAATGGCTGCTGGTGCGCGGGAGCGCTGATGGAGGAACGCACGTCGGCTGCGGGTGGGTCCGGCTGGCAGCTGCTCGCTGGCCCCGAGGACCTGCCCCTGCGCTGCTGGTGGTCGTTGCCGGTCGGCCGGGCTCCCCGGGCGGCGGTGCTAGTGCTGCCCGAGGTGTTCGGCCTCAATGGCTGGGTGCGCAGCGTGGCCGACCGACTGGCCGCTGCTGGCTACGCCGCCCTCGCCATGCCGCTGTTTGCGCGCACCGCCCCCGATCTGGAGCTGGACTACGACGCCGCAGGGCTGGAGGAGGGTCGGCGCCACCGTGACGCAGTGACGGCCGGCCAGGTGCTGGCCGACCTGGACTGCGCCATCCAGTGGCTGCAACGCCAGCCGGGTCTGGAGGGTCGGCCGGTGGGTTGCGTGGGCTTCTGTTTCGGCGGCCACCTGGCGATGCTGGCGGCCACCCTGCCCCAGGTGGCGGCCACCTGCGATTTCTATGGGGCCAGGGTCTCCACCTTCCGCCCCGGGGGTGGTGACCCCACCCTTGCCCTGTTGCCTGCGGTGCGTGGGGAGCTGCTCTGCCTGGCGGGGGCGAATGACGCGCTGATGCCCGCCACCGAGCTGGCGGCCATCGACCGGGCCCTGGCCGCCGCCCGGACCGCTGAGCCGGGTCGCCGCCTCCACCAGCTCGTGCTGCCGGAGGCGGGCCATGGCTTCATGTGCGAAGCCCGCAGCGACTTTCAGCCCGAGGCGGCACGCCAGGGCTGGGCGGCGATGCTGGAGTTGTTCGGCAGGGCGCTCTGAGTTCGGCTCCCAGGGCCCCTGCGTGCTTCAGGCTTCGGCGCCGCTGGGCTGGGATGGGCTGGAGACAGGGGCAGCGGCTTCGGTTTTGCTGCGGCCGGCGGCGGGTTTGGAGGCTGGGCCCTTGGTGGCTACGGCCGCTTTGCGCGGGCTGAGGAACATGATCATGTTGCGTCCTTCCCGCTTGGGCGGTTGCTGGATCTCGGCGGCTTCCTCCAGATCCTTGGCCATGCGCATCAGCAGCACTTCAGCCAGGGCGGTGTGCTGAATCTCGCGGCCGCGGAAGATCACCGTGCACTTCACCTTGTCGCCAGACTTGAGAAAGCGAGAGGCCTGGCCAATGCGCACGTCGTAATCGTGCTGGTCAATCTTGTAGCGCATCTTCACCTCTTTAACTTCGGTTTGATGCGACTTCTTCTTGGCTTCCTTGGCCTTCTTTTCCTGTTCAAACTTGTATTTGCCATAGTCCATGATCCGGCACACCGGCGGATCCGCCTTCTCGCTCACCAACACCAGATCGAGTTCCCTGTCCTTGGCCACTTCCAGGGCGGCTTCTCTGGTGATCACGCCGAGTTGGCTGCCGTCGGCGTCCACCACCCGCAACTGGGGGTAGGCGATGCGCTCGTTGATGTTGGGCAGCTCCCGAACGGGAGCACGGCGGTCAAAACGGGGACGTGGAGGCATTCAGTAGGGACTGTTCTGGGGGATAGGGGACAGATGGCGCCAAGCTGGCTCGGCAGAGGCCTCCACAGCTCGGTACAGCTGAGGCTGGCCTGGGAGGTGGCTGGCCTGGGAACGACCAGCCGAACCCTGATGATCACCCTTCACCCTAGGACGCGCCCGACCCCCTGCAAGGCCTGCTGCAGTTGTTCGTCGATCTGCTGACCCGGCAGCCAGTGGGGCTGGTGTTGTCTGCGGAACCAGGTGCGCTGGCGTTTGGCGAACTGGCGGGTGCGCTGGCAGGTGAGCTGGATGGCGGCGGATTGGCTGATCTCTCCCGCCAGCAGCCGCAGCGCCTCCCCATAGCCGATGGTCTGCAGCAGCGGCAGATCCGCGCCATAGCGCTCCACCAGCTGCTGGGTTTCGCTCACCAGCCCATCGGCGTAGAGGCGCTCGGTGCGCTGGGCGATGCGCTGCCTCAGGTTGGGGGGATCCAGGCCCAGCTCGAGCACCCGCCACGGGGGCGGTGCGGCGCTCTGCTGGCTGGAGCAGGGCCGGCCGGTGGCATAGATCACCTCCAGGGCGCGTTGGGTGCGCACCGGGTCGGCGGCGGCGATGCGGCTGGCGGCCAGGGGGTCCGCCTGCTGCAGCATCCGATGGCAGAGGGGTTGGCCAAGGGCCGTGAGTTGCTGGCGCAGCTGGGACTGGGGGGCGACCGCCGGTGGCTGCAGTCCGCGGCAGATGGCCTGCAGATACAGGCCGCTGCCGCCGGCGAGCAAGGCCAGGCCTGCCCCCTGGCGGGGGCGCTCCAGCTCCCGCTCGATCAGGGGTTCGGCGATCTGCCGGAACTCCTGCAGGTTGAGCGGCCGGTCGGGGTCGCGCAGGTCGAGCAGCTCGTGGTGGGCCGCCGCCTGCTGCCGGGGGGTGGGCTTGGCCGTGCCCACATCCATGCCCCGGTAGAGCTGGCGGGAGTCCACATTCAGCACCGCCAGGTCGAGGGCCTGGGCGAGGGCGATGGCCAGCTCGGTCTTGCCGCTGGCCGTGGGGCCCAGCAGCACGATCACCAGGGGTTGCCGGCTTGGGGAATCGGAGGCCATGGCCCCACCTTGCCAGTCCCCTGCGCGAGCCTTGCGGCAGTGGTAGATTGCCCCTTGGAGCTGGGTTTTCAGCCCCTGTTCCTCCCCTGCCAAACCCTGGTCCGGGGGGTAAGACCATGCCCTGGATTGTGCTCCGCGATCACGGGGGGTCGGCCTGGTTGCCGGCCAGATCACCCTGTTCCGAGCTGGGGCCAATCTCCAGGCAATTCTTTCCCGCATGAGCGAAGCCACCAAAGTTCAGGCCGCCTACGGAGCCGAACAGATCCAGGTTCTCGAAGGCCTGGAGCCGGTGCGCAAGCGGCCCGGGATGTACATCGGCTCCACGGGGCCGCGAGGCCTGCACCACCTGGTTTATGAGGTGGTGGACAACTCGGTGGACGAGGCCCTGGCCGGCCACTGCGACGCCATCGAAGTCGTGCTCAACGACGACGGCAGTTGCTCGGTGACCGACAACGGCCGCGGTATTCCCACCGACATCCACCCGCGCACCGGCAAGAGCGCCCTGGAGACGGTGCTCACCGTGTTGCACGCCGGCGGCAAGTTCGGCTCCGGTGGTTACAAGGTGTCGGGTGGCCTGCATGGCGTGGGCGTGTCTGTGGTGAACGCCCTCTCCGAATGGGTGGAAGTCACCGTGCATCGCCAGGGCCAGGTGCACACCCAACGCTTCGAGCGCGGTGCGCCGATCGGCTCCCTGGCCTCGAAGCCCGCCGACGACCCTGCCCGCACCGGCACTTCGGTGTGCTTCAAGCCGGACTTTGAGATCTTCAGCACCGGCATCGTCTTCGACTACGCCACGCTGTCTTCGCGTCTGCGCGAGCTGGCCTATCTCAATGGCGGCGTCAAGATTGTGTTCCGCGATGCGCGTGCCAGCGCTCGCAATGAGGCCGGCGAAGCCCACGAGGAGATCTATTTCTACGAAGGCGGCATCAAGGAATACGTCGCCTACATGAATGCCGAGAAGGATCCACTCCATCCCGATATCATTTATGTGAATTCGGAGCGCGATGGCGTGCAGGTGGAGGCCGCCCTGCAGTGGTGCGTGGATGCCTACTCCGACAGCATCCTCGGCTTTGCCAACAACATCCGCACGGTGGATGGCGGCACCCATATCGAGGGCCTGAAAACGGTGCTTACCCGCACCCTCAACGCCTTCGCCAAGAAGCGCGGCAAGCGCAAGGAGGCCGATGCCAATCTGGCCGGCGAGAACATCCGCGAGGGCCTCACCGCCGTGCTGTCGGTGAAGGTGCCCGAGCCGGAATTCGAGGGACAAACCAAGACCAAGCTGGGCAACACCGAGGTGCGCGGGATCGTCGATTCGCTGGTGGGCGAGGCCCTGGGTGAGTTCCTGGAATTCAACCCCTCGGTGATCGACCTGATCCTTGAGAAGGCCATCCAGGCCTTCAATGCCGCCGAGGCAGCCCGTCGCGCCCGCGAGCTGGTGCGCCGCAAGAGCGTGCTGGAGAGTTCCACCCTGCCGGGCAAGCTCGCCGACTGCTCCTCCCGAGACCCCTCTGAATCCGAGATCTACATCGTGGAGGGGGATTCCGCCGGCGGCTCCGCCAAGCAGGGCCGCGACCGCCGCTTCCAGGCGATCCTGCCGCTGCGGGGCAAGATCCTCAATATCGAGAAAACAGACGATGCCAAGATCTACAAGAACACGGAGATTCAGGCGTTGATTACTGCCCTGGGCCTGGGCATCAAGGGCGAAGACTTTAACGAGAAGAATCTGCGCTACCACCGGATCGTGATCATGACCGATGCCGACGTGGATGGCGCCCACATCCGCACCCTGATTCTCACCTTCTTCTTCCGCTACCAGCGGGCCCTGGTGGAAGGGGGCTTCATCTACATCGCCTGCCCACCGCTTTACAAGGTGGAGCGCGGCAAGAATCACACCTATTGCTACAACGAAAGCGACCTGAAAAAAACGATCGAATCCTTCGGTGAGAAGGCCAATTACACGATCCAGCGCTTTAAGGGCCTCGGTGAAATGATGCCCCAGCAGCTCTGGGAAACCACCATGGATCCCACCACCCGCATGATGAAGCGGGTGGAGATTGAGGACGCCCTGGAGGCGGATCGCATCTTCACGATCCTGATGGGTGACAAGGTGGCTCCCCGCCGTGAGTTCATCGAAACCCACAGCGCCGAGCTGGATCTGGCCCAGCTCGACATCTGATGCGGCCAGCTGCCACTCCCTGGCCGCTGTGGCGTTGGGCGGCCCTGCTGGGTTTTGCCCTGGTGGCTCCGGCTGGCCTGCCGGCCGGTGGGGCTGAGCGCCGCCAGCCGGAGGTGCGCCGCCGCCAGAGTCAGGCCGAGCCTCTGCTGTCGCCGGCCCGCCAGGTGCTGCGCTGCGCTCCTCGCCACCAGGCGCCGGTGATCAGCTGCGCGGAGGTGGGTGAACCGCTGCGGGTGTTGCGGCGCTGGAGTGAACCGGGCGGTGAACGCTGGCTGCACGTGGAGCTGGCCGGCCCCACCGGTGGACGGCGGGGCTGGCTACCGGGTTAGGCCTTCGCTCAGGCTCAGGCGGCCAGAGCAGCCTCGATGGCGCTGGTGAGTTCGGCGCTCTCCGGTTCCACCCCGCTCTTGAAGCGGGCCAGCACCGTGCCGTCCTTGCCCACCAGGAACTTCTCGAAGTTCCAGGCCACCGGTCCGGCTGGCTCGGTCTGGGCGAGGGTGGTGTAGGGCTCCTCGGCCATGCTCACCTTGTCGAGCAGGGGGAAGCTGGCGCCGTAGGTGCTGGAGCAGAACTGCTGAATCTCCGGCAGGCTGCCCGGCTCCTGGGCGCCGAAGTCGTTGCAGGGGAAGCCGAGCACAGTGAAGCCCTGGGCGCCGTAGCGCTCCTGCAGGGCCTGCAGCCCGGCGTACTGGCGGGTGAAGCCGCAGCGGCTGGCCACGTTCACCACCAGCAGCACCTGGCCGCTCCAGTCGCCCAGGCTCTTCGGGCTGCCTTCAGCGTCCCGCACCGTCAGATCACGCACAGTCACAGCCATAGCCGTTTGAAAAGCAAAGCGGCCGGACCCTAGCGGCCCTGTCAGGCACCTGGCCCATACACTTGACCCCAGGCGGACCGCGGCGATGGGCGAGGTGGGAGGCGTCCTGGTTCCCGATGTGGTGACCCAACAGCTGGAAGTGCTGCTGGAGGCGGGCAACTACGACGGAGCGAAGCTGCTGCTGCGTCCGGTGCAGGAGGTGGACGCAGCGGAGGCGATCGGCAACCTGCCGCGCACGCTGCAGGCGCTGGCGTTCCGGCTGCTGCCGAAGGACGAGGCAATCGCGGTGTACGAATACCTGCCGGTGGATGTGCAGCAGACGCTGGTGGAGCGTCTGCGTTCGGGGGAGGTGCTGGAGCTGGTGGAGGCGATGTCGCCGGACGACCGGGTGCGGTTGTTCGACGAGCTGCCGGCGAAGGTGGTGCGTCGGCTGCAGGCGGAACTGAGTCCGGCGGAGCGGCGGGTGACGGCGCAGCTGCTGGGGTACGAGCCGGAGACGGCGGGGCGGTTGATGACCACGGAGTTCATCGACCTCAAGGAGTTCCACAGCGCCGAGCAGGCCCTGGAGATCGTGCGTCGGCGCTCAGGCAGCACCGAGACGATCTACTCGCTGTACGTGACCGATGGCGCACGCAAGCTCACCGGCATCCTTTCGCTGCGGGACCTGGTGGTGGCCGAGCCCGAGGCGCGGATCGGCGAGGTGATGACGCGGGAGGTGATCAGCGTGAGCACGGACACCGACCAGGAGGAGGTGGCCCGGGCCATCCAGCGCTACGACTTCCTGGCCATGCCAGTGGTGGACCGGGAGCAGCGGCTGGTGGGGATCGTGACAGTGGACGACGTGATCGATGTGATCCAGCAGGAGGCCACCCGCGATCTCTATGCCGCCGGCGCGGTGCAGGCCGGCGATGAGGACGACTACTTCCAGAGCAGTCTGATCACGGTGGTGCGGCGGCGGGTGGTGTGGCTGCTGGTGCTGGTGCTGGCCAACACCCTCACCTTCGCCGTGATGGCCCGCGAAGAGGAGATCCTCACCCGGGTGGTGGTGCTGGCCGCCTTCATCCCCCTGCTGATCGGCACCGGCGGCAACGTGGGCGCCCAGAGTTCCACGGTGGTGATTCGCGGCCTCAGCACCCAGCAGCTGCAGGGGAATGGCCGCCGGATCACGGTGCTGCGCGAGGCGGCGGCCGGGCTGCTGCTCGGTCTGATGCTGCTGGTGGTGGTGGTGCCCTGGGCCTGGCAGCTGGGCGGCGAGCCGATGGTGGCCTGGGCCACGGGCCTGAGCCTGCTGGCGATCTCGGTGTTGGCGGCCACCGCCGGGGCGGCGCTGCCCCTGTTGTTTGCCCGGCTGGGCTTTGATCCGGCGCTGATGTCGGCCCCGTTCATCACTACTGTTGTGGATGTGGTGGGGGTGTTTCTCTACCTGCGCGTGGCCCGCCTGCTGCTGCCCGCCCTGGTGGGAGGGGAGGCATGAGCGCCACCGCCCTCGGCAACGGCTCGCCGGGCCAGCCCACCCCGGTGGCCGAACTGGTGGCGGGCCAGCTCAAGGCCCTGCTGGAGGCGGGCAACTACGACGGAGCGAAGCTGCTGCTGCGTCCGGTGCAGGAGGTGGACGCAGCGGAGGCGATCGGCAACCTGCCGCGCACGCTGCAGGCGCTGGCGTTCCGGCTGCTGCCGAAGGACGAGGCAATCGCGGTGTACGAATACCTGCCGGTGGATGTGCAGCAGACGCTGGTGGAGCGTCTGCGTTCGGGGGAGGTGCTGGAGCTGGTGGAGGCGATGTCGCCGGACGACCGGGTGCGGTTGTTCGACGAGCTGCCGGCGAAGGTGGTGCGTCGGCTGCAGGCGGAACTGAGTCCGGCGGAGCGGCGGGTGACGGCGCAGCTGCTGGGGTACGAGCCGGAGACGGCGGGGCGGTTGATGACCACGGAGTTCATCGACCTCAAGGAGTTCCACAGCGCCGAGCAGGCCCTGGAGATCGTGCGTCGGCGCTCAGGCAGCACCGAGACGATCTACTCGCTGTACGTGACCGATGGCGCACGCAAGCTCACCGGCATCCTTTCGCTGCGGGACCTGGTGGTGGCCGAGCCCGAGGCGCGGATCGGCGAGGTGATGACGCGGGAGGTGATCAGCGTGAGCACGGACACCGACCAGGAGGAGGTGGCCCGGGCCATCCAGCGCTACGACTTCCTGGCCATGCCAGTGGTGGACCGGGAGCAGCGGCTGGTGGGGATCGTGACAGTGGACGACGTGATCGATGTGATCCAGCAGGAGGCCACCCGCGATCTCTATGCCGCCGGCGCGGTGCAGGCCGGCGACGAGGACGACTACTTCCGCAGCAATCTCTTCGCCATCGCCCGGCGGCGGGTGGTGTGGCTGCTGGTGCTGCTGGTGGCCAATTCCGGCACCTCGGCTGTGATTGCCAGCCAGGAGAGCGTGCTGGAGCGGCTGGTGCTGCTGGCCGCCTTCATTCCCCTGCTGATCGGTACCGGCGGCAACGTGGGCGCCCAGAGTTCCACGGTGGTGATCCGCGGGCTCAGCACCCAGCGCATTCACCAGCTGGGCCTGGGCAAGGCCGTGGGCCGGGAGGCCCTGGCCGGTGCCCTGCTGGGGTTGTTGCTGGCCCTGGTGGTGCTGCCCTGGGCCTGGCTGAGCGGTGGACCGCTGGTGGCCGGGGCCGTGGCGGCCAGCCTGCTGGCGATCAGCACTCTGGCGGCCACGGCGGGGGCCAGCCTGCCGCTGCTGTTCGATCGCTTCAATCTGGATCCGGCCCTGATGTCGGCCCCGTTCATCACCACGATCGTGGACGTGGCCGGGGTTTTCATCTATCTGCAGACCGCCAGCCGGCTGCTGGCGGGGCTGGGCTGAGGGAGGCGAAGGCCTTTCTGAGAAGGGATTCACACTTCTTTAGGTTAGGCTTTACATCACTTCACGGATGGATGCCGTGGTCGTCGCCGTTGCCGCCAGTCCCAGCGCTGTTCCCGCTCGCGCTGGAGCCGCAGAAACCGTTGCCAGCACCGACCTGGTGCGCAGCTACCTGCGGGACATCGGCCGGGTGCCGCTGCTGAC
>JBBASN010000071.1:4783-13264 GCA_040399225.1 Prochlorococcaceae cyanobacterium | reverse complement strand
TGCTCACCCTTGCCGATTACCGGTCCCTCGGTGATCCGGTGGCTCAGCTCTCTCCCCTGGAGAACGCCGTGCGCCGCGCCGCCGATGGCGTGATCGCCCTCAGCCAGCCGACGCCCGGCGAACGGGAGGCCCTCCGCGATGCCTTTGTGCCCGCCCTGGTGCGCATCAACGACCAGAACAACTACACCCGCCGCCCGGCTCGCTGGAGCAACCTGCCGCCGCGGGCGCTGCCCCTGCTCGAGCGCCTGGTCAGCGCCCGCCTGCTCACGGTGTCGGATCGGGATGGGGAGCGCTGGCTGGAGGTGACCCACGAGGCTCTGCTGCGCAAGTGGCCGCTGCTGCGCCAATGGCTGGACGAGGACAGGGAAATGCTGCTGGGCGGCCAGCAGCTGGAAGCCGACCTGGAGCAGTGGCAGCAGGCACCACCAGACCAGAAAACCGCCCACCTGCTCAGCGGCCACAAGCTGCTCAGGGCCCACAGCTGGCTGAACACCCGGCGCGCCCAGCTCTCGCCGGAGTCAGCAACCTTCATCGAGGCCAGCCAAGCCCACCACCTCCGCCAGAAGCAGCTCCGACGCCGGAGCCAGCAGCTGGTGATCACCGGCCTCAGCCTGCTGGCGCTGGTGGCCACGGGCGCCTGGCTGCGCGGAGGACTGGAGGCAAGGCGGGCCTTCGAGGCCCAGACCCGCCAATACCTGAGTGCCCACTACAGCCTGCTGGAGAGCGATCCGATCCAGAGCCTGATGTACGGCCTGGCGGCCATGGCGCGGCTGCGCAGCCAGCTGGATGCGGCAGTGCCACTGGCCATCAGCCTCAACGGCGCCGTGCAGCGCAACGGCCTGCAAACAGCCTGGGCCAGTGGCCACGATGAAGTGTGGAGCCTGGCCAAAACACCGGATGGCCGCTTGATCAGTGGGGGGCGCGATGGGCTGCTGCAGATCTGGAGCGCCAGTGGGGTGCGGCAGGGGCAACCCCTCCAATCCGGCCACGCGCTGGGGGTCCGTGCCCTGGTGGTCCTCAGCGACCGGGAGTGGTGGACCGCTGGTGACGAAGGGCTGCTGCAGCGCTGGCTCGATGGCAAGCCCGAGGGCGAGGCCGTGAAAACCGGCCACGGCCAGCTGCACACCCTGGCCCAGTCGGTCGATGGCCAGCTGCTCAGCGGTGGCAGCGATGGCATGCTGCGCCGCTGGGATCGGGGCAGCGGTCGCTCCCTGGGGCCGCCGCAGCCCTCGGGACACAACGAGGTGTGGAGCCTGGCGGTGCTGCCCAACGGCGGCTGGATCAGCGGCGGGCGTGAGGGCAGCCTGCGCTGGTGGCATCAGGGCAAGCCCAGCGGCAGAACGCTGGCCAGTGGCCAGGGGGCGGTGAGCGCCGTGCTGGCGATGCCCGACGGTGGCTTCGTCACCGGCGGGGATGACGGCCGCCTGCGTCACTGGGATCGGCAAGGCAATCCGCTGGCGACTGTGCACAGCGGCCACAGCAGCATCATGGCCCTGCTGGAGCACCAGGGCGCCGTGCTCAGCGGTGGCAGCGAGCGCCTCAGCCGCGGAACCGTGAACATGGTGCGTGGCTGGAATCCCGGGGCGATGGGCAGCAGGCTCGCGGCCCACTCCGGCCAGATCGAGAGCCTGAGCCTGGTGGAGCTCTGCCAGGGCGACCTGATCAGCGGTGCCAGCGATGGCCAACTTCACCATTGGCGCCAAGGCCGCCGGCTCGGCCAACCACTCCCCACCCCCCACCGCAGGGTGTACGCCCTGGGGCTGTTGCCCTCCGGCGATCTCGTGAGCGGCGGCGACGACGGCACCCTGCAGGTGTGGCGCCAAGGGCGGGCGGTGGCCTCGCTGGCCACTGGACAGGGCGGAGTCACGAGCCTGGTCACCCTTGCCAATGGATCGCTCTGGAGCGGCGGCCGCGACGGCAGCATCCGCTATCTCAACCCCAGCGCGCCCGGCCCACGCCGCTCCCCGATGATCCAGTCGCGCCATGGGGCCGTCTGGGTGTTGGCCCTGTTGCCGAATGGCGATCTGCTCAGCGGTGGTGACGATGGCTTCCTGCGGCGCTGGCGCCATGGCGCCCCGGTGGGCTCGCCCTTGAAGACGCCCCACACCTCAGTGGTCAGCCTGGTGGTACTCAAGAATGGCATCTGGATCACCGGTGGCAGCGGCGGCGATGTCCAACTCTGGCGCGAGGGGCGCCCCCTGGGCGACTACTTCATGGTTGCCTCCGGCAGTGTCTGGAGCCTGATCCAGCGCGGCAACGGCGATATTGTCAGCGCCAATGGCGACGGCACGATCACGGAGTATCCAACACCCGCCACGGCGATTGCCAGGGCCTGCCAGCAGCTGGGCGAGACCATGCCGGCACTTCCAGCCAACGACGCCGCCCTGAAAGAGGCGACGACCCTCTGCGCCAAGCGGTAGACCTGAGGACCTGGCCGGCAGCAACCTTGCTTGCCTCAACCAGGGCTGCATTGAAGCACCCGATAACAACTTCAACACGCTAATCTATACAACATGCCTAACCTTTGGCGCTGCCGAATCAGTCGCCAGGCACGACCTGGCCTGCTGCTGGTACTGCTGGCTGCCCTGATCAGCCTGGCACTCTGCAGCCAGCGTCCCTGGCAACCTGGGCTGAGCAGGGCTGGCGGCAATACCCCGAGACCCCTCGACCAGCGCCAGTTTGCGCCCTACCTGAACCGCCTGGAACTGCTGCCTCCCGCAACAGCCGATGCCAGCCGCACGGTGACCTTCGGCACCCATCTCGAGAATGTCTATGCCGTGTCGCTGCGCGATCGATCCTTTCGCATTGAGGGCTGGTACTGGGTGCGATGGCCCGCGGCGATCAATACCCTTCTCGAAGAACAGCAGATCCCACCATCCAGCATCATTGAATTCACCAATCAGATTGAAAGCAGCGACATGCTGCTCGAACCCGTTCAACCCGCCCCGCGCCGCCTCGACAATGGCGACTTTTTGCAGGAATTCAGATTTTCAGTCAAGCTCTACATCAGTGACATCAACCTACACAGCTTTCCATTTATTGACCTAACCCTGCCTATAATTGTTGAATTCAAGCCAGACGAGCTGTTGTGCTCTGCAGACAATCAATCCGACTGCGTTGGCCTGCTGGTCGACCCAGGGTCCAACCAGGGCATGCTTGGCGAATTTGTCACCATTAATGGCTACACCACACAAGGGATCTGGACGCAGGAGTTCCTGCACCAATACCCCACAGGCTTTGGACGCAGAGCACTAGTCGCCGTGCCCGCCATCCGCCTCCAAGTCGCATACAATACTGAACCTTTTACTGCCTTTATTTATTATATTTTTCCCTTGCTTGTTTTGGTGGGTATCGCCCTGATGTCACCATTTCTACCGGCCCAGCTGGGCGATGTTCGCCTGGCAATCCCCACCACCATCCTCTTGACACTGATCTTCCTGCAGCTTGGCTACCGCCAGGAGCTGCCCCCACAGGCTTACCTCAGCTACCTCGATTGGCTGTACATGTATGCCTACCTGGTGGCTGCCGTTCTGTTCGGGCTGTTCTGCTGGAGCACCCATCGCTTCTCCCAAGTGGCAGGCAGCGAACAGCAAGCCAAGGTCACCGAGCAGATCCAACGGCTGGACAGCCTGTTTCAAGGGCTGGCAGGCGGCACCCTGGTGCTGTTGCTGTTGTGGATGCTTCGCCTCTGAAGCCCCCGGCCGCAGAGCTGGGCTGCCGTCCGCTGCTCCTCCGTCTGCGGGGCCCGCAGCTCCGGCAGCTCCCGCAACTGGTGGCAGGCCTCGGCGACCGCCTCCTGCAGTGGCACCAGCCGGCGAATGAAGCTGCTGCGGCCGTTGGTACTCACCAGATCGCCGTTGGGCAGCCGGGCCATCCGCCAATCGGAGTTCGGTTGCACCACCGGGATGGGCATTCCCTGGGGCTCCCCATCCCGCCAGCGCCTCATCGTGCCGTCCCGGCCCAGCGTCCACCAGTGCCGGGCGTCGTCCGGCAGGATCGCCAGGAGCCCGCCCTGGCCAGCCATCCGCACCTCCCCCTGCCAATAGGGCCAGCGCAGCAACCGCAAACGCCCCTCGGCATCACCGCTGAGAATCTCTCCATTCTGGAGCTCGGCCAGGCTGAGCACAGGGATCTCGCCATTAGTGAGAAAGGGCCCGACCTGTTGGAGCCCCCGCCAGCGCCTGAGCTTGCCGTCGTACCCTCCGGCGAGCAGATCGCCATTGCGCAGGGCCAGGAGGCTCGGCACTCCCATCTGGGCAGTGGGGATGGGAATCACCCTACCCGCTGGAGCCCGGTTATCCCAGATCGACAGGCCGCCATCCAGGCTTTCCACCAGCAGCTGGCCGTTGGCGAGCTGCTGCAAACCGGCCACAGGGGAGTGGCCAGTCTTGATTGGCGGTGCTGCCGGCTCCAGCCCGGCCCATTGACGCACCGTGCCGTCACCTCCACCGGTGAGCAGCAGGCCTTGGCGCGTCACCAGCAGCGCATGGACCGAACCCTGCTCGGTGTCACGCAACCAGTAGGGAGCCCGTGGCCAGCGCCACAGGCCGATCGTGCCGTCGCTGCCACCACTCACAAAGGTGCTGCCGCCGCTCGAAGCCAAGCTCTGCAGGGTGCTTTCCAGGGTGAGTACCCGGGAGCGGGCCGGCTGCTCCCAGTGCCACAGCACCAGCGTGCCGGCATCCGAACTCCAGGCCAGCCGACCATCGCCAAAGGTGGTGATCGCCCGAATCGCGCCGGATTGGCGGGGGCCGATCCTCTCGATCGGCTGTCCATCCCGCCAGACGCGAACACTGCCATCAGCCCCGCCGCTGGCCCATCCCCCCCCCGCGAGGGCAGCGAGGGCGAACACCGAGCCCTGGCCGCTGTCGACCGCCGCCGCAACGGGCCCACTGGGAGCCCAGCGCTGCAAGAGACCCCGGTTGCTTCCCACCACCACCGTGCCATCCGCCAGGGGAAGCAGAGCCCAGATCGCTCCATGGCCGGTGCGCTGCAGCGCGCCGATCGGCAGGCCATCGCGCCACCAGCGCAGACTGCCATCGAGTGCGCCGCTCACGGCCAGGCCACCGCTGGAGAACGCCGCAAGCGAAACAACCCCAGCCTGGCCGCCTGCAACGGCGGGCCCCAGGGGCATGCTGCCCACCCAGCGCCGCAGGCTGCCGTCGCGGCCCACCGAAAGCCAGCTGTCCTGGCCGAGCGGGGCCAGGACAGCGATGGGCTTCTGGCCAGCATCCAGCTCCTCAACTCCGCCCTGGCCGGTTCGCCATCGAAACGCCCTGCCGGCGTGGACGACGCCGATCAGGTCGCCCCCTCCCAGCTGCAGCACGGCCGGCAAGGGGCCCTTGCCCAGCGTCATCCCGGCCACGGCGCTGTTCTCCGCCAGGGCATGGCTGAGCACCGCGGTCAACAGATGGTTCGGGCCACGCTGTTGGGCCAGGGCGGCCAATGCGCTGATCGCCGCCTGGGACGGGTTGTTTCCCCGCGTGGCCAGGGCCATCGCGGCGTTGGCATCGGCGTTGGCCCGGGCAGCCCGCGTTCGGTGCAGCTGGATCAGGGCACCCGCACCGGAGAGCAACGACAAACCGCTGAGCAGCAACAGCCCCACCAGCAACCGGGTGCGCCTTAGCCGGGCCTGCCGCTGCTGCCGATCCGCCAGTGTGATGCTGGCCTCCACGTACCCCCGCAGTGCCGGATTGAGCCGCTGGGGACGATCCCCTAACCAGCCCCTGGCCCGACTGAGCCTGATGCCGCTGAGCAGCAGTCCATCCCGGGCCTCCGTGGGGGCGTCCTGCCACTCGCGCTGGGCATCGGCAAACGTGCGGCAATCCATCAGAAACTGGCGGTCCTCATCCAGCCAGCCCACCAGCAGCGGCCACTTGCGCAGCAGCGCCTCGTGGGCCACTTCCACCATCAGTTCGCCCCGCTCCTCCCGCAGCGTCAGCACCCGGGCTGCCACCAGGGCCTTGAGCAGCGGCACCGCCGCCGGGCTCACCTGGCTCCAGGCTTGTGGCTGGCGGGAATAGTCGCCCCGGTCGTTGATGCGCACCAGGCCGGGCACGAAGGCGTCGTGCAGCGCCTGCAACTGGAGCTGGTTGGGTCGCAGCGCTGCCAGGGCCCGGTCTGCGGCCAGGCGCACAGCATTGTCAAGCGGGGTGAGGCGCTCCTGCGGGTCGCCGAGGGCCTCATAGGCACTGGTGCTCAGCTGGTGGTCGGGAGCGCTGCGGTCGTAGAGCTCGCGCAGCGTGAAGGCCAGCAGGGGCAGGGCGTCGGCATTGCCCACATCGCGCAGCACCCGCTGCACAAGGGCTGGCTCCACCGCCAGGCCCGCCACCCTGGCCGGGCCTGTGATCACCTCCGCAAACCGCTCCATTGGCAGCGGACCCAGCGACAGTTGCTCAAACGACACGGTGAGACCCCCTTCCGCCTGGAGCAGGGCCAAGGCATCGGAGCGCAGGGTCATCACAGCCTGAATCGGCAAGCCAGCTGCCAGGCAGCCGCAGAGGAGATGAACAAACAGTGCCCGTTCTTCGGGTTCGCACTGGGTGAACAACTCCTCGGCCTGATCAATCGTCAGCAACACCGTGGCTTCATTCGCTCCAGCCCTGGCCCGCAGGTCATTGCACAGGCGCTCCATCAGCGCCCGTTGCCGCCCCGCTGCCAGGGCCTCGCGCAGCTCCAGGCCCAGCCCCTGCCAGCCACGCTCTCCGCCCAGTGCCTGATCAACCGCCAAGGCCAGCGCCTCGAGGGGGCGCCGCTCGGGGCGAAAGGCAGGTGGCACGATCCATTCACCACCACTCCGGCGCAGGCGGGGGAGCACGCCCGCCCGCAGCAGCGACGACTTGCCTGCGCCCGAGGCCCCCAGGATCACCAGCAGGCCGGATTTGCCCAGGCTGCGGCAGGCGGTGAGGTGCTCGATCACCTGGCGGATCTCCTGATCACGCCCGAAGAACACCGCCGCGTCCTCCTCCTGCAACGCCGGCAGTCCGGGGTAGGGAGCACGGCGACTATCCCAGGCCAGGCCACCCTGAGCCCCAAGGGTGATCTCGACCAGCCTGGCCCTCAGCCGCTCCAGGCCGCCATCGCGATCCTGGACCAGGCTCAACGCCTGCAGATCCTGCGCCGGCAGTTCATCCCCATCCATAAGGGCGCTGACCAGCACCGGCAACACCGGCTTACCCAGGGCGCGGGCCTGGGTGAACTCGGCAAAGCACCATTTCGAGGCGTACCAATGCGGCGTCAGCAGCAGCAGGATCGCCTGGGACCGCTCAATCTCGTGGTACAGCTGGCGCTCCCAGTTTGCCCCGGGGGGAATACCGGTGTGCTTGTCAAAGTCGAGAAAGGGCGCTTCGAAGCCCTCACCCAGCAGCCAGTCGCGCATGTCCCCTGCGGCCTGGGCGTCGAGACTGGAATGGGACAGAAAAATCCGGGCCATCAGCGCAGCGCACCCGTCCTGCGGCAAAGGGAGCTGGCCTTCATGTCGCTCAGCCTCTCTGGAGCCCGCATCAGTTCCGGCAGCTCGTGCCGGCAGGCATGGGCGATCACCCGGTCGGCTGACAGCCACACCAGGGTTCCCGCGTGGTCACCGCTGACCAGCTCGCCGTTGTCCAGGCCGATCACGGCCCACACCAACGCCAGGCCGGTCTCGATCCGATCGCCCAGGGGCCTGCCGTTGCGCCAGCGCCGCAGGCTGCCATCTTCGCCGCCGCTCACCAGCTCCCCGTTGCCCAGCGCAAACAGGCTCACCACTCCCCCCTGGCCGGTCTCCAGCCGATCCCCCAGCGGCTGGCCGTTGCGCCAGTGCCGCAGGCTGCCGTCCTGGCCGCCACTCACCAGCTCGCCATTGCCCAGCGCGATCAGGCTCAACACGCTCCCCTGCCCCGTCTGGATCGCCTCCCCCAGCGGCTGGCCAGCGCGCCAGCGGCGCAGCGTGCCGTCGGCTCCACCGCTGATCAGCTCGCCATTGCGCAGCGCGATCAGGCTCCACACGATCCCCTGGCCCGTCTGCATCGGCGCGCCCACCGGCCTGCCCCCGCGCCAGCGGCGCAGGCTGCCGGTTCGGCCGCCGCTGATCAGTTCCCCATCGCCCAGGACCACCAGGCTGTGCACGGCTCCCTGGCCGGTCTGGATCGGCTCCCCCAGGGCTGCGTCATCGCGCCAGCGCCGCAGCGTGCCGTTGTCGCCGCCGCTGATCAGCTCCCCATCGCCCAGCTGCACCAGCGCGCGCACCATCCCCTGGCCGGTCTGGATCGCCGCCCCCAGCGGCTGGCCCGCGCGCCAGCGGCGCAGGCTGCCGTCGTCGCCACCGCTGATCACATCCCCGTTGCGCAGCTGCAGCAGGCTCTGCACGCCCCCCTGGCCGGTGGCGATCCGCTCGCCCGGCTGGCGGCCCGCGCGCCAGCGCCGCAGGCTGCCGTTGTGGCCGGCGCTCACCAGCTCGCCGTTGCGCAGCTGCAGCAGCCGCGACACCTGCTCCTGGCCGGT
>JBBASN010000071.1:0-4683 GCA_040399225.1 Prochlorococcaceae cyanobacterium | reverse complement strand
CGCCGCAGGCTGCCATCCTCGCCACCGCTGATCAGCTCGCCGCTGCCCAGCACCACCAGGCTGTACACCCCGCCCTGGCTGGTGGCAATCGGCGCCCCCACCGGCACGCCAGCGCGCCAGCGCCGCAGGCTGCCGTCTGCACCGCCACTGATCCACTCACCGTTGTTCAGCTCCGCCAGGCTCCACACCATCCCCTGGCCGCTCTGGATCGGCGGGCCCACCGGCTCTCCGTCGCGCCAGCGCCGCAGCGTGCCATCGCTGCCGCCGCTGATCCACTCGCCCGTGGCCAGCTCGATCAGGCTCAGCACCCTCCCCTGGCCGGTCTGCAGCGGATCACCCACCGGCGCATCGTTGCGCCAGCGCCGCAGGCTGCCGTCGTCGCCGCCGCTCAGCCACTCACCATTGCGCAGCTCCACCAAACTCCACACCCGCCCCTGACCTGTGCTGATCGGTGTGCGGCCCACGGCATGGTTGTTGGCGATCGCCCGGGGCAGGCTGGCGCTGAGCATCAGGCGCTGGCCAGGGTCGCGGTTCACTCCCCGGGCCAGGGCCGCCAGGCCGTTCACCACGCTCTCCAGCGGGTTGGCAACAAGGGTGCGCAGATGGGTTTCGGCAAACACCTCGCTCTGCCACTGGCGAATGTCCTGCAGCTGTCTCCAGATCACCGCCGTGAAGGCCACCAGGGCCAGGCCAGCGCTGCCCACCAACAAGCCTGCGCGGCGCCGCCTCCGGCTGCGGGCCCCAAGGCTGGCCTCGATCAGCCGCCGTTCCGGCGAATCGGCGGCGGTCTCCAGCCGCCAACGCTCGGCCTCCTGCAGGGGTCTGTCAGCCAGCACCGTGCCGCTGCGCTCGTATTCCACCAGGGCACCCTGCAGGCGCCCGCGCCAGAGCAGAAAATCGCGGCTGGCCTGCAGCCACCCGTGCAGCATGGGCCAGGTGCGCAGCAGCGCCTCATGGGCCACCTCGATCGTGCCGGTGTGCTTGCCGGAGATCAGCAGGCGGGCCTCCACAAAGCGCCGCAGCGTTGCCCGGCTGGCGAGCGGCATCGCCTCCCAGCGCGCCACAACGCGCGCGTGCTGCCCCTCCTCGTTGATGCGGCACATCTGCAGGAAGGCCTGGCGCAGGGCCTCCTGTTCAGCGGGCTGCAGGGGCCAGGCGGCGAGCAGACCATCGGCGGCCCGCTGCACCGACCCGGCCAAGCCGCCGAGATGCTCGTAGTCGAGCAGGCTGAGATCGCCGTCGCCGCCGTGGCGCTGCCACAGTTCCCGCAGGGTGAAGGCAAGCAGGGGCAGGGCATCACCGGTGCTGGTGTCGGCCACCATCCGCTCCAGCAAGGCTGGTTCCAGGCGCAATCCGGCAAGCTCCGCCGGGCCGGCGATCACCTGGGCATAGGCCGAAGCTGGCATCGGCCCGAGTGTGAGGTCTTCGAACGCGATCCCAGCGATGGCGGGGTGGGCCTGGAAGGTGGCCAGAGCATCCGAGCGCAGCGTGGCGATCACCAGCAGCCGGCCATCGCCATCGCCATCGCCCACCACCTCGCGGAGCTCGGCCAGGAAGCGCGCCGCCGGGGTTGGATCCCCCTCCAAGGCAGTAGCACTTGCCCATGTCCCAGCCGGGGAGGCGATGCTGGCGAGCAGCTCCTCGAACTGGTCGATCACCACCACCACAGTGGCCTGCCGCTGGCCACTGCTGCGCCGCAGACCGTCCAGCTGGCTCTTGAGGCTGGCCAGCGTGGGGGGTGGAGCCGGGGCGGTCTCGCCCGCTGCCTGGAAAGCGGATGCCAGGGTCTCCGCGAGCTCAGCCATGGGATCGGCGCCGGGGCGGAAGGGATCCAGCACCAGCCAGGTCTGCCGGTCGCGCCGCAGCCGCGGCACGATTCCGGCCCGAACCAGCGACGACTTGCCGCAGCCCGACGCCCCCAGCAGCACCAGCAACGCCTTGCCGCCGAAGCGGCGCAGGTTGTGCAACCGGTCGAGGGCCTCCTGGATCTGGCGGTCGCGCCCGAAATACACGGCCGCATCCGCCTCCTCGAAGGCCATCAGGCCTGGATAGGGAGGGCGGCTGCCATCCCAGCTGAAACTGGTGCCCGGGTCGAGACCGGCGGCCAGCAGACCGCGCGCCAATGCACGCAATCCGCTGTCGGGATCGCTGGTGAGGTCGATCGCCTGGAAGCGCCCCAGCATCTGGGGAAGGTCACAGGCGCCCACCTTCACGGGGAACAGGCTCTTGCCCAGGTTGCTGGCGATCCACACCTCCCCCTTGCACCATTCGGAGGCCACGAAGTGCTCACTGACGAGGGCGATCACCGCCCGGCAGCGGCGGAGCTGGTGGTGCAGCTCCCTGTCCCAGTCGCGCCCCGCCAGAATGCCGCCCTGGGGATCGAAATCCAGAAACAGCGACTGATGGCCCTGCTCCCGCAGACAGGCGGCCAGGCGCTTCGCCCAGGCGGTATCCCTGCTGCTGTGGCTGATGAAAATCGCGCTCATCGCTGGCTGGGCCGAGGCGTAAAAGGGGAATGGCGGGGCGGGCGGCAGCCGCAACGGCAGTGAGAAGCGCTGTCAGCAGCGCTGAATCGCCTGCATGGAATCACCCGCTGATCATTCGGTTTTTTGTAGGAAGTGTGGCAATGATGGCGGCAGTCCCGTCATAACATGAGAAGAGCAGCAGCTGTAGTCGACGTTGCGCAGCTGGATCCAACTTTGCCTTGATATCCCCTGCTTCGTCATGCCCAACGCGCTGCATCCCCAAACCCGTAGCCATCGCCCCGCCGCTGGTGTGGCAGCACTCCTGCTGCTCCTGGTGGATCTCGGCGCTGGCCTGTCTGCAGGGGTTGCCCAGACGGCCAAGCCAAGCCAAGCCACTGTTCGTGAGATTCTGGATCGTCCCGAATTATTCATCGACCGCCGCAAAGCCAAGGTGAAGGACGTGGCCCAACAACCCGAATCCCTGAAAACACTGCAATGCAGAGCGCAGCTGGCATTCGCCAACGGCGCCGGTGGTCGGATGATCAAAGGGTCCACGATTCGCCTAGGCGAGTGCCTCTTCATCAGCCAGGGAAGCGTGCTGGTTTCAGGGCCGATGTGCGCCTGCTCCCGCTCCGTTAAAGTTTGCTCAAAGAATACAAATTATATTCTTGAAGCGATGGAGGATGGCGACGCGGCAGTGACGTCCCTGGAGGGCACCCTTGAGGTGCAGCCCCTGGATCCTGATCTCTCGGCTTCAAAACCCGCCACGGTGGTCAACAGTGGCCAGCGCTGGCGCTTCTATCAAGGGCCTGGATTCACCACCGTGGTGGATCTCACTCCAGAGGATTATCAGCGCATCATCGATGGGCCACATTTCAGCGGATTTCGGGAGCGACTTCCCAGCCAGGGGGCACTTGAGGATTATCTTCAAGCCCATGTACCCGGCGTCACATTGCCCGAACCTGAGCCAGAGCGCAGCAGCAATTCATCAGTCAATCCATCAGTCAATCCAATGCTGCTACTGCCTCTGCTCATCGACTTTGCGCCCTGGCCTGGCAGCAGGCCGCGGCCCTCACGCCCGAATGATTACGATCAGCCCGGCCCCAGATCACGCCCACAAAACAGCAATCCTGGCTATCCACGATCACCCAATACACAATAGAATCTTCAGATCCACTGGCAGACCGAACAACAATAACCAATCAACAGGCCTCAGCCATACTTTTTTCGCCTGAGCCCTGCCTCGATCCATCGCTGTCCAGGTCTTCAGGCGATCACACTGTTGCCAGTCCCAGTCGCCAGAATTAGCCTGGGTACGTTGGCACAAGCCATGCTGAAAGCCGCACTTGCATCAAGTCAGCTCAGTTCTGGCGCCCTTACAAAGCTTCATTACTCTTGTCTGCTTTCAGCCCCACTGTTCACACCCCATCCGCTCTGATGACGTCCTCCGATCCCACCCCCTTGATGGCACGCAAACGTGCCGTCATGTCCCAGGCTTCGCTGTGCGAAAAACTTGGAGCCCTCCAAGACCTGCCCGGCTACTGGGAAGGCACCGGGTTCAGCCTGATCGCCAGGCCCCACTTTGGGCCCGAGGCCAAGAACGGCTTTTTTTTGCAGCTCAACATGCTGCATGAAACGGTTGAATTCACCACCATCGGCTCGCCGGTGTTCAACCGCGGCAGCCTGCAGGAGGACATGGCAATCTACGGCGTCACCTACATGCACCGGGTCACCGATGCCGGATCCGGTGGGGCCCTCCATATCGAGCCTGGAATGTTTCTGAACATTCCTGCCACCACCGCACCAAGCGCTGATGCCAGCATCGCCAGGCTGGGCACAATCCCCCACGGCAATGCCTTCTGCACCGTCGGCTTTGCCCAGGAGGCGGAGTACGACCGCATCCCCGGCATCCCGCCTGCCAATACCGTCCCCTTTCCGATCGGAGGCACACCCCCCGAACCCGGCAGTGCCAATCCGTTTGAGGAATACAACCTCTCCATTCCGTCGGCGGTGCGCACAGGATCGCTGCCTGCGGAGATCACCCAGGTGCTGGTGAATGATCCCAATCAGTTGCTGCGCGATACCCTGCAAACGCAGGTGGAACAGGAAGGCAAAATGCTCAACTGGATCACCCGTCTGATCACACGCACGGCCGACGACAAATCCATCGGCAACATCCCTTTCATCACCGCCAACGCCAACACCATCGATTTCGAGT
>JBBASN010000070.1:0-13370 GCA_040399225.1 Prochlorococcaceae cyanobacterium | reverse complement strand
GCCAGCGAGGGCAGCTTCAAGAAGGCCGCCGACAGCCTGTACGTCACCCAGCCGGCGGTCAGCCTGCAGATCCAGAACCTGGAGAAGCAGCTGAGCGTTTCGCTATTCGACCGGGGCGGCCGCAAGGCCCAGCTCACCGAGGCCGGTCACCTGCTGCTCAGCTACTGCGACCGCATCCTCAGCCAGTGCCAGGAGGCCTGTCGCGCGCTGGAGGATCTCCACAACCTGCGCGGTGGCTCCCTGATCGTGGGCGCGAGCCAGACCACCGGCACCTATCTGATGCCGCGGATGATCGGCCTGTTCCGCCAGAAGTACCCGGATGTGGCGGTGCAGCTGCAGGTGCACAGCACCCGTCGGACGGGTTGGAGCGTGGCCAACGGCCAGGTGGACCTGGCGATCATCGGTGGCGAGCTGCCCACAGAGCTCAATGAACTGCTGCAGGTGGTGCCCTACGCCAGTGATGAACTGGCCTTGGTGCTGCCGGTCAAGCATCCTCTGGCCCGGTTGGCTGAGCTCACCAAGGACGACCTCTACCGCCTCGGTTTCGTGTGCCTTGATGCCCAATCCACCACCCGCAAGATGGTGGATCAGCTGCTGGCCCGCTCCGGGTTGGATGTGGCACGGCTGAAAATCGAGATGGAGCTCAATTCCTTCGAAGCGATCAAGAATGCCGTGCAGAGCGGCCTGGGAGCGGCCTTCCTGCCGGTGGTGTCGATCGAGAGGGAGCTCTCCGCCGGAACTCTGCACCGCCCCCAGGTGGCCGATCTGCTGGTGCGCCGCCAGCTCAAGCTGATCACCCACCCGGCCCGCTACTGCTCCCGGGCCGCCGACGCCTTCCGGAGGGAGGTATTGCCGGTGTTTGCCAGCGCCGACAGTCCCCTGCGCCGGCCGCTGCAATCGCAGGCCAGCGCCGACGCCGTGGCGGCTGTCCAGGCCTGAGAGCTCCCCTCAGAACTGATCGGCTTCCGGGGTCACGCCCACGGTGTCGTCGGCCACGCCCCGGGTCACGAACTGGTTGTCGCGGATGTCGGTCTGGTAAACGCAACGCACCACCGGCTTGTCCTTCACCGAGCCCACGTAGGCGAAGGTGTTCATCCGCTGCTTGCACTGGCGCATCTGCTCGGCGGTGACGGCCCCCTCCTTCTGGAGCACGCTCCAGTTCTCCCGCCGGATCACACAGCCCGGCCGCAGGATCGGCTGGGTCACGAAGCTGGTGCTCGGGTTCATCGTGGTGTAGATCTCCACGTCCATCACGAAGGCACTGGCGCCCCACTGGCGGCAGAACTCCGGATCAGGCACCGCCATGTCCAGCTGCTGGGAGCTGGCGATGTTGCCCTGGTTCCCCTGGGTGGTGCTGGCGATGCCGGTGCCGATGCCGATCCCCACCACCAGCACACCGGCGAGCACGGCCAGGGTGCTCAGGTTGAACTGCACCGGCGGGCCACCCTGGCCGCCTCCAGCTCCCCCGGGTCCGCCGGGCCCGGCGCCTGCCTGCTGCCGGGGCGGACGGCCGGATCCCCGCCCGTAGCGCTCGGCGTAGCGGTCGTCCTGGGCGTAGCGGTCTTCGTCGTAGCGGCTGCGGGGGGAGCGGGTCATCGGGCTTCAGGGGTGCGGGGCAGACCCATCGAATAGTTGAGCACCCGGCAATCGGGGTTGTAACGCAGCTCGCCGGCCTGCAGCAGCTGGCGGATGGTGCCCTCCAGTTCCGAGCCGATGCGGCGCAGGTTGTACTCGCTCAGGTCGGCACCTGCCTGGGCCTCCACCAGTTGCCGGAAGCGCTGCTGCACTTTTTCCAGCACGGACCCATCCCACTGAAACTCGTTGTCCGGATCGAGATCGAGGGTGAGCTGGGCCGGGTCCGGAATCAGGTTGCCGTCCTCCACCCGGGCGGTGAACAGCCGCACGTGACGGGTGGTGGATTTGAGCAGCTGGTCGGCCATGGCTTGGAAAACACCCGGAACGCCAACTTTAGGTAGGGATCTCAGGGGGCCAAGGTTCGGCCGCCACTCCCGGCCCCTGGCCAGGACCGTCGCCCTGCCCCGTGCTGACGGCGCTCACCCTATGGTTGCCACTGGTTCCTGTCTTGGGTATGCGCGTCGCCATTGCCGGTGCTGGCCTGGCTGGTCTGGCCTGTGCCAAGTACCTCTGCGACGCCGGCCACACCCCGGTGGTGGTGGAGGCCCGGGACGTGCTCGGCGGCAAGGTGGCGGCCTGGCAGGACGAGGACGGCGACTGGTACGAGACCGGTCTGCACATCTTCTTCGGCGCCTACCGCAACATGCGCCAGCTGTTCAAGGAGCTCGACATCGAGGACCGGCTGCAGTGGAAGAGCCACTCGATGATCTTCAACCAGAAGGAGACCCCCGGCACCTACAGCCGCTTCGACTTCCCCGACATCCCCGCTCCCTTCAACGGCGTGGCGGCGATCCTCGGCAACAACGACCTGCTCACCTGGCCGGAGAAGATCGCCTTCGGCATCGGTCTGGTGCCGGCGATGCTGCGCGGCCAGCAGTACGTGGAGGAGTGCGACCAGTATTCCTGGACCGAATGGCTGCGGCTGCACAACATCCCCGAGCGGGTGAACGATGAGGTGTTCATCGCCATGGCCAAGGCGCTCAACTTCATCGATCCCGACGAGATCTCCAGCACGGTGGTGCTCACGGCCCTCAATCGCTTCCTGCAGGAGAGCGACGGCTCGAAGATGGCCTTCCTCGATGGCAACCCACCCCAGCGGCTCTGCCAGCCGATCGTGGACTACGTCACTGAGCGCGGCGGCGAGGTGCATCTCAATGCTCCCCTGCGCGAGATTGAGCTCAACCCCGACGGCACGGTGAGAGGCTTCCGCATCGGCGGCATCAAGGGCCAGGAGGGCTACACCCTCAAGGCAGATGCCTATGTGAGCGCCATGCCGGTGGATCCCTTCAAGAAGCTGATCCCAGGACCCTGGAAGGAGATTCCCTATTTCCAGAAGCTCGAAGGCCTCAACGGCGTGCCGGTGATCAACATCCACCTCTGGTTCGACCGCAAGCTCACCGAGATCGACCACCTGCTGTTCAGCCGCAGCCCGCTGCTGAGCGTGTATGCCGACATGAGCAACACCTGCAGGGAATATGAAGATCCCGAGCGCTCGATGCTCGAGCTGGTGTTCGCCCCCGCCAAAGATTGGATCGGCCGCTCCGACGACGACATCGTGGCCGCCACGATGGAGGAACTCAAGCGCCTCTTCCCGATGCACTTCACGGGCGACGACCAAGCCCAGCTGCGCAAGGCGATCGTGGTGAAGACGTCCCAGTCGGTCTACAAGACCGTGCCCGGCTGCCAGCAGCTGCGGCCCGACCAGGCCAGCCCGATCGCCAATTTCTTCCTGGCGGGCTGCTACACCATGCAGCGCTACCTGGCCTCAATGGAGGGAGCGGTGCTCAGTGGCAAGCAGTGTGCCGAGGCCATCTCCCGTTCGGCTTCAGGCCTGGAGGCCGTTGCTGCTGGCAATCTGGCTGCGGTTTGAGTGGCCGTGTTTTGAGCGGTGCTGAGGGGCTGGCGGAGCAGACGGCAGGGGCTTCAGCCCTGCCGTCCCTGGAGGAGGCGTTCGAGGCCTGCCGGCGGGAAACGGCCGAGTGGGCAAAGACGTTCTACCTGGGCACCCTGCTGATGCCGCCGGACAAGCGGCGGGCCATCTGGGCGATCTACGTGTGGTGCCGGCGCACCGACGAACTGATGGACAGCCCAGAGGCCCAACGCCGCCCGGTGCCTGAGCTGGCCCAGCGGCTGGATGCCTGGGAGCTGCGCACCCGTGACCTGTTCGATGGGCAGGTGCGCGATGGCCTGGATCTGGTCATGCGCGACACCCTCAACCGCTATCCCCAGCCGATCCAGCCCTATCTGGACATGATCGAGGGGATGCGCATGGATCTGGCATGCCATCGCTATGCCACCTTCGCCGATCTTGAGCTCTATTGCTATCGGGTAGCCGGCACGGTGGGGCTGATGACGCAGGAGGTGATGGGGGTGGATCCGGCCTACACCTCCGCTCCCTGGAGCGAACGCCCGGACACCTCGGACGCGGCCGTGGCCCTGGGCATTGCCAACCAGCTCACCAACATCCTCCGGGATGTGGGAGAAGATCGCGGGCGGGGGCGCATCTATCTCCCTCTCGATGAAATCAAGCAGTTCGGATACAGCGAGCAGGAGTTGCTTGATGGAGTGCTCAATGACAACTGGCGGGCCCTGATGCGCTTCCAGCTGGAGCGGGCCCGGGCCTGGTTCGCCCGCTCCGAGGCTGGAGTGCGTTGGCTTGCCCCCGATGCCCGCTGGCCGGTGTGGGCATCGCTGCGGCTCTACCGCGGCATTCTAGATGTGATCGAGCAGCACAACTACGACGTGTTCAGCAAGCGGGCCTACGTGCCCCGTGCCGGCAAATTGCTCGATCTGCCCTTCTCTTACATGGTGTCCCAGGCCCGCTGAAGGTGGCGTTGGGGCACCGCCCCCACACCCCCATCCCATCAGGCGGCCGAACCCAGGATCCAGCGTCGCAGGATCGGATTCACCAGCTCCGGAGCCTCGTCATGGGGGCAATGGCCCACGCCGGGGAGCACCACCAGCTCGGCCACGCAGCCATACAGGCCGGCCCAGGCCCGGGCCTCAGCGGGATCCTCCCAGGGGTCCCGTTCGCCCCAGAGCAGCCGCACCGGCACCGGGCCTAGCCCGGCGTCCAGGGGCTCACTCAGCTCGGCGAGCAGCTGGGGGGCCAGATGGTCGTCGAACAGGTTCACGAAGCCCCGGAAGCTCTCGATGGCCCCGGGGTCGGTGCTGGGGCGGTGCAGCATACTCACCAGCTCCTCATCCACATGGGCACCCGTGGGATAGGCCTGGGCCAGCACCCGGCGGATGAACCGCGGCTGGGCCAGCACCCGGAAAAGGGGAGCCAGCAGCCAGCGCTGGCGCACCAGCTGTTTGAGGGCGGGCCTGCCGGCCCGGGCCAGGGCGGGTTGCTCGGCCAGGCGCTTGTCGTCGAGGGTGCGCTGGGCGCAGTCGATCAGCACCACCTGGCATGGCGGCTGCCGACGCTGGCGCAGCAGGCGGGCAGCGGTGAGGGCCACCATGCCGCCGATGGAGTTGCCCACCAGATGGAGGCTCTGCAGGCTCGGAGGGTTGAATTCCCGGGCCAGATCGGCCACAAGCTCAGCCCACAGGTCGAAGCCGTAACGGACGGAGCCTGTTCTGGGGATCTCCCCCGGCAGGCAGGAGGGAGGCTTATCGCTGGCGCCGAAACCCAGCAGATCCACAGCCAGCACCTCCGCATCGCCAGCCAGGACAGGCACGGTATGGCGCCAGTGGCCGCTGGAGGCGCCAAATCCATGCACCAGCAGCACCCGGTTGGCAGCTGCTGGATCACCCGCCCTCAGAACGCTGATGCGGTGGCCCCTCCAGGACCAGATCTGGGCAGGGACCTGGCTCAGACGGTGGCCTTCTGGTTGTCGAGGAGCTGCTTGAGCTTGGCCAGTTCACCGGCCCAGCGGGGATCAGGAGCTTCGCTGTTCACCTGATCGGCATGCACCACTTTGTTCGCCACCTGGCGCAGGGGAGTGGGATTGGCGCCGTTGCGGCGATCGGAGCCACCGGCTGGGCGGGTTTCCTTGCGCTCGGACACCTCGATGCGCAGGGCATTGCCACCGAACTGGCGGCCGTTGAGTGCGCTGATCACGGCCTCTGCCTGTTTCTGATCGTCCACATTGGCGAAACCGAAGCCGCGGCAGGCACCCGTTTCCCGGTCGTACACAGGCTTGAAGCGCACCCCTTCTCCCACGCCGGTGAACAGGGCCTCAAGCTCCTGGGCATCAAAGGACTGCGGCAAGTTGCCGACGTAGAGACGAACGCTCATGGGAGGGAACGGGAAAGAGAAAGGGGAAATACTTCCGCTGGCAAAGAAACAGCCAAGGGCTGGCGATGAAACAGCCAATGGGCTGGTGATGAAAAAGCCAGTTGGCGATGAGCAGCTGATGATGAACAGCCGACGAGGACAAACCTCAGTCTCACGCCTTTTCACCCAGCAGTTAACCACGGCGGCTGTCCAGCCAGCGGCGGGCGCTGAGCAGCGCCTGATCGCGCTGCCCCGCCCCGGCTGGGGGGATGCGCCCGAAGGCCCGCTCCAGGCAGAGGTGGTGCAGCAGTGCGCCCAGTTGGGGACCGGCGGCCAGCCCCAGGGCCTTGCCCAGGTCCTCGCCATTGAGGGGGGGGCGGGGGTGAAACAGCGGGTGGTCGGGATCGTGCCAGTGCAGGACTGCCTCCCGCGCCCCCGGCAACGGCAGCCTCAGCAAGAGGGCCGGCAGCTCCCCCTCCAGCTCCTGCTGCAACTGCAGCCGGCTCGCCTCGCCCAGGCCATCGAGCCCGGCGCTGCCGTCCTGAAGTTCCGCCCACCAGCGGCGCAGGCGGCTGCAGCTGTGCTCCAGGCGGCGGGAGCCGCGCAGCTGGCGCACCGCAGCTCCAGGCAGCAGGGTGGCCAGCCGGGCCAGCGGCAGCAGGCGGAGGGTGTCCGCGCGGCCCAGGCCCCGCTCCGCCGCCGCCGCCTGGCCCAGGTCGGCCAGTGGGACTCCGGCCGCCGGATCGGTGCCCCAGCGTTGCAGCAGGCCCAGGCTGAGGGCCTGGGCCAGGCCTTGATGCCCCTCGCTGCTGGCGGCCAGCCGTTCCAGCTCCGCCAGCACCCGTTCGCCGGCTACCTCGCCCAGCCGTTCGGCGTGGCAGCCGATCCAGCCGAGGCTGGTGGCATCGAGCTCCAGGCCCAGCTCCCAGGCCAGCCGCACGCCGCGCAGCAGGCGCAGCGGATCGTCGAGCAGATTCGCCTCGCTCACGGCCACCAGCTGGCCGCGGCGGAGGTCGTCCAGTCCGCCGGTGGGATCGAGCAGTCGTCCCCCGGCCTGCAGGGGCAGGGCCAAGGCGTTGGCGCTGTAGTCGCGGCGCTGCAGATCGGCGCTCAGGTCCGGCCCCTGCTGGCGGGCCAGATCGATGGTCCAGCCCCCCAGCACCAGCCTGGCCATGTCCCGCTCGGCATCGAGCACCACACAGGTGCCGCCCTGCTGCCTGGCCAGGTCACGGGCCAGGCGGATGGCCCCATGGCTCACCACCAGATCGAGGTCGGGCCGGGCGCGCAGCCGGCCCAGCAGGGCGTCCCGCACCGCTCCCCCCACCAGCGCCGTCCCAGGGGGCAGTCCCTCACGCGGCAGCGGCCAGTGTTCCGCGGCCAGCGCCCTCCAGAGCAGGGCTTCCAGCTCACCAGGAGCAGCCTGTTCAACAGAAGCAGCCGTGGCCGCCAGAATGGGGGTCTGGCGCGGTTCGGCCGGAATGTGCATCTGCGTGGACTGCTGCTGGGTCGACCGCTGTCAGGCCTACCACGCGGTTGAACGCCAGCACGGCGTGGCCCACCTTTCCTCCAGCCCCGACTTTCAGCCGAGGCAGCCGCGCATCCACGTGCAGGTGCTCGACCTCCCCGGCGGAGGGGTGGGGGTGGAGTGGGATGTGCGCGCCTGTGAGAGTTTTGAGGCCGAGCCCGGTCGCTGGCTGCGGCTGCGGCCTGGCCAGCCCCTGCCGGCCTGAGCGAGCCCTCCATCCTCCCAGCCGGCCTGATGACCGCAGCCTCCCCTGCTAAAATCGCTTTCGCTCCAGCCCCGGGGGGCACCGTGCTGGCGCTGCACAGCAGTGGCGCTGAGCTGGGCGTGGGGCTGCGCTGGCTCGACCGCTCCCGACCCGACCGGATCCGCTGTTTCAACCCCGGCCGGGCCCTGGCCAACGTGTTGCTCAGCAGCGTGGAGGTGGTGTGCCCTGCCGCTGAGTGGCCGGCCCTGGCGCGCCTGGCCGTGGCCACGGGCCCAGGGGGCTTCACCAGCACCCGGCTCACGGTGGTGCTGGCCCGCACCCTGGCCCAGCAGCTGGCGCTGCCCCTCGACGGGGTGGGCAGCCTGCTGCTGATGGCCCGCCGCCTGTATCTGGACTGTCCCACCTGGCTGGTGCAGGAGCTGCCGCGGCGCGGACTGGTGGCGGGTCTCTACGGTCCGGACCCCGACCGTCCAGGAGCGATGCGCGAGTGGCTGGCCCCGCGGCTGCACGCCGATCATGCGGCCCTCCAGCTCCTCAGGCCCGCCCCCTGGCTGCCGGTTGCGGAGGACGGAGCGGCCGATGTGCTGGCGTTGCTCGATCTGGCCTCTACGGCCCATGCCCAGGCCCTGCCGGCCCCCTGGCAGCCCGTGTTGCCGATCTACCCCACCTCGCCCGTGGCGCTGGCCTGATGGGAATGCCTGCCCAGCCCCCCCGCAACCGGCGCCACTCCCATCGGCCATCCTCCCCTCAGCCTGCCGCCAACAGACGCCCCCGGCGCCGCTTGCCGCTGCTGCGCCTTGGGTTGTTGCTCGCAGCTGCCGGGCTGCTCTGGCTCTCGCGCGGCTGGTGGTGGCCCACCCCGCCGCCGCCCCAGATGATTCTTGTCCTGGGAGGGGATCTGGACCGGGAGCGTCACGCCGCCGCGCTGGCCCAGGAGCTCGGTCTGCCCGTGGTGGTGAGCGGAGGCAGCAATCCCGAATACGCCCACTGGTTGTTCGAGCAGCGCCAGGGTCTTCCCCCCGGCCAGGTGCAGCTCGACTACCGCGCCCGGGACACCCTCTCCAACTTCACCTCACTGGTGGACGATCTGCAGCGGGCCCGCATCCGCCATGCCCTGCTCGTCACCAGCAGTGACCACATGGACCGGGCGATGCTGGTGGGCCGGGTGGTGGCCGGCAGCCGCGGCATTCAGCTCACGCCTGAGCCGGTCGACTGCGGTGACCTCTGCCGTCCGGAGGGCCGCCGCAAGATCTGGGGCGATGGCCTGCGGGCGGTGCTCTGGGTTGTTACGGGTCGTGATCTGCGCCACTGGGCGGCAGAGCATCTGGGACCCGGGCACTGAGCAGGTCGTCGCTGCCCACCAATCCCTGCTCTAGCAGGTCGTTGATCTGCTGCTGACAGGCGGCTGTGGCCGCCTCCAGATCGGGCCGCCGCCGCGATTGTGGCGGGGAGATCGGGGTGCCGATACGGATGTGCACCGGTACCAGACGCAGTCGCCCGCCGCCGGGGCCCAGGGCCCGGTGGCTGTTGATGATCGCCACCGGCAGCAGGGGCACCCCGGCCCGGGCAGCCAGCAGGGCCGCGCCGGCCTGGGGAGCGTTCACCCGGCCATCGCGCTGGCGGGTGCCGTCGATGAACACCCCGATCGCCCAGCCCTCCTCCAGGCGGTCGGTGGCGGTGCGGATCGCCTCCCGGTCGCTGGCGCCGCGGGCCACCGGATACGCCCCGCAGGCGCGGATGATGGCGCCGAGCAGCGGCACCCGGAACAGTTCGGCCTTGGCCATGAAGGCCACCGGCCGGCCCAGGGCATGCCCTAGCAGGGGCGGATCGATGTGGGAGCCATGGTTGGCCACCACCACTAGGGCCCCCTCCAGGGGGACGTGGCCGTTGCCGGCGGTGCGGCCCCGGAACAGCAGCCTGTAGATCGGGAACACCAGCAGGTAGCTGATCAGCCGGTAGGTGAGGCTTGGGCTCGGCGTGCGGATCAGGGCTGGCGGCTCAGCCCGCCGGCGCCGCCTCAATGCACGTTTCACGGCATTCACCGGGCTGCTCACAGTCCCAGATCGGCGGCGCCGGCGACCTGGGCGGTGCTGATCGACGGGCAGCTGCGCTTGATCAGCCCGCTGAGCACGTTGCCGGGGCCGATCTCCACCGTGGTGTCAACCCCGGCCGCGACCAGGGCGTCCATGGTTTCCCGCCAGCGCACGCCGGTGGTCATCTGGTCACGCAGCCGTTGTTTGAGGGCTGCCCCGTCGGTCTGGGGGGTGGGGTCGGTGTTGCTGAGCACGGGGATGGCGGCATCGGCGAAGGCCACCGTGTCCAGGGTGGCGGCGAAACGGGCCGCCGGCCCGGCCATGAACGGGGAATGGAAGGCGCCGCTCACGGCCAGGGGGATGGCGCGCTTGCATGTCAGCGCGCTGCTCACCTGGGCCACGGCCTCCGGCGATCCGGAGAGCACCACCTGGGCGCTGCTGTTGTCGTTGGCGATCACCACGCCGTCATGGCCGGCCACCAGGGCGTCCAGCTCGGCGCGATCGAAGCCCATCACGGCCGTCATCGCCCCGCCGCCAGCCTCGGCCATCAGGGCGCTGCGGGCCTGGATCAGCCCCAGGCCCGTGGTGAAGTCGAACACCCCGGCTGCATAGAGCGCCACGAGTTCCCCCAGGCTGTGGCCGGCCACCAGATCGGCCGTGCGGCCCTGGGCCCGCAGCCCGTCCACCAGCAGGCTCTCCAGCACGTAGAGGGCTGGCTGGGTGTTGCCGGTGCTGTTCAGGTCGGCGTCAGGGCCTTTTGCGCTGCCGTCGCAGATGGCCAGCAGGTCGCGCCCCAGCAGGTCTGAGGCCTCGGCGAAGCGCTCCCGGGCCCCTGGCAGCTCGAGCACACCGGCGGCCATCCCCAGCTTCTGGGAACCCTGGCCGGGAAACACCCAGGCAATCGCCATGCTGTCGCTGTGCGTGTGTTGGCTCCGGAGGTTAGGCCGCAGCTTGCGGGCCGCTCCAGCGCAGCAGCGCTGCCCCCCAGCTCAGGCCGGCGCCGAAGCCGCTGCTGGCCAGCAGGTGGCCAGGCCGCACCCGGCCATCGCGCACGGCTTCATCGAGCATCAGCGGAATCGTGGCGGCGGAGGTGTTGCCGTAGTGGGCCAGGTTGCTCAGCACCCGCTCCTGGGGCATGGCGAAGCGCTCGGCCACCGCGTCGAGAATGCGCTGGTTGGCCTGGTGCAGCAGCAGCCAGTCGAGCTGCTCGGGCCGGGTGGCGGTGTGCTCCAGCAGTTCCTCGAGGATCTGGGGCACCTCCCGCACGGCGAATTTGTACACCTCCTGGCCGTTCATCTGGATCGGGGCGAAGCCCCCTTTCTGGGCGGAGAGCTGGTCGAGCAGCGGCTCGCGCGTGTCGTGCTGGGCCAGGGTGAGACAGGCGTTGCGGCGTCCATCGGAGCGCATGCGGAAGCCCAGCAGCCCGCTGTCCTCGGCGGCACAGGCCTGCACCGCCACCGCTGCCGCCCCATCGCCGAACAGCACGCAGGTGCGGCGATCGTCCCAGTCCACCCAGCGGCTGAGCTGGTCGGCGCCGATCACCAGTGCCCGGCCCACGGCGCCGCTGGCGATGTACTGGCTGGCAGTGACCAGGGCGAACAGAAAGCCGCTGCAGGCGGCGGTGAGGTCGAAGGCCACGGCCCCGCTTGCACCGATGGCGGCCTGGATCCGCGGGGCCGTGCCGAACAGGTCGTCCGGGCTGGAGGTGGCCAGCAGAATCAGGTCCACCTCCTCCGGCTGCCAGCCGGCGTGGGCCAGGGCCGCCTCGGCCGCCCGGCTGGCCAGCACCGTGAGCGACTCATCCTGGCCGGAGATGCGCCGGGCGCCGATGCCGGTGCGGCTGCGGATCCAGTCGTCGCTGGTCTCCACCCGCCGACTCAGGTCGGTGTTGCTGACACTGGCGGCGGGCATGGCGCTGCCGCAGCCCACCAGGGCCATGCCGTGATGGGGTTGAGCCCGCTTGTCGGGGCCTGAGAGGCTGAGCGACACGCCGAGCGGCACGGGATAGCCCGCAGATTGGCTCAGTCAACCACAGGCCACCGCGCCCCCGGCCGGTTCGCCGAGGGCGTGCAGGTCGTCCATCACGTGATGGTTGGCGGCGGAATGGGCCAGGCGCAGGGCGCTGAGCACGGACAGGGCCTTGCTGCTGCCATGGCCGATCACGCACACCCCATCCACGCCCAGCAGCAGGGCGCCGCCGTGTTCGGCATGGTCGAGCCGCTTCTTGATCCGGCGCAGGTTGTTGATCAGAAACGCTGATCCCACCTTCCCCCGTCGACCGCGGGGCAGTTCCACCTTGATCACGTCCAGGAGCACGCTGCCCACGCTCTCCAGGAACTTGAGCAGCACGTTGCCGGTGTAGCCATCGCACACCACCACGTCGAAGTTGCCGGAGAGGATGTCGCGCCCCTCGCAGTTGCCGGCGAAGTTGAAGCGGGATTCAGCAGCCAGCAGCGGGTAGGTGCGCAGGCAGAGGTCGTTGCCCTTGCACTCCTCTTCGCCGATGTTCACCAGGCCGATGCGAGGCCGGCCCACCTGCAGCACGTCCCGGCTGTAGATGTTGCCCACCAGGGCCCACTGGTGCAGCCATTCCGGCTTGCAGTCCATGTTGGCGCCCACATCGAGCACCAGCACCTGCTGCTCCGGGTCACGGGTGGGGAAGAGGGCGCCGATGGCGGGACGGTCGACCCCCTTGAGCCGGCCCAGGCGGAAGATCGCCGAGGCCATCACGGCGCCCGAGTTGCCGGCGGAGTACACGGCGGTGGCCTGGCCCCGCTTCACCAGGTCCATGGCCAGGTTGATGCTGGCATCACGCTTCTTGCGCACCACCGTGGCCTCCTCGTCCATGCCCACTGAGGGGCCACTGGGCACCAGCTGGATCAGCCCCCGGGCGATGGCCAGATCCAGCTGGCCCTGCAGACCCAGCTCGGCGATGGCCGGCATCAGCCGCTCGATCTCGGCCACGAAGCGCACCCGCAGGGGCAGGCGCTCCACGGCCTGCAGGCAGCCCTCCAGGATCGGGCCGGGGGCATGGTCGCCGCCCATGCCATCCACTGCCACCCACAGGCGGTCGGCGTCGTTGATCGGGGCGTCTTCGTCCGGCCCCCCCAATCCCCGCTGCAGGCGCCGCAGGGGGTCGAACACCAGGGGCTGCAGCACCGTATTGGCTGCCGAGGTGGCGGCGTTGGTGGCGGCGCCGGCCACGCTGCCGGCGGTGCTGGCCGCCGAAGTGGCGGTGCCCACCAGGCTGGTGACGGCGGCGTTGCGGCGATACCAGATCACCAGCCGCCGGATCGTGCGGCTGGGCTTGGTGCGCTTGTCAGGCTCCTTCGGGGGCAACGGGGTCGACGATGCGTTGGAACAGGTAGCCGGTGCCGCGAGCCGTGAGGATCAGCTCGGGGTTGGCCGGGTCATCCTCCAGTTTGGAGCGCAGCCGGGAGATGTGGACATCCACCACCCGGGTGTCCACGTGACGCTCCGGGGTGTAGCCCCACACCTCCTTGAGAATCTCGCCGCGGCTGAAGGGTTCGCCGCTGCGGCTCACCAGCAGCTCCAGCAGGCTGAATTCCATGCCGGTGAGGCGGATGCGCTCGTCGCCCCGGTATACCTGGCGCTTGTTGGTGTCGATGCGCAGGTCGCTGACGCTGATCACGCCGGAGTTGGGGATGCCGGCCACGCTGTCCTTCTCCACCCGCCGCAGCACGCAGCGGATGCGGGCCTCCAGCTCCTTGGGGCTGAAGGGCTTCACCA
>JBBASN010000069.1:0-13438 GCA_040399225.1 Prochlorococcaceae cyanobacterium | reverse complement strand
CCTTGGTGAAGGCGTCAAACATTGAAGAGCTCCTGTTCTCGACGGGGGTCGGGGAGGGTGGTGAGGTCCCAGGTTGACCGTCACCCAGAGGCGGTGGACCAGCGGGTCCGCAGCAGCCAGGTATGCGTCAACTTGGTTCGGATCATTCTTGTCTCCTGGTGGGCCTGGCTGAGGGCCGGTTAACAAATGGTCACCCGGATAAAAGCAAGTGCTGCCAAGGGATCTGCATTCCATCGCCTCTGCTGTGCTGCCGGAGTGCCCACGGACGTGCCCCGGGGGAGGGCGGGCACAAAAAAGGCCCCTGCCGGGGCCTTGGTGGTTCAGTGGGGAGCAGGAACCCTCTGAGGGTGTCGTGCCGATCCATGGGAGGGGCGACACGACGCAACTCCTGTGGGGCTCGGCGCTGGCAGGGCTCAATCCTTGCTGGCCTTGCTGGTTACCTTCTTGCGGGCCGGAGCCGGTGCGGCTGCGGCGAGGTCGCCGCCATTCACACTCACTCCGGTGATCTTGCCGCCCATGCGCTGCACCATGCGCATCGCTTCATTCATGCGTGTGAAGGGCACATTCATCACCATCTCGGCAGTACGCGAGAAGTCGTTGTTATTCACTCCGGTGACGGTGAATGTCGCCTGACGGCTGCTGCTGAAGCTGGTGCCACGGGTGCCTGCGGAAACCTTCATGGTGGGTGGTTCAGAGGAAAGGTGTTGAGTGTGTTCAGTTCACAGGAGTGATGCTGGCGATACGGCCACCTTCACGGTGAATCTGCTGCTGATACTCCAGCAGTTTGTTGAAGGGAATGAAACGCACCCGGTTGCTGCGCTTGTGCAGGCGGTAGTTGCTGAAGCCCGTGATCTCAACCCGGAAGGTGCGTCCTTCCTCGCCGGCACCCACGCCCTGGCGGGTCACGCCATCGGTGGGAACCTTGCGGAACACGGCCCCGGCGGCATTGGGGCTCACCACAGGCAGGGGCTGCTCCGCATGCACAGAGGGGTTCAGGCGGGACTGGTTCTTGAGCAGGTCTCCGCGCACGGAGGCACCTACCCCACGGGTGAGCTGCAACATGTAGGAGAACTGCAGCCCCTGTTGACCGGCGTTGTAGTTGAAGCCGTGCAGGAAGGGCACCACTTCTTCCCCAAAGCGCTCCTGGTATTCAGCGCTGTCGATGTAGGAGTCGATCTCGGCGTCGTAGCCCTGCTCCTGCAGGATGGTGAAGTGGTGCAGCATCTCGGCCTTGTTCTGAGGAGCCCGGCCCAGAAGATGCTTGAAGTTCAGTTCGATGAAGCGGTAGGGATTGCAGTTTTCAAAGAACTTCTGCTTGTAGAGCCCGCTCTTGGCCACCTGGCGTACAAACTCACGCACGCTGAGATAGCCACGCTTGAACAGCGACTCGGCGCCCTCAAGGCGCTCGCTGTTCATCACGTACTGATTGCCGAGCACCTGTTTGTAGACGGCACGGATCAGGGCTGCCTTGTCGTCGGAACTGGCGTTGCCCCAGTTCTCCTTGGGGCTCGCACTGGCAAAGCGTTCGATGCCCAGATAGGCAGCGTTGGCAAGGGTCATGGGAAGAGGGCGGGCGTGAGGGGCCTGATGGCGACGCCGTGGGATTGGATGCCTTGGGGCATCCGTTGGCCGGCGCGCCGGGAGGATGGAAGCCGGGATCGGAGCGGATGGCCGCCGGCCCAGATGACTGCTGGATGAGCTGGATGCTGGATGGCCTGAAGATGGTCACCACGGCTGCCGGCTCAGCAGTCAGCTGAATGGATCGGACCGCACCAATGCGGATCCTATGGGCCTGGTTCGGTCTGTTCCCAGCCCTTTCAGAATCGTTACAAAGGCAGGGTCTGGTCAGCTGGGCTGCAGTCGATACCATCCCGCCAAAGGCTGTCCCGATCCCCTGGCTGCTGGTTATGACGTCTTCCCATCCGGCTTCCCCGACCGTCGACTCCGCTGTTGGAGCCCCTGCGGGTCACGAGCGGCTCGCGGAGCAGCTGCACACCCTGTCCCAGGTGGTTGAAACGATCACCTACCGGTTGCTGGAGCTGGAGGAGCGCCTGGGCGAGCAGGAGTGCCAGCTCCAAGCCCTGCAGCAGCAGACCGTCGGCGCCGCGCAGCTCAGCGATGGGGCGGAGCAGCGCTTTGATGACACCGAAGAGCGTCTGCTGCACCTGGAGTCACTCCTCAATGGCATGGCGCCAACCTCCGCGGCTGGGGCGGCCCGTCACCTGCAGCCGGTGCGAACCGGCGATGGGCACCGTTCACAAGTGGATCAACCGGCCACCATTGATGGTCCGTTCCTGGAGGAGCCGGAGCAGCCTTTCATGGACGATCTCGAAGCCCCCGATTCCCAGCTTGATCTTGAGGAGCTGGAGGACCTCACCGCCTGAAGGCCGACTGCCAGGTTTCGGGGATGTCGCCGCTGAAATCATCGGTGCGGCTGAACTCAAATGGCCCTGCCAGTGATCCCCAGAGCTGTTCATGGGTCTGCGGATCGTGGCCCGTATCGATCGTGCGCATCCCGTGCTCATCGAGCTCCAGGCGGCTCACCAGGTAGGTGACGTTGCCCTTGCGTTCCACCAAGCAGCGGCAGCCCGGCTCCACTTCTCCCACAAAGCCACCACCCTGTTCACGCACCAGATAGGCACACCCGTCCAGGGGGCGAAGATCGCTGGCCTGGATCCGCTCGCGCAGCTCGGCGTTCTCCACCGCTCCCCAGAAGCGCTCGTCATCGGCCAGGGCCTGGTTGTGGATGATCAGTCCATCTCCGTGCCACTCCGGGCGCAGCACCCGGATGCGATAGGGGGCTGCAGGGTTGATGGCGTAGCTCTGTTCGAGCAATAGGGAACCGGGCTCCAGCTGGGGGAGGGGCCTCAGCTTCACCAGGATGTGGGCGTAGAGCGGCGGATTTTCAAAGGCCTGCTGCTGGTTGCTGAAGCCCCCGCACAGGAGGCGCACCAGCCGGCTCAGGGATGTGTCCATGACGGGGACCTGATGGAAAAGCAGACAAGTGGGAGGGTCCTGAACCACGCTCCCCAGCCACTCTGGCGAGCCGCTTGCCGGAGCCCCAGCTCAGAGGCCGAGCAGCCTCACCCGGAAGACGGCCACCTCGGCGGCCCGCTGGGGCTGGTTCAGCTGGAACGGATGCTCGTGCAACTGCTCCTGAATCCAGGCAACCTTCTCGTCCACGTTCAGGTTGTGGCAGGGGTTGCGGCGTTCGTGCTCCTGCCAGGCTTCGTCGAAGGCCTGGGCATAGCTGTCGGCGTTGTTGAACACCTGGTTCTGAATCACCAGGCGCGACAAGGGATTGCCAGCGGGAGATGGGGGTTCAAGCATGGGGGCCGAACCGTATGGTTGCCTGAGCACTCGGGTCATCCTGCCATCCTTCGCCGAGGGGGCAACACTGCCGGCAGTCGCTCCGCCATCGTGATGCTCAGCTCCCCTGCTTCGGCCTCAGGTTGCACCCCGGCCATGGGTGCTTCCGCCGATGTCACCACCGCCGTGTTGCTGGCCCAGAACGATCTGGCTATCCGCATGGCGATGCTGGCGTTGATGAGCCGAACGAATCCCGTTCAGGTGGGTCGCGTGCTGGGCCTGCTCGACGACCTCGCCGACCTCGTGGGCCAGTGTGAACAGGATCTGCACACCAGCGTGATGGGCTGCTGATCCCAGGGGAGCACTGCCGCCGGGGGGGGCACGGGAGGCGTGGCCTGGTCATGGGCCTCAGCGGATGCTGCAGCCGTGGCTGCCTGGTGTGGCAGCGCGGCCCGGAAACAGCCTCAGAGGGCCTCACCGCAGCGGCAGCAACAGTGGCGGCAGCGCCATGCAGAGGCCGCAGCGCCATGCAGATGATGCAGCCGATGTGCATCGATCGAGCACTGCAAAAGATTGATGTGAAATAGTGAACAACAAGTCTGATCGCTAAATGCTGGGAGTGAACTGAAAATCTCACCCAAATGTTCAATGCCAGGACCCAGATTTGAACTGGGGACACGGCGATTTTCAGTCGCCTGCTCTACCAACTGAGCTATCCCGGCCCGTCGCGTTGGCGACACACTCATCTTAGATCACCGCCTGTCCGGGGGCGTTCGTCCCAGGCAGGCCATCCCGGCCACCCTCCAGCCCATCGCTTCGAGGGCTGCCGCTGCAGCGCAGGCCGTGGCTCCCGTGGTGAGGATGTCATCCACCAGCAACACGCTGCGGCAGCCCGCTGGCAGGGAGTCGTGGCCCGGACGGTGCAGGCAGCGGAAGGCGCCTTGCTGGTTGAGCCAGCGCAGCTCGCGGTTCAGGCGGTGCTGGCCCAGCACCGGGTGGCTGCGGCTGAGCAGAGCTGGGCGGCAGGGCCAGCGCAGCCTTGCCTGAAGCTGGCGGGCCAGCAGGCAGGGCAGCGGATTGGCCCGGCGCTTCCAGCTGGGGATCGGCAGCAGCAGGGCCGGCCGCTCCAGCTGCTGCAGACGCCGCACCAGTCCCGGCAGCAGGGGGGCCAGGCGTGCGGACTTGGGTTCACGGCGCAGCTGCAGCAGTGCCCTGCGGCCCTGGCCTGAATAGCTCACTGCTGCCCACCAGGGCAGGGGGGTGAACCCCCGCAGCCCCTGAGGCGGCAGCGGGCAGGGGGCCGGCAGGGGGGGGAGAAGCCAGTGCAGGGGGCCCAGCAAAGGGATCCATGGGCTGGCGGGCGTGGGCTGGTCGGCCATGGCGGGCAGGACACCTGCCGTCAGGATTGCCTCGTCTAGAGCGCCCGCAGCATGGCCACCAGGGTGCGGTGGGCGTCCTCGCTGTCGCTGAGGGTGTGGTCAAAGGCCACCTCCATGCGGGCACCATCCACCTCCAGCTCCATCGCCTCTGGGCGGATCGCCAGCATGCGGGCCTGCTGGGCAGCGCTGATGGCCCCGTAGTGGCGGGCATAGGCCAGCACGGCCTCAGGGTGATCGTCGTTCATGTGGCGACAGATCCGATCGCTCACGGCGGGGGTGAGGGGGTCGGCGGCCATGGCAGCGGGGAGGAGAGCAGGCTGATTCTGGAATGGGCTTCAGCTGCCCGCGAAGCGCAGCCACAGCAGCCAGCCCAGCCGGATGGTGCTGAAGCTCACGTAGCCGGCCAGCACCACGAACAGGGCCATCGACAGCCAGGTGCGCAGCTGATCCTTCATGGCCTGGAGAGTGCGGTTGCGGCCAGTCTGGCCATGCCGAGGGCGGCACTCAAGCCCGGCCGGTTGAGCACCGGCAGTCCGCCCAGCTGCTGGGCCCGGATGCGCCGCCACTGGGGGTTCACCGCCCCGCCGCCCACGCTGATCACCCGTTCCAGCGCGGGGGCTCCCAGGGCCTGCAGGCGCTGCCAGCCCGCCGCCTCGATGCGGGCCAGGCCCTCCAGCAGGCCCTGCAGGTAGTGCACATCGCTCACGGGGCGGGGCTCCAGCACGGGCTCCAGGCTGGGGTCGTCCACCGGGAACCGCTCGCCCCGGCCCGGCAGGGGGCGCAGCTGCAGGCCACTGGGGCGGCTGGGGTCGATCTGCCGGCTCAGCTCCCTGAGTTGGGCGTCGTTGTAAAACTGCCGCAGCACCCCGGCCCCGGCGTTGGAGGCGCCGCCCACCAGCCAGCGGCCGGCCAGCCGGTGGCAGCTCACGCCGGGCCCCTCGATCGGCCGCGGGCTCCACTGTTTAAGCACCAGGGTGGTGCCCAGCACGGCCACGCCGTCCCGGGGCTGGGGATCCGCCGCCAGCACGGCCGCATTGGCATCCGTGCTGCCCGCCACCACCCGGCAGGCCAGGGGGAGCCCCAGCCTCTGGGCTGCGCTGGGCTGCAGGCTGCCGAGCACATCACCGCTGGAGCGCACCGCAGGCAGGCCGCCGCTCCAGGGCTGCCCGCCGATGGCCCCACGCCAGCAGCGCCCCTGAAGATCCCAGCCCAGACGCAGGTTGTTGCCCTCCTCTCCCCAGCGCCAGTCGCCCAGCAGCCAGCCCATCAGCCAGTCGGCCTGATGGCGCAGCAGCCAGGGGCCCTGCTGTGCGCAGGCTGCGGCATTTTCCAGCAGGGCCAGGGCACGGGCCAGGCTGCCGCTGGCACTGGCCGCCGGCCCTTCGCCGACGATGGCCAGGGCCGCGCTGGCCTGGGCCGGGCAGGCCTGGTGGTAGGGCAAGGCCTGGTGCAGGGGAGCGGCGGCCGGTTCACCATCGCTGCGGCAGAGCAGCAGGGTGCCAGAGGTGCCATCGATGGCGATTGCCCCCACCTGGCTGCGCAGCTGCGGTGCCAGCCGGCTGCAGAGGGCGATCAGCCCTTCACGCCAGCCGCGTGGATCGCCGAACGGGTGCGGGTAGGGGCAAGCCCGTTCAGCAATTCGCTGACCCGTCTGGTCGGCGAGGGCGATCCGCATCCCACTGCTGCCCAGGTCCACTCCCAGGGCCAGGTAGAGCGCTGCCGCCATCGGGGGCGGGACGGCCGGCTCAGGCGGCGATGCGACTGGCCGTGACCTGCTTGAGGGTGGCCGCGATGGCCTCCACGTTCTCCCAGGGCAGATCGAGATCGCTGCGGCCGAAGTGGCCGTAGGCGGCAACGTCCTGATAGAAGCGGCCGCCGCGCTGCTGGGGCAGCTGGCGCAGGCCGAAGGTCTCGATGATCGCGCCGGGGCGCAGGTCGAAGTGCTCCTGCACCAGGGCCGTGAGGTCGGCGTCGGCCAGCGCACCGGTGCCGAAGCTCTCCACCAGGATGCTCACCGGCTTGGCCACGCCGATGGCATAGCTGAGCTGCACTTCCGCCTTCCTGGCCAGGCCTGCCGCCACCAGGGCCTTGGCCACGTAGCGGGCGGCATAGGCGGCGGAGCGGTCCACCTTGGTGGGGTCCTTGCCGGAGAAGGCGCCACCGCCGTGGCGGGCATAGCCGCCATAGGTATCCACGATGATCTTGCGGCCGGTGAGGCCGGCATCGCCCTGGGGGCCGCCCACCACGAACTTGCCGGTGGGGTTCACCAGGAAGCGGGTGGTCTCCTGGCTCGGTTTGAGGCTGAGATCGCTGGTGGCCGGTTCCACCACGTGGCTCCAGAGGTCGGCAGCGATGCGCTCGCGCAGGGCCTTCTCCTCGGCGATCGCGCTTCCATCGGGCAGGGCGATCTCGGCGGTGTGCTGGGTGGAGATCAGGATCGTGTCGATCGCCACCGGCAGGTCGTCGTCGTACACCACGCTCACCTGGGTCTTGCCGTCGGGCAGCAGGTAGCCCAGGGTGCCGTTGTGGCGCACTTCAGCCAGGCGACGTGCCAGGCGGTGGGCGAGGCTGATCGGCAACGGCATCAGCTCGGGCGTTTCATCGCAGGCATAGCCGAACATGATTCCCTGGTCGCCCGCGCCGATCAGATCGAGGGGATCGCCGTCGTGGTCGTCGGCCTCGTTCACCCCCTGGGCGATGTCGGGCGACTGCTGATCGAGGGCCACCAGCACGGCGCAGCTGTTGGCATCGAAGCCGCCGGCCCTGGCGCCGCTGTAGCCGATCCGTTCGATCACGCCCCGCACGAGCGTGTTGAAGTCCACCCGGGCGGTGGTGGTGACTTCGCCGGTGATCAGGCAGAGGCCGGTGTTCACCACGGTTTCGCAGGCCACCCGGGAGGCGGGATCCTGAGCCAGCAGGGCATCGAGCACCGCGTCGCTCACCTGATCGCAGATCTTGTCGGGATGGCCCTCGGTGACCGATTCCGAGGTGAAGACATAACGGCGAGCCATCAGCAGCCTTCCTGAGGCAACGGTGCCCCACCTTATCCCCACCTTTTCGGCGCGCGCCGCCACTCCCGACTACGGACATCGGGATTTTCGCCCCGCCTCAGGCCTGGACGGTGAGCTCGCTCCAGTGGTGCACCTGGGCAAAGCTGGGGTCGAGGGGGGGGCGGCGGCGCCAGGCGTCGGTGTAGCCCAGCACCACTGCTACCCCCGCGGCGCGCGCCATGCGCAGATCGCTGTTGGCATCGCCGATCAGGGCGCAGGCTCCGGCCGGCACCCCCAGCTCATGGCAGAGGGCATGCACGGCTTGCGGATCCGGTTTGCAGGGGCTGTGGTCCGCGCTCCAGCTGGCCTGAAAGTGGCCGCTCAGTTCCTGGCTGGCCAGAAAGGCCTGAATGCCTGCCAGCTCGTCGTTGCTGATCACCGCACAGCGCACATCCGCCGTGGCCAACTGCGCCACCAGCGCGTGGAGTCCGTCCGTGGCCTGGGGATGGTGCGGGCTGCCCATCCCATGCAGGCCATCGGTGGCGGCAAACACCGCCTCGCCCAGGGCCAGGGCCTCCGGCCAGCCCAGGCCCACCTGGGCCAGGGTGGTGGCCGTGGAGATCAGGTTGTGGCTGCGGCTGGCCACGGCGGTGGTGCCAGCCGGATGCACGCCGCCGGCGTCCAGGCCGTAGGCCCGCCGCAGCAGGTCGTCCACCTCGGCGAGTTGCTCCGGCAGCAGCTCGGGGTGGTGTGCCGCCAGCAGGCGGAGACAATGAAAAACCCTGGCCTCGGCCAGGGCATGGAGCATGGGCTCGCTGATCGAGAGGGTGCCGTCCTTGTCGAACAGCACCGCCTGGATCGGTTGGTTGGTCGGGCCGATCGGTTCGCCCCGTAGCAGCAGCTGGGCCACGGGATGTGTCGATCAGTCGAGGGTGACGCCCATGGGCTCGTTGTCCTCGGCCTGCTCCAGCAGCATCTGCTTGTAGCGGGCGGCCATCTCCTCGGCCTTGTCGAACACCTTCTGGGGATCGGTGAGCATGTCGCCGGGCTCGGGTTCGAGGGCCTTGGTGGAGAGGGAGATCCGGCCTCGCTCGGCGTCGAGATCGATGATCATCACCTTCATCTGGTCGTTCACATTGAGCACCGTGTGGGGTGTCTCGATGTGCTCGTGGCTGATCTCGGAGATGTGCAGCAGGCCGCTGACGCCACCGATGTCGATGAAGGCGCCGTAGGGCTTGATGCCCCGCACGGTGCCGAGCACCACTTCGCCCACCTCGAGGCGATTCATCTTGCGCTCCACCAGGGCGCGGCGATGGCTGAGCACCAGGCGGTTGCGCTCCTCATCCACCTCCAGGAACTTGAGGGGCAGGAAGTCGGCCACCAGCTCTTCCTTGGCCTTGCGGGTGCTGATGTGGCTGCCGGGGATGAAGCCGCGCAGGCCCTCCACCCGCACCAGGGCACCACCACGGTTGGTGGCGAACACCTCGGAGTAGATGGTGGCGTCTTCTTTCTGCAGCTGGCGCACCCGCTCCCAGGCCCGCTGGTACTCGATCCGGCGGATGGAGAGCGAGAGCTGGCCGTCCTCGTTCTCCTCACTCATGATGAAGAACTCGCGGATCTCGCCGGGCTGCAGCACGTCGCTGAGGCCCTCCACGCGGTTGATCGACACCTCCTGCAGGGGCATGAATGCCGCTGTTTTGGCGCCGATATCGATCATGGCGCCCTTCGATTCCAGGGCGAACACCGTGCCGTTGACGACGTCGCCAGGCTTGAAGTTGTAGTCGTACTTGCTCAGAAGGGAGGCAAATTCATCCAGCGTGAAGCCAGCTCCATCGAAGTCGCGGCCTGCTCCGCGGCTGCTCGATTCATCTGCGCTGGGAACCTCTTCCGGGATAGCGAGGTCGGCTGCTGCTTCAGCGGCGAGATCCAGATCCAGATCAACCTCGGTGGTACTGGCTTCGGAAGTGGTCACGGTCATGGGATGCGGGCGGTCTGCCGGAGGCAGGACGAGATGGATTCAGAGAGCCACCGCCTGCGGCCCAACTGAACCATCCACTGTACCAAGAGGCTCTGTCAGGACAGGGCCGCCAATGGAGCCTGCTTCACCCGGCTCACCACTCTCCGGTTCAGCCCTTCCAGCGTTGCCACAAAATCAGCGACACCCTGGAACTGGCGGTACACCGAGGCAAAGCGCACATAGGCAACCTCGCTCATCCCACTCAGTTGCTCCAGCACCAACTCACCGATTTCGGCACTGTTCACCTCGCGACCGGTGCGTTGCTGCAGCTGCAGTTCGATGTCATCCACCACACTTTCCAGCCTGGCTGGTTCAAGACCTGTTTTTTCGCAGGCGCGCAACAGGCCATGCAGAAGCTTGGAGCGGTTGAAAGTTTCGCGGTGGCCGTTGCGTTTCATCACGGTGATCGGCACCGTTTCCACCCGTTCGTAGGTGGTGAAGCGGAAGTCGCAGTTCAGGCACTCGCGACGACGGCGCACGCTGCGGCCACTGTCGGCTGAACGGGATTCCAGCACCCGACTGTCTGTGTGCTGGCAGGAGGGGCATTGCATCCCCGCACATCCGGGTGACTTTACGGAGTTTAATCATGCGATCTCCGCTTGAGAAGGGCTTGAGAACGGCCCTGCGGCGTTTTGTTGCTGAACGGTCCGCCAAAAAAAAGCCCCTGGGGTTTCCAGGGGCAGGCGAAATGGTGGTTTTGTTGACGTTTGGGCGGTCACTTGCCGATCTTCGGGGGATCGCGGAAGGCGATGGCGAAGAACAGGGTGGAAATGGCCAGAGCCAAGATCAGGATGTAGGCAAAGCTCTCCATGGGGTCTGCTCCTGGTCAGCTGAGGGTGGAGCCAGCCGGGGGCACGTAGCCCTCCGGCAGGCGGCGGGTCGACTTGTCGCCCAGTTTCTGGAACAGGCCGAACTCCACCTGCTCGCCGAGGTCGGGATCGATACCAGCGAACACATCACGGTAGAGGGTGCGGGCCCCATGCCAGATGTGGCCGAAGAAGAAGAGCAGGGCGAAGGTGGCATGCCCGAAGGTGAACCAGCCGCGCGGCGAGCTGCGGAAGGTGCCATCGGAGTGGTAGGTCTCACGGTCGAAGTCGAAGGCTTCACCCAGTTGGGCCTTGCGGGCCAGGCGCTTCACGTCGGCTGGATCGGTGAAGGTCTGGCCGTTGAGGGCACCGCCGTACACGGTGGCCTTCACGCCACTCTGTTCAAAGGAGTACTTGGCCTCTGCGCGGCGGAAGGGGATGTCCGCCCGCACAATGCCGTCCTGGTCCTGGAGAACCACGGGGAAGTTCTCGAAGAAGTTCGGCAGGCGACGCACGTCCAGTTCGCGTCCTTCCTTATCGGTGAAGGAGATGTGGCCAAGCCAGCCGGTGGGCAGGCCGTCGCCGTTCACCATCGGACCCACACGGAACAGGCCGCCCTTGGCCGGGCTGTTGCCCACGTAGTCGTAGAAGGCGAGCTTCTCAGGAATGGCACCGTAGGCCTGCTCGCGGCTGGCGCCGTTGTCGATCGCGGTCTGCACGCGCCGGCTGATTTCAGCCTTGAAGTAGCCCTGATCCCACTGGAAGCGGGTGGGGCCGAACAGCTCAACGGGAGTGGCCGCAGCGCCGTACCACATGGTGCCGGCCACCACGAAGGCCGCGAAGAACACGGCGGCAATGGCCGAGGCCAGAACCGTCTCGATGTTGCCCATCCGCAGAGCTTTGTAGAGACGCTCGGGAGGACGGGTGGTGATGTGAAAAATGCCGGCGATGATGCCGACGATGCCGGCGGCGATGTGGTGGGCCACGATTCCGCCCGGATTGAAGGGGTTGAAGCCCTCGGGACCCCAGGCTGGCTGCACTGGCTCCAGGTGACCGCCGAGCCCATAGGCATCGCTCACCCACATGCCCGGACCGAAGACTCCGGTGAGGTGGAAGGCTCCGAAGCCGAAGCAGGCCAGACCGGCCAGTAGCAGGTGGATGCCGAAGATCTTGGGCAGATCAAGGGCCGGTTCGCCAGTGCGTGGGTCTTGCCAGATCTCCAGATCCCAATAGGTCCAGTGCCAGATCGCGGCCAGGAACAGCAGACCACTGAAAATGATGTGGGCGGCAGCGACGCCCTCGAAGCTCCAGAAGCCAGGATCCACACCGGTCTCGCCGGTGATGCTCCAGCCGCCCCAGCTGCCGGTCACGCCCAGGCGCGCCATGAAGGGCATCACAAACATGCCCTGGCGCCACATCGGGTTGAGCACAGGGTCGGATGGATCAAAGATCGCGAGCTCGTAGAGAGCCATGGAGCCGGCCCAGCCGGCCACCAGTGCGGTGTGCATGAGGTGCACGGCGAGCAAGCGGCCCGGGTCGTTGATCACGACCGTGTGCACCCGATACCAGGGCAATCCCATGGGGAGACGTTCTGGGGAGGGTTGGGCGATCGTAAGGGGCGCACCGCGCCAGCCGCGGCGCTGGTAACGGTCCGCAACGGGGCGGCCCAGAATGGCGCCAGCCGCCTGAATCGCCATGCCCGTGATCCGCTTTGTGCGCGAGGGCCGGGATGTGGAGTGCTATCCCGGCGAGAACCTGCGCGAGGTGGCGCTGCGGGAGGGAATTCAGCTCTACGGGCTGAAGGGCACCCTGGGGAACTGCGGTGGTTGCGGCCAGTGCATCACCTGCTTCGTGGAAGTTCCGGAGGGCACAGCCGCCCAGGCGCTCAGTGCCCGCACGGCTGTGGAGGAGCAGAAGCTGCGGCGTCGCCCCCAGGAGTGGCGCCTGGCCTGTCAGGCCCTGGTGCAGCAATCGCTGCTGGTGATCACCAGGCCCCAGGTGGGTCTGGCCGACAAGCAGGGGCTGGTGGCCAACGCCCTGGCCCAGCCCCTGCCGGCCGGCCCCACCAGCTGGCAGCAGGCAGATCTGGAGCCGGAGCCCGAGCTGGCTGCGGAGGAGGGGGTTGAGCCCGAATCTCAGGCAGGGAGAATCGCCGATGGGCAGGGCGCTGAATCCCCTTGAGACCTTCACCAGGGCAGGCCTCCCGCAACGACCAGTGAACCGTCCGGATTGCCGCAGGGTTGCCGGTGATACCCTCCCAGCAACCACAGCACTGCCATGGAAACCAACGATCTCGGCTTTGTCGCCAGTCTGATGTTCGTCCTGGTTCCCACCGTGTTTCTGCTGGTGCTCTACATCCAGACCAGCAGCCGCCAGGGCAGCTGAAGCGGCCCGCGGGCGCTGGCCTCTGCCTGACCGCCCCTCAGCGCTTGGCTTCCGGTTCCCTCACCAGCAACACCGGGGCCGGGGCATGCACCCGGATGTAGTCGCTCACGGAGCTACCCAGCAGCCGGTCGAGGTCCACCAGCGCCCGGGCCACCACCGGACGGCGGTCCTGCGAGGCGATCACCAGCAGGTCGGTGCCGAGCTCTTCGGCTGCCGAGCACACCGTGCGTCCGATGTCGCTGCCGGTGCGGTGCACGGCCCGGAGCTCCACGCCGAGGCCGCGCGCCCGCTGCACTGCCTGATCCAGCACCTCATCGGCGGGTGACTTTCCGCCCCGGGACGGGGTCACGTCCTGGCGGCTGACGTGCACACCGGTGAGCGTGCCGCCGGGAATCTCCCGCACCAGTTCACAGGCCAGCTTGAGGGCGTCATCGCCTACGCCGGTGCCATCAACGGTCACCATCACCCGGTTGATGTGGCGCACATAGAGGTCGTCCCGCACCAGCAGCATCGGCCGGGTGGAGAGCTGGAACACGTACTGGCTGGCGCTGT
>JBBASN010000068.1:0-13764 GCA_040399225.1 Prochlorococcaceae cyanobacterium | reverse complement strand
CTGCTCGATGGCATGAAGGTGGTGGGCGAGCTGTTCGGCAGCGGCCAGATGCAGTTGCCGTTTGTGCTGCAGAGCGCTGAAACCATGAAGTCGGCCGTGGCCCATCTCGAACCCCACATGGAGAGGGCGGAGGGTGAGAGCTCGGCCAAGGGCAAATTCCTGATCGCCACGGTGAAAGGCGACGTGCACGACATCGGCAAGAACCTGGTGGACATCATCCTCACCAACAACGGCTACGAGGTGATCAACCTGGGCATCAAGCAGAGCTGCGAAGCGATTATCGAGGCTCAGCAACAACACCAGGCGGACTGCATCGCCATGAGCGGCCTGCTGGTGAAATCAACCGCCTTCATGAAGGACAACCTGGAGGCCTTCAACCAGGCGGGTATCAACGTGCCGGTGATTCTCGGCGGCGCTGCCCTCACCCCCCGGTTTGTGAATGGCGACTGCCGCGCCGCCTACAAGGGCCAGGTGATTTACGGCCGCGACGCCTTCGCCGACTTGCGCTTCATGGATGCGTTGATGGAGGCCAAGGCTGCCAAAGGCTGGGACGACCAGCAGGGCTTCCTCAACGGCACGCCCGAGGGCCTGGGGCTGGGGCTGGGCGAGCGGCCCAGCGAGGAGACCGCTCTGGAGCACGAAGCATCAACCGCTGACCCGAACGCACCCTCGCGCCAGTCCAGCCCAGAGGCAGCAGCAGCGCTGGTGCTTGATGACAGCCGCTCCGACGCCGTGCCCGAGCAGCCGGCGCTTACACCCCCCTTCTGGGGCAGCCGGGTGCTCAGCGAGGCCGACATCGACCTGCAGGAGGTGTTCGCCTTCCTGGACCGCAACGCCCTGTTCGCCGGCCAGTGGCAGCTGCGCAAGAGCCAGCAGCAGTCGCGGGCCGACTACGAGGCGATGCTGGCCGAGAAGGCCGAGCCCGTGCTGCAGCAGTGGATTGAACGCTGCCTGCAGGACGGGCTGCTCAAGCCCAGGGTGGCCTATGGCTACTTCCCCTGTGGTCGCAGAGGCAACGCCGCGGTGCTCTTTGATCCCACGGGTATGGCCGATGGCTCCGCAGCGGCGGCCGCCGGCATCGAACTGGGCCGCTTTGAACTGCCCCGCCAGCGCTCCGGCAACCGCTACTGCATCGCCGACTTCTACCGCGACCTGGAGCAGGCCCCCGATGGCGCCAGCACACCAACGGACGTGCTGCCGATGCAGGCGGTGACCATGGGCGAACAGGCCTCCACCTTTGCCCAGCAGCTCTTCGCAGCCGACCAATACAGCGACTACCTCTATTTCCACGGCCTGGCGGTGCAGATGGCCGAGGCCCTGGCCGAGTGGACCCATGCCCGCATTCGCCGGGAGCTGGGCTATCCCGACCCCGCGGCGATGCCCCTGCGCGACGTGCTGGCCCAGCGCTACCGCGGCAGCCGCTACTCCTTCGGCTACCCCGCCTGTCCCAACGTAGGCGATTCGCGCCAGCAGCTCGAGTGGCTGGGTGCCGGGCGCATCGGCCTGAGCATGGACGAGAGCGAGCAGTTGCACCCCGAACAGAGCACCACCGCCCTGGTGGCCCTGCACAGTCAGGCCCGCTACTTCAGCGCCTGATCCGCCCAGGTTTCAGCTGCCCCACCCCTAGCCTGGGCGGGCCCCTCTAACCCAGACCCCATGGCGATTGCAGGCCCCGACGGCGTGGATGCGGCGATCCAGGCCGGCCTCGACCTCGACGGCACCCCGATCCCAGCCGAGATGCTCGCCCTCTACAACGAGGTGATGGAGCTGGAGAGCCAGCGGGCCCGCAGCGGCGTGAAGAAGTCGATGCGCAACCGGATCGTCAAAACCGGCTCCAAGCACTTCGACCAGGCTTCCCTCGACGCTCGCCTCAAGGCCGCCGGATGGGATGGGCTCAAGGAGAAGGAGATCACCTTCTTCTACGGCTGAACACCCTCAGCTGCACATCTCCTCGAGGGCATCGATCACCTCCTGCTGGAACTCCTCCAGATCGGAGGAGTCGCTCAGGTCGATGCCTTCGCCGGCGGCGTTCTGGCTGAGCTCCTGGAAGTGGAAGGCGCCCTCCCCGTGGGCCAGGAATTCCATGGCAGAGGGTTCGCCGCTCTCCTTGTAGGCGTCGCAGAGGGCCAGAAAGGCCGCATCTTCGGTGAATTCCCAGCTCATGAAGGGGGTGCGCACAACGACGGACGAACCGCCTGAACGACCTTTAACGCCTCACCCCCGCAGTCCGTCAACCACCTGGGACAGGTTTTCGCCTGGATCCCGCACCCTTCTGCAGCTCACCCCTGCTCCAGTCCTCGTTTCCCGTCGTCCGCACCATGACCGCCACTCCCGACTTCCAGGCCACCGCCGGCCCGGCAGCCCTGAACGTGCTGGGGGAACCCCTGGATCTCTGCAGCTGCGAACCGCTCACCGGCTGGTTCCGCGACGGCAGCTGCCGCACCAATGACGCCGATCACGGCCGCCACACCGTGTGCTGCGAGGTCACCGAGGCCTTCCTGAATTACAGCCGGGCCCAGGGCAACGACCTCAGCACCCCGGCTCCCGCCTATGGCTTCCCCGGCCTCAAGCCCGGCGACCACTGGTGCGTCTGCGCACCCCGCTGGCTGGAGGCCTACGAGGACGGCATGGCCCCGCCGGTACGGCTGGCAGCCACCGAACAGGGCACTCTGGAGGTGATCCCCCTGGAGCTGCTGCAGCGGCACGCCGCCTGATCCGCTGCCCTCGCTCCCTCACCACCCGGTCCCTCACCAGGGGATGGGCTGGCCGTCCCAGGCCCAGAAACCACCGCTCTGATCAGGCCCCAGTCCACTGAGCACGTCCAGCAGTTGGCTCGCTGCCCGCTCGGGGCTGAACAGCTGGCCTGCAGGCACGTTGGCTTGAAACGGCTGAGAGAGGGGGGTGGCGGTGGTGCCCGGGTGCAGCAGGCTCACACACATCTGGGGCAGGCGCCGCCGCCACTCCAGGGCCAGGGTGCGCAGCAGCTGGTTCTGGGCGGCCTTGGCGCCGCGGTAGGCGTACCAGCCGCCGGAGCGGTTGTCAGCGATGCTTCCCACCCGTGCCGACAGGCTGGCAAAGTGGCAGGGGAGATCCTTCGGGAAGAGGGGTTCGAGGGCCTGGGCCAGCAGCAGCGGGCCAAAGGCGTTCAGCTCGAAGCTGGTGCGCAGGGCGGCCCGGTTCACCTGGGCCAGGCGCTTCTCCGGGGCGATGCCCTCGCCATGCAGTAGCCCGGCGGTGTTGATCACCAGGCGCAACGGCGGACCGCCCGCCAGGTTGCCGCGCAGCTCCGCCAGGCTGTGCTCGCAGGTGAGATCCAGACGCAGCAGCCGTCCAGGCAGATCAACGGCGGCCCCGTCCGAACGCTGTGTTGCCAGCCGCTCCAGCCCCGGTGCCCGCTGTTCCAGGGCCCGCACCAGGGCCGCGCCGATGCCGCCGCAACCCACCACCAGGGCCCGCCCCTGCCACCGCTCCAGCGACGTCCCCACGTTCATGCCCCTGCCCTCAGGTGTGGCGCATGATGGCAAGCGCAACCGGCGCCGGTGCCCCGATGTCCCTGCGGATCTCCCTGATCGGCCGAGGAGCCTGGGGCAGCACCCTGGAGGGCATCTGGCGAGCCCAGGGCCACGAGCTGCGCAGCTGGTCGCGGCGGGATGGCGGCGATCCGCTGCCGCTGCTGCAGGGCTGCGACCTGGTGGTGATGGCCGTGGCCATGGCCGCTGTCGAGCCCTTGGCCCGGCGTTTTGCAGGCGCCATTCCGCCCCAGCTGCCGCTGCTGAGTTGCAGCAAGGGCATCGACCTCGATCGCCTGCTCACCGCCACCGGCCTCTGGCGCAGTCATCTGGCCAATCCCCTCGCCGTGCTCAGCGGGCCCAACCTGGCGGCGGAGCTGGCCCAGGGGCTGCCGGCCGCCAGCGTGATCGCCAGCGAGGAGCCAAGCCTGGCCGAGCGCCTGCAGGCCGAGCTCACCGCCCCCAACCTGCGCCTCTACACCAACTGCGACCGCCTGGGAACGGAACTGGCCGGCGCTCTCAAGAACGTCATGGCCCTGGCGGCCGGGCTCTGCGACGGCCTGCAGCTGGGCGCCAATGCCCGCGCCTCCCTGCTCACCCGCGGGCTCGCCGAGATGGGGGTGGTGGTGGAAGGGTTGGGGGGCAGCCGCAGCACTCTCTACGGGCTGGCCGGACTGGGGGATCTGCTGGCCACCGCCACCAGCAGCCTCAGCCGTAACTACCGCTGCGGCCTGCTGCTGGCCCAGGGCCAGGGCGGCGAGCAGGCTGCAGCGGCCATCGGCGCCACCGTGGAGGGCCTGGTCACGGCCCGGGCAGCGGTGGCGCTGGGCCGGCGGGAGGGCTGGTCGTTGCCGATCTGTGAGCAGGTGGTGGCCGTGATCGAAGGCCAGGCCAGCGCCGAGGACGGGGCCCGGGCCCTGATGGGGCGAGGGCTCAGGCCCGAGGATGCCTCCCCACCCGTGCAGACCCAGCGATGACGTCGGACCATGGCCTGTGCTGCCCCGCCGTGCTGGTGGAGGCCTTCAGCGCCAGCGCCTGCGGCGGCAACGGGGCCGCGGTGGTGCTGCTGGAACAGCCGCTGGCGGCGGCGGCGATGCAGGCGATCGCCCGCAGCCTCAACCAGTCGGAAACGGCCTTTCTGCTACGCCACGGCAGTGAGTGGCTGCTGCGCTGGTTCACGCCAACCTGTGAAGTGCCCCTCTGCGGCCACGCCACCCTGGCGGCCACCCTGGCCCTGGGCCACTGGGGCCTGCTCGGGCAAGGGGAAGCCACCAGCTTGCACAGCCGCAGCGGTCCCCTGGCCGTGGAACTCCTGCAAGAACCCGGCGCGGCTGCGATCGTGCTGCCCAGCAGCCCGCTGATCCCGTCAACGGCCTCCCCCGAGCTGTTGGCCTACCTGCAGCAGCGGCTGGGAGCAGCTCCCGAGGGCTGTTGGCAGTCGGCCCTGGGCTACCGGGTGGTGCTGCTGCCGCCCCGGGCCCCCCTCGAGGCCGCCCCCCTGCCGGCCAAGAGCCTGCCGGCGGAGGTCCGGCCCGGCCTGGTGCTGATGCAGCGGATCGGGGGCGATGGCACCGCAGTGGAGCGGCGGCCCCTGGTGCTCGCTGAGCCCTGCGATTACCAGCTGCGATTCCTGGCTCCGGGCCTGGGCATCGACGAGGATCCAGTCACCGGCTCGGCCCATGCGCTGGTGGCTCCCTGGTGGCAGGAGCAGCTCGGCCGCTCCCGCGTGCGCGGCTGGCAATGTTCAGACCGTCCGGGGGGGATGGTGTGTGAAGCGGTTTCCTCAGGCATGATCCGCCTGATCGGAGCCGGTCATCTCCTGTGGGACGGAACCTTGCAACCTGGCTTCCCCGCGCTCTGCGCCTGGGACGACCTGCTGAGCCCCGGCAGCTGATCCTGGCGATGCCGGTCGCCGGCCTTGTCCTGGGCATGGGTTTTGCCGCCCAGGGCCTGCTGCCCCGCCCCCACGCCATCAGCCACAGCGCTCTGCTGGACACCTTGCTGGAGGTGCCGGCCAGCAGCGCCATGGACACCGCCATGGCCAGCGAGCAGTTGCGTCAGCTCCAGGCCCAGCGCGGCCAGGCCGTGCCGGAGGCCGCTGCCGCTGCCCCAGCCGGGCAGGCCACCGCCCTCGTGGAGCCGGCGGCGGCCACACCGGTGGACCTGGAGATCCGGGTGGCCCTGCTCGCCGCCGGCGAGGCCCCCACCCTGTCGGCCAACGGACCCTGGCAACTGGTCAGCCAGCAGGGCGCGGTGCTGCAGCAGGGTGGCGCAGGTGAGCCGGTGCAGCTGCCAGGTCTCTGGGCCGCTGGTCCTGAGGCCTGGCTGCAGACCAGCAGCTCCGCCGTGCTGGTGAACGGCTCCCCCTACAGCGGCCGGTTGCGCCTGATCCGGGAGGGTGCAGGCCTGCGGGTGATCAACCACCTGAGTCTGGAGCGCTACATCACCTCCGTGGTGGGCGCCGAGATGCCCAGCAGCTGGTCGATGGAGGCCCTGCGCGCCCAGGCTGTGGCGGCCCGCTCCTATGCCCTGGCCCATATGGCCCGTCCCGCCAACCCCCACTGGCACCTGGGTGACACCACCCGCTGGCAGGCCTACCGCGGCCAGGCCAGTGTCAACGGGCGGACGGAGGAGGCGGTCGCCAGCACCGCCGGGCTGATCCTCAGCTATCAGGGCGCGATCGTGGAGAGCCTCTACGCGGCCACCACCCAGATCACGATTGAGGCCCATGGCCACCTGGGGGCCAGCATGAGCCAGCACGGGGCCCAGGAGCTTGCCCAGCGGGGTTACACCTACAACCAGATCCTCGGCCATTACTACCAGGGGGCATCCCTGGCCCGCCTGAAGGCCGGTGGGGCGGGCTGAACGCCTCTGGCAGGCCGGACTGCAGCGCTCCGAGCAGGCCCGTGCTGAGCAGGCCCTGGTGCCCCTGGGCACCGATCTCCTCAGCCTGCCGGGGGCCGAACCCTTTGAGGTGCGTCGCCTGCTGGGTGCCACCCCCAAGCACCTGCGGGCCAGCGGTCCCCGGCCCAACCCCTTCCTGCCCTGGGATCCCCGCCTGGAGGTGACCCGGTTGGGAGACACCCATGTGGTGCTGCTCAACAAATACCCGGTGCAGCCCGGCCATCTGCTGCTGATCAGCCAACACTGGCAACCCCAGGCCGGCTGGCTGGGGGCTGACGACTGGCGGGCAGTGGCTGAGATGGACAGCGACACCGGCGGTCTCTGGTTCTTCAACAGCTGTGCCGCTGCCGGAGCCAGCCAGCCCCACCGCCACCTGCAGCTGTTGCCCAGACCGGCTGCGTCCAGCAGCTGTCCACTGGCTGCCCTGATCCTTGAGCAGCTGAACCAGCACCGGCCCGCCTGGCCCTGGCAATACGCCATCAGCCGGCGGGCCCAGCGGGCCGGGGCGCAGGAGGGCAGTTCCGCCGCGCTGGCCCGGGACCTGCAGGAGCTCTACCTCGGCCATGCCCGCCAGCTGGGACTCGGTGATCCCCGCCATGATCCCCAGCCCCGTCATCCCTACAACCTGCTGTTCACCGACCAGTGGTTTCTCAGCGTGCGCCGACGAACAGAGCATTGCGCCGGTTTCAGTGTCAATGCCCTGGGGTTCGCCGGCTACCTGCTGGCCACTGAGGCATCCGATCTCCACTGGCTGCAGCAGCAGGGTCCCTGGCGACTGCTGCACGCCGTGGCGGCTCCCTCCACGGACAGCTGAGCTCCAGCCCGTTCCGTGTTTTCACGGTTGTGGAAGGCGGCGGCTCTGGAGCTGTTTGGAAGAGAAGGAGCACGGTTTCGCTCCTTGCCATCCGTTCGCTTCAGTCCCGTCATGTCCAGCTCCTTCCTCGCCGCACCGGCCCCCCGGCCCACCAGCCGCCGTCCCCGCCTGCCACGCCCCCTGCAGCAACGCAATGCCCGTATCGAGCAGTACCAACAGCTGGTGCGGCCGATTGCCCTGCACTACCACCTGCGCTGCTCCGAGCCCCTCGAGGATCTCGTCCAGGTGGGGCTGCTCGGGCTGCTGCGGGCCGCGGAGCTCTACAGCCGCCAGCGGCAGACCCCCTTCGACGCCTTTGCCCGCCCCCATATCCGGGGGGCGATCCTCCACTACCTGCGGGACACCGCACCGGCCGTACGGCTGCCCCGCAGGCTGGAGGAGCAACACCAGCAGCTCGTCCAGCTGCGACGCCGACTGGCCCAGTCGGCGTCGCCCGAACAACTCCGTGAGGCCATGGGCCTGAGCCCCGTGCAGTGGCAGCGGCTGGTGGACAGCAGGCTGCAGCGGCGTCCGCTGAGCCTGGAGCAACTGCTCACACACCCGGACGGGGCGGACAGCCTTGAGCTGGCCGGGGGCAGCGCCTCCCCAACAGCAGCCGAAGGCGCTGGCGAGGTGCACGATCTGCTCGGCCAGCTGGAGAGCAGCCAGCGGGCCGTGCTGGAGCGGGTGGTGCTGGCCGGCTGGAGCTACCGGCGCACCGGAGAGGCCCTGCAGATCAGTCCGATGACCGTGCAGCGACGGCTGCGCAGCGGTCTGGCCCGCCTGCACCAGTTGCTCAGGCCTGGGGTTCCTGGGCTGCCCGTTGCATCTGCTGCTCCAGGGTGCTGATTGAGGCGTCGAGCGCGGCGAGCTGGCGCTCCGCAGCGTCACGCCAAAAGCGCAGCATCCGCAGGCGACGCTCCTGGTGACGGCGCATGGCCTGGTGGGGATCAGCGTCTGGTCCTGGGCAGCAGCCGAACAGGGGAATCATGGATCTATGCTCCGCAATGTTCTTTTAGCCAGCCGTTCCCCGCGAACGAGAGGTCGGATGGCCTGCAGACAGGCTGCTCCCAGCGCTCCGTCCAGGGTGCGGCTCCCTACAACCCGGTTCGCCCCAATCCACCAGCAGACCGGTCCCCTTCCCCAACCCACCGCAACAGGCCCTAGCCCCCGAGCCGGCTCTCCAGCCGTTCATTGATCAATTCCGTTTGCATTCATCGCGTCCAGTCACTGTGTTTACTGCCCTCGCCGGTGTGGTGGTTGGCCTCGCCGCCGCTCTCCCCGCCCAGCCAGCCCATGCCTACGTGGCCCTGATGGCCGGGCAGCGGGCCAGGCCCCTCGACGGCAGCTTCAATCGCGTACCCGTTCTCCACTCCAACCAGCCGGAGGAGGTGGAGGGGCCTGGCATCCTGATCTCCACCGTACCGGGGTTCAGCTACGCCGCAGAGAACGGGATGGCCCTGGCCAATGCCGAATACACCTTCAACGGTGAATTCGGCCTGCACATGCACCACAAATACTTCCCCTCCTATCGCAGTCAGATCAGAGCCGATCAACGCCGCACGGAACTCACCCTCGGCGTGATTCTGATCAACCCCGGCACCAGACCGGTCACGATTCAGTTCGAGCGGGGCGCCGTGCGCAACAGTTTCGAAGCCCCCTATCTGGCCAACAATCTCATGGGGGTGAAGCCCCTTGGCCCCCGCCCCTGGAACACCGGTCCGGGCGACGCCACAGCCGTGCAGATGCTGCGCAACCAGCTGGATCGCAACCTCACCAATGAACTGGTGCTCCCATCCCGCAGTCGCATGGTGCTGCTGAGTACCCGCCTGCCAGCCCTCGGGATCGCCAATGGGCTGCTGCGCGGCCGCAGCAATGGGCCCTTTCAGATGGCCGTGGTGGCCGGCGGTAACGGCGCCAGTGACGTCGACCTGATCTCCGTGCTTAACAGCCGCCGTCTGGCGCCGGGACGGGTGTATCTCAACCAGATTGCTGATATCCAGAACCGGCGCATCTTCTCCCGCGTGGGGGGGGTGGCCCTGGGCGACAGCTACCAGGCCCAGATCCGCCATGATCTCAGGGCTGAGGGGCCCCTGCATGTGCCGCTCACCAGCACCGTGCGCCATCACTTCGGCACCCGTGACGTGCAGGTGAACCCCTTGGCCGTGCGCATGGCCGATTCATCCCTGGACAACGTGGGCACCTATGGGGTGCGATTCGATGTGGATCTCAACCTCTATGGATCGGGACCCTATGAACTGGTAATGAGCCATCCCACCCCGTCCGGTGGTACCCGTCCGTTCACCGCCTTCCGGGGATCGATCCAGGTACAGACCAGCGAGGGACTGCAGGAGATGCATCTGGGCATGCGCTCCGGCGAGAGTCATGCCCTCACCACACTCAACCTGCGCCCAGGTGTGACCAACCCCGTGCGGGTGAGTCTGGTCTATCCCGCCGACGCCACCCCAGGCCACCTGCTCAGCGTGGTGCCCGCCAGCCAGCTGGCCATGGCGCAGCAGCAGCAGCGCATCGCTCCTGCCGCTGCCCCCGCACCGCCGGCCACCGCCGTGCGGACCGCTCCCCGGCCGGTCGGCGCCGCGCCGAATCCCGCAACCAGGACCGGCCCCATATCTCCCAATCCCCTGCTGGGCCCTGCTCCCATCCGTCCACCCGCGGCTTTGCCATCGCGGCGGCCCATCCAGAGTTCGGGTGTGAATGCCCAGCAGCTGGACCGCTACCAGAAGGCGATCGAAGCCCAGCAGGAGATGATACGCCAGTTGATGGACCGTTGAGCAGCCAGCAGCAGACCTGTGGCCGAGGATGAACTGCAGCAGCGCCGCACGATCAACCTCAAGCTTCCCGCTGAGCTGATCAATCGCCTTGATGCGCTCAAGGGGGAGTTCGGCCTGCGCAGCCGTGGCGCCATCGTGGAGCGGCTTCTCAATGAGCTGTTCAAGCCCGAGGACTCCCCAGACAGCGACAGCCAGTCCGGTTCTGACGATCCTGCGTGCGAGCCGATCCATCCCTCCGGGGCCTTCGACGAGCAGGGCGCCCTGGTGCTCGTGAGCCGGGGCGGCGGTGCCGATTCCCAGCTGGAACTTGCCCTGCGCCGTGACCCGGCTGATGCCCAGGAGAGCGAAGGGGTCCGCCCTGCAACCCGGCAGCGCGGGATTGACCTGCCGGGATTCGTGCGTCGCCAATCGGAACAGGTGCGCCGCAGCCTCCAGCCCAGACCGCGCCCTGCCGGTGAATCCCTCGATCTGCTCCCCCAGATTCCAATCGAGCTGCTGGATCAGGCGCTGGAGCGGGTGAAGGAGCATTGGTTTGAGCTCTATGGCCAGTCGGCCAATGAGGCCGTACTGGAAGCCGCGATGGTGTGGCTTGCCCAGGACATCTGGCCCCAGAGCGACCAGAGCGAGGGGAGGCCCTTCAGCTGGACCCTGGTCACGGAGGTGATGACCGGTCTGGCGCCCTGCTGGCAGCCGGCACCTCCCTGCTTCGAGAGGGTGATGGTGGCAGCCGGTCTGCTGGAAGATCCCTTCAGCGGCTCCACCCTGGTGGTGTGCCTGCCCACCCTGATTCGCCGCTTCGTGCACCGTTTCCGCCGCCGGCGGGGGACCTCCTTCCAGACCCTTGAGCACACGATGACCCTGCATGGGGCCCTGAAGTTGCTCAACCTGCCCACCACACCAGGCCACAGGCTCACCCTGCCCCAGATCCGCGATGCCTATCGGGAGCTGGCCCTGGCCCACCACCCTGATTCGGGCGGCAGCGACGAAGACATGCGCCGACTCAACGAGGCGTACCAGTTGCTCAAGGAGCTATACCGCAGCCCAAACAGCTGACACGTACATCCCAGATGAGACTACTCACGAGTCTCTTTGCGAGTCTCATCAAGGCAATGCAAGAATTAGATCCCATCTGTCTCGCATGAGAGCATTTGCGAGTCTTGTTGAGAGAATAGATCGAGATAGCTGGACATTGGTTTGGCTCACAGGTCTCGTCAGAGACTTGCAAAAATCATCGATTTTGTTTGTCTGAAGAGGGGAAGCTTCTTGTCCAGGAAGATCGTCATCACCACCGCGCCACGCAGCACTTAGCCCACGGATTCGACCTGTCCAATGGGCTTGCCACTCGTTGTCCAGAGTCAAGCGGCAGTGAATCATGGGTAGTGCTGCCAAACGTTTTCAGCGCCGGAACTCTTTTGCGTATCTGCCTAAGACACAGATACGCAGAACGCCTGGAGCCGCTTCGGCTTGCCAAGCCGCCAGCAAGCTCCAGGGTGGGGGTTCAGGTCAATCAGCAGGTCCAATTCGTCCCATATCAATCTCTTTACGTGTCCCATGCATCGTCCAACCTGGGACGACCGCGTCTGCATAGCAGCTCGCTTGGCCCTTCTCAATCGCACTCCAGTCGAGAGTGTGTGATGTCTCGCGATGATCAATCCGAGATGTGCTCGATCTCCGGGTGGATGACGCGGGCGAGCCATGGCCATTCCCAGGATTCAGACGGCAACCAGCGGCGCAGCAAGACAGCGTCTCTCTCATCTCAGGTACGACTTGTACCGGGACCTTAGTCGTGTCGCGTATGAGACTTGATAGGCATACGATCTCGACTACGTTGAATCAGTCTCATCACAAGACCCATGGCGAGTCCCATCAGGGATGCGCGCGATGAGTTTGTCTGGGCCTGGGCCCATGAAAAAGCCGGTGGCATGCCACCGGCGATGGAGTAATGCCAGCCAAAACAGCAGACCTTGGAGATCGGCTGGCTGATCAGGTGGTGGTCTGCATGCCCTGGATCAGGAAGTCAAAGTAGGGGCCGGCCAAGGCGGCATCGTCGGTGCCCAGCAAGGCAATCGCCGCCTCCTTCATCGTGCGCATCGCCTCAACCATGCCGGGCATCGGCACGCCCAGGCTGTTGTACATCTCTCTGGCACCCTCCAGGCCGATCTTCTGGATCAGTTCGGTGCTGCCGGCGAGCACCCCGTAGGTCACCAGGCGCAGGTACCAACTGTAGTCGCGCAGGCACTGGGCCCGCTGCTTCTGGCCGTAGGCATTGCCGCCAGGCGCCACGTAGTCAGGCTTGCGGGCGAAGAGCTGCTTGGCTGCCTCGTCGACGATCTTCTTCTCGTTTTCGGTGAGCACCCGCACCACCGACAGCCGCCGTGACCCCCCCGTCAGGAAATCCACCATTGAGCGGAGTTCTCCGCCACTGGGGTAACGGAGCTGATCGTCTGCCTGAAGAATCAGATCCCGAACGACGCTCATCACAGCGACCACACGCGAGTCCATCGTATCGACCTGTTCCCGATTCCCACCCAGGCAGCAGCAAGGTGTAACGGCACTTTGCACGGCCTAGGGTCAACGGCTGTGCAGCAGCGGGTTGAATGGAGGGCCAGTCAGGGGCCAACGCCGGGCTGCGGGTGGGGCAGCTGCTGGACTGTGTGGTGAGCGGCCTCAGCCATGACGGCCGGGGGGTGGCCCAGCTCGAGGGCAGCGTGGCTTTCGTGAGCGGCGCCCTGCCCGGGGAGCGGGTGCGACTACGCCTGGAACACCGGGCCAGGCGTCACTGGCTGGCAAAGCTGGAGGCGGTGCTGGAACCCTCAGCCCAGCGCTGTCGCCCGGCCTGTGTGCTGGCGGATCGCTGCGGTGGCTGCAGCCTGCAGCACCTGGAGCTGCAGGCCCAGCGCCAGTGGAAACGGCGCCAGGTGGTAGAGGCCCTGCAGCGCATCGCCCAGCTGCCGGACGCCGAGCAGCTGGTGGCAACAACCCTCTGTGCAGCAGAAGGCCTGGGCTACCGCAACCGGGCCATCCTGCCCCTGGAGCGGCGGGCCGATGGATCGTTGCGGGCCGGGTACTACCGCAGCGGCAGTCATACGTTGGTGAACGTGAACCACTGCCCGGTGCTCGATCCCAGACTCGACCAGCTGATCGCCCCGCTCAAGCACGATCTGGAGAGCACCTCCTGGCCGGTGGATCGCCATCTGCAGGCGGAAGGCGGGCTCCGCCACCTGGCGTTGCGCCTGGGCCAGCACAGCGGTGAGCTGCTGATCACACTGGTGAGCAGCCATGCCAACCTGCCGGGGCTCGACTTCTGGGCTGAGCGCTGGCTGCAGCGCTGGTCCCAGCTTGTCGGTGTGTGCCTGAACATCCAGGACAGGCCCACCAACGTGCTGCTGGGTCCCCACACCGAAGTGGTGCTAGGCCGTGGCTGGATCGAGGAGCGCTTCGCCGGCGTGGCCCTGACCATCGGCGCCGACACCTTCTTTCAGGTGAACACGCCGATGGCCGAGCGGGTGGTGCCCCTGCTGCTGGCGGGGCTGGAGGGGCTGAACTCCGGGTTGCTGCTCGATGCGTACTGCGGCATCGGCACCTTCAGCCTGCCCCTGGCCGCCGCCGGCTGGCAGGTGCATGGGATCGAACTGGGGCCTGCTGCGGTGGAGCGGGCCCGGATCAACGCCGAGCGCAACCAGCTCAGCCAGCGCTGCCACTTCGA
>JBBASN010000067.1:0-13846 GCA_040399225.1 Prochlorococcaceae cyanobacterium | reverse complement strand
CCGACCACCAGCCCGGAGCCAGCGCCGGCGGAAAACCTGAAGGAGGTGGTCCAGGCGGCAGCCGACAGCACAGTTGAAGCGGTGGTCGACAGTGCCAAGAGCATGGCCAGCAAGGTGGCTGACGCCGTGGGTGACGTGGTTGAGGACGTGGTTGAGATCGTCACCAAGGCGGCCAGCAGTGGTCCGGAACTGGAGAGCACCACCCTCGTTCCCGCCACCGAGGCCACCGGCGGCAGCGAAGGCGGCGGCGAGTGGGAGCTGCTGCTCGGCAAGGTGCAGGCCTGGCTGGGCCAGGGGAAGTTGCAGGCCCTCTGGGCCCAGGCCCGCAACCCCATCAGCCTGATCCTGGCGGCCGCGGCCCTGCTGCTGGTGCTGCGCGTGTACTCCGCCCTGCTGGCAGCGATCGACAGCCTGCCCCTGATCCCCGGCCTGCTGGAACTGGTGGGGGTGATCTGGGCGGTGCGCTTCGGGGTACCCAGACTCCTGCAGCGCAGCCAGCGCCAGGAGCTGATCAGCAGCATCCAGCAGCGCTGGGAGAGCTTCCGAGGGCGCGGCTGAGGGCAGTCCGGAGCACCGCTGGGCCGGCGGCCTGGTTGATACGGTGCTCCGAATATCCGTTTGTTTCCGGTGGACATCCAGCTCGGTCGCTCTCGTACCGTCCGTCGCGCTTACGGCATCGACGAAATCGCCCTGGTACCTGGCGGCCGCACGGTGGATCCGGCCGTCACCGACAGCAGCTGGACCCTCGGCGGCATCAGCCGCGAGATCCCGATCATCGCCAGCGCCATGGACGGCGTGGTGGATGTGGGCATGTGCGTAGAGCTCACCAAGCAGGGCGCCCTGGGGGTGCTGAATCTGGAGGGAGTGCAGTGCCGCTACGACGACCCCAACCCGGCCCTCGACCGCATCGCCGCGGTGGGCAAGGAGGAGTTCGTGCCGCTGATGCAGGAGCTCTACAGCCAGCCGGTGCGCGAAGACCTGATTCGCAGGCGCATCGCTGAGATCAAGGAGCGGGGCGGCATCGCTGCGGTGAGCGCCACCCCCGTGGCCGCCCTGAAGTTCGGCAAGGCCATCGCTGAAGCGGGCGCCGACCTGTTCTTTGTGCAGGCCACGGTGGTGAGCACCGAGCACATCGGCCCCGAGGGTCAGGAGAGCCTCGATCTCGAGACCCTCTGCCGCACCTTCGGCGTACCGGTGATCATCGGCAATTGCGTCACCTACGACGTGGCCCTCAAGCTGATGCGCGCCGGCGCCGCCGGCGTGATGGTGGGCATCGGCCCCGGTGCTGCCTGCACCAGCCGCGGCGTGCTCGGCATCGGCATCCCCCAAGCCACCTCGGTGGTCGACTGCGCCGCCGCCCGCGACGACTACTTCAACGAGAGCGGCCGCTACGTGCCGATCGTGGCCGACGGTGGCATCGTCACCGGCGGTGACATCTGCAAGTGCCTGGCCTGCGGCGCCGACGCCGTGATGATCGGCTCACCGATCGCCCGCGCCGCCGAGGCCCCCGGCCGTGGCTTCCACTGGGGCATGGCCACCCCCAGTCCGGTGCTGCCCCGCGGCACCCGCATCAAGGTGGGCACAACCGGCAGCCTGGAGAAGATCCTGCGCGGCCCCGCCTCCCTCGACGACGGCACCCAGAACCTGCTGGGCTGCATCCGAACCTCCATGGGCACCCTCGGCGCCCGCACCCTCAAGGAGATGCAGCAGGTGGAGGTGGTGGTGGCCCCCTCCCTTCTCACCGAGGGCAAGGTTTACCAGAAGGCGCAGCAACTGGGCATGGGCAAGTGAGCCGCAGGCGCGCTGCGCCTCCCGGTCTATCTTGACAAGGTGGGGGCTTTACGGCTCACACACTCCTCACACCTACTGCCCGGCGCGCCCGGGCTTTCAGTCTTCCCGCCTGCAGCGGTTCCTGCAACGGTTACCCAGCACCACGGGGCGAAACAGGCAACCGTTGCTAGATTCTGCGGACACTGACCACCCCAAGGATGTCCAGCGCAGCCGCTGTCACCGACGCCTCTTTCGAGCAGGACGTGCTCAAGAGTGATGTGCCCGTGCTGGTGGATTTCTGGGCCCCTTGGTGCGGCCCCTGCCGCATGGTGGCGCCGATCGTGGATGAGATCGCCAAGGAATTCGAAGGCCAGATCAAGGTGTTCAAGCTGAACACCGACGAAAATCCCAACGTGGCCAGCCAGTACGGCATCCGCAGCATCCCCACCCTGATGGTGTTCAAGGGCGGCCAGAAGGTGGACACCGTGGTGGGAGCAGTGCCCAAGACCACCCTCTCCGGCACCATCAGCAAGTACCTCTGAGCCTCCCCTCCCAGCCCGTTCCGTCCGCCATCGCCCGCAGCGGCGGCGGGATCAGTCCCCTGCAGGCCCTGGCCCAGGCCATCGAAGGCCACCCCCAGCGGCGCACCATCGAGCGTGCCGTGGTGTCGCTCCTCGAGATCTGCAGGCAGGAAACCGAGCCGGAAGCCTGGCGGATCATCCACGGCACCTTGGCCGACATCCACGAGGCGCTCACGATGTTCCGCCCCTCGCGCGAGGTGCGCAAGGTGGCAGTCTTCGGCTCGGCGCGCACCACCGCCGACCAGCCCACCTACACCCTGGCCAGGGAGCTGGCCGCCGCGGCCGTGGCCGCAGGCTTTGAGGTGATCACCGGCGCCGGCGGCGGCATCATGGAGGCCGCCAACGTGGGCGCCGGCTGCGACGCCAGTTACGGCCTCAACGTGGATCTGCCGTTTGAGCAGCATCCCAACCCGATCGTGAGCAGATGCGAGGGGCGCCTGCTGCACTTCCGCTACTTCTTCACGCGCAAGCTGTTCTTCCTGCGCGAGAGCGACGCCGTGGTGGTGCTGCCCGGCGGCTTCGGCACCCTCGATGAGCTGTTCGAGTCGCTCACCCTGGTGCAGACCGGTCGCACCCCGCCAGTGCCCGTGGTGCTGCTGGCGCCAGAGGGCGATCGCTTCTGGGCAAGCTGGCAGGTGGAGGTGCAGCGCCAGATGACCTGCCGCGGCCTGATCTCACCGGAGGACCGCTCCCTGGTGTTCCAGGCCGACAGCGCCGAGGCCGCCATGGCCTATTTGAGCCGCTTCTACCGGGTGTTCCACGCGGCCGAACTGCACAGCGACCGGGTGGAACTGCAGCTGAACGTGGCCGTGCCCGACGCCGAGCTGCGCCAGCTCAACCGCGACTTCGACGACCTGGTGGACCAGGGGGTGATCGTGGCCGGCGAGACCAGCGATGAGGAGGGGCTGCTGCGGCCCTGCCTGCGCTTCCACTTCAACAGGCGCCGCATGGGCCGGCTCTACCAGCTGATTGAGGCCCTCAACGGCCTGGAGCTGCCCGCCTGCAGCGCCCTGGAGCAACCTGGGCAGCGCCACTGCGTACTGCCATGACCCGGCTGGGCCTGATCGACTACGGCATGGGCAACCTGCACTCCGTGCAGCGGGCCTTCGAGCGGCTCGGCGCCAGTGTGGTGCCGGTGCGGGGCGAGCTGCCCGCCTGTGATGCCCTGATCCTGCCGGGTGTGGGGGCCTTCGACCCGGCGATGGAGCGGCTGCGCAGCAGTGGGCTCGACCGCCTGCTCGGCCAGTGGTGCGCGGCGGGCAAGCCGCTGCTGGGCATCTGCCTGGGCCTGCAGCTGCTGTTCGAGGCCAGCGACGAAGGCAGCAGTGCGGGCCTCGGCCTGCTGGCCGGGACGGTGAGGGCCCTGCCGCGGCGGCCGGGCCACCCGATCCCCCACATGGGCTGGGAGCCGCTGATCGCCGCCAACCCCAGTCCGCTGCTCCCCCTGGACGCTCCCCCCACCTGGGTGTATTTCGTACACTCATTCGCCGCCGAGCCCAGCGATCCCGCCGTCACCGCCGCCCGGGTGGACTTCGCCGGCACAGCGGTCACCGCCGCCGTGTGGCACGGGGCGATCGGTGCCTGCCAGTTCCACCCCGAAAAATCCGGCCCCCACGGCGAAGCCATCCTGCGCCGCTGGCTGCAGTGGCTGCAGGCCGGCGCGGCCAGCCCGGCGTGAGCCTGCGCCTCAGCGGCGGGCGCCGCCTGCAGAGCCCCAGCGGCGACACCGCCCGGCCCACCCCCTCCCGGGTGAGACTGGCGCTGATGAACATCCTGGCGGTCGAACTGCCCGGCTGCCGCTGGCTCGATCTGTGCAGCGGCAGCGGCGTGATGGCCTGCGAGGCCCTGCAACGGGGAGCGGCAGCGGTGGTGGCCGTGGAGCAGGACCGTCGCCATGCCGCCGTGGCCCGGGCCAACCTGGAAGCAGTGCGGGCCGGTCTGGCCCGCCAAGCCAGCGTGAGCGTCCACTGCGCCGACGTGGGCCGCTGGCTCCGCCGGCCACCGAGCGCAGACAGTCACTCCAGCCAGCCACCAGCAGCCCGGGGCTTTCAGCTGATCTACGCCGATCCTCCCTACGGCGCCGGGCTCTACCCGACGCTCTGCGCCGGGGTGGCAGCCGGCAACTGGCTCACTCCCGACGGCACTCTGATGCTGGAGTGCTCCAGTTCAGCCATTCCTGTGCTGGCAGAGCTGCCGGGCCAGTGGACCCTGCGCGATCAGCGCCGCTACGGCAGCACCAGCGTGCTCCTGCTTCAGCTGTCGAGCAGGGAGCCGCGGCGGTACTGATTCCAGGCAGCCACGAAGAGGCCCATCAGGGTCACGGGAATCAGACCGAGCACAATGCCGCAGAGCAGGGGTTCGATCATGGGGAGGCCCGAAACGTCGGTCGAGGCACAATTGTTCCACGTCACAGCCCAGTCGCCACGCCTTCGTCTCCACCCGTGACCGTTCCCCCCAGCTCCAGCAGCGCCGCGATCGCCCCGCCAGCCCTCTCCCGTGGCCTGGCCGCCGCCCTGGTGCTGGCGGCGGCGGTGGCCTGCATCGTGGTGGTGCTGCTGGTGCTGCCCGGCTCCCGCACCGACCCCTACACCCGCCAGACCCTGGCCCTGCAGGGGTCGGTGGAGCACGGCGCCCTGCTGTTCCGGCTCAACTGCGCCGGCTGCCATGGCATTGCCGCCCAGGGGCTGGTGGGCCCCGACCTGCATGGCGTGGCCGAGCGCAAGAACCAGCGCCAGCTGATCCAGCAGGTGGTGAGCGGCCGCACGCCCCCCATGCCCCGCTTCCAGCCCGAACCCCAGGCGATGGCCGACCTGCTCGCCTATCTCAACGGGCTGGTGTGAGCGCCCTTCCCCCGGGCCCCGGCCCGGAGCCCGGACTGGTGGTGGTGCTGGTGGAGCCGGCCGGCCCGCGCAACGTGGGCAGCGTGGCCCGGCTCTGCGCCAACTTCCAGGTGCACGAACTGCGGCTGGTGGCCCCCCGCTGCGATCACCGCGGCGAGGAGGCCCGCCTGATGGCCGTGCATGGCGCCACCGTGCTGGATCGGGCCCGGCTGTTCCCCACCCTGGCTGCCGCCCTGGCCGACTGCCGGCGGGTGGTGGCCAGCAGCGGCCGGCGCAGCGGCGAACCCCTGACCCTGCAGCCCCCGGCCCAGGCCCTGGCCTGGCTGCTCGAGCCGTCCTCCGCCCCGGACCCCGCCCCCCTGGCCCTGGTGTTCGGGCGGGAGGACCGGGGCCTGAGCAACGCCGAGCTGCTGCAGGCGGGACGCCTGCTCTGCATCGACACCGGCGCCAGCTATGGCTCGCTCAACCTTGCCCAGGCCGCGGCCATCGTGCTGCACCAGTGGCAGCTGCTGCGCCAGAGCCCCTCTCTCCAGCCCGAACACCCCCAGCCCCCCCGTGCCAGCGGCCCAGAGCCCGCGGCCCCGGAGCCCGGCGCCCGCGGCCCCCTGGAGGCCATGCTCCGCGACGCCGAGGACCTGTTGCTGGAGGTGGGCTTCCTCTACCCCCACACCGCCGCCGCCCGCATGGCCAAGCTGCGCGCCCTGTTGCAGCGGGCCCAGCCCGGCAGCGAGGAGGTGGCCCTGCTGCGGGGCATGGTGCGCCAGCTGCGCTGGGCCAGCAGGCAGGGTGCCCCCGGGCCTGGCCCTGGCCGGACCCTTTAGCGTCGGTCCACCTCCACCCCTGGTGCCTTGACCACCGGCCGACCCGCCCGCCCGCCCCGCAGCAGCTGGGGCCAGCCGGTGCGCCTGTTGCTGCGCCTGATCGTGATGGGGGTTGGCCTGGGGGTGATCACCGGCACGGGCCTGCGCCTGCTGGCCCCCCACCTGGCCGATGGGCCGATCAGGCTGCCCGGCAGCAAGGCCAGCGCCGGCCTGAGCACCGCCGCGGCCACCCCCCGCGGCCTCAAGGCCGGCAGCTTCGATGCGCGCAGCGAACTCACCGCCCTCAGCCAGCAGTGGCAGCAGCTGGCGGCAGCCCAGAAGGACCTGCAGGCCACCGGCTTCCTGCTGGTGCTCGACGACGGCCGCTTCGCCCAGCTCAATGCAGACCAGCCGATGCCGGCGGCCAGCTCGATCAAAACACCGATCCTGCTGGTGGCCCTCGACGCGCTGGACAAGGACAAGCTGCGCTGGAACCAGCCCCTGCAGCTCACCAAGGAGCTGGTGGGCGGCGGCGCCGGCTGGATGGGCAGCAAGCCGATCGGCACCCGCTTTCCCCTGTATGAGGCCGCCACCGAGATGATCCGGGTGAGCGACAACACCGCCACCAACCTGGTGATCCAGCAACTCGGTGGCAAGGAGTCGGTGAACGCCAGCTTCAAGGGCAAGGGACTGCAGGCCACGGTGCTGAACAACTGGCTGCCCGACCTGGACGGCACCAACACCTCCAGCAGCCGCGATCTGGCCCGCACCATCGCCCTGGTGGACATCGGCGAACGGCTCAGCCCCCACGCCCGCGATCTGTTTCGCGAAATCATGGCCACATCCCAGACCAACACGCTGATCCCCGCCGGCCTGCTCAAGGGCCTGGGCAAGGACGGCAACGACCCCGATGCTGAACTGCTTAGCGAAGGCATCACCGTGTACAACAAAACCGGTGACATCGGCACGGCCTACGCCGATGCGGCCCTGATTCACCTGCCCACCGGCCAGCGGGCCGTGGCCGCCTTCATGGTGAAGGGCCCCTTCAACGACCCCCGCTCCAGCGAACTGATCCGGGCGATGGCTGGCGGAATCAGCAAAACCCTGGTGGGAACGAAATGATGCGCGTCGCCCCCATGCTCTCCCTGCTGCTGGCCGGCTCGGCCCTGCTGGCGGCCACCGGCCCCGGCCCGGCCCAGGCCGCCCCTGCCCCCGCATCCGCCCCGCCCGTGCTGCGCCGCCAGACCGTCGCGCCCCTGCCAGGCAGCCTCGATCGGGTGCTGCTGGTGAATGACAACAACCCCGAGCTGATCAGCGGGCCGGGGATCCTGCTCTCCACCTTCCCGGCCGCCGGCCGGGGGGTGCCGGAGGCCCACCTCGATGTGGTGCTCAACGGCCGCTTCGACCTGTTCAGTCACCACGTGTTCGCCGGCAAGCCGGAAACCCTCGACTCCACCCTCTGGCTGGCGGTGGTGGCCCAGCCCCGCGGCGACCGGCCCGTGACCCTGCGGCTGCTGGGGGGCTCCACGGCCCTCTCCCAGTCGCTGGATCCGGCCATGGCGGGCGCCCCCTTCCTGCCCCTGCCGCCCCTGCTGGCCGAGAGCACCACACCGGCCTGGGCGGGTCCGGGCAGCCGGGTGGCCACCGAACTGCTGATGCGCAGCAACAGCACTGAGATCCCCGCCAGCTGGACCCTCCCCCCCGGCACGCCGAGCACCCTGCTGGTGCTGCCCCTGCCGGTGCGGGGTCTCGACCCCCTGCTCAATGGCCGCAACCTGCAGCTGCGCCTGGAGAGCGACGGCCCGGTGAGCCTGGCCACCCTGGCGGCCTTCGGCGGCAACGCAACGCCTCCGGCAGCGGAGAGCTGGGCGCGCCTGCTGGACGGTCCGCTGAGCCCGAAGGAGCACCAGCCCACTCCACGCGGCGCCAGCGGCCGGATCATTTACTCACGGGTGAGCGGCGTGCAGGAGGGCAGCGTCTGGCGGGCCACGATCACCGAGCCGGGCGAGCGATGGCTGAGCGCCGGCGCCGCGCCGATCTCCTGGCCGATTGCCTCCCTGGAGCGCGGCACCCTGGGCACGGGCCAGGTGCAGACCGCCGAGCTCAAGGCCTTCTATCCCGGCACCGCCTGGGCCGCCCACGGCAACTACGGCGTGGAGTACGACCTCACCATCCCCCTGCGCAACACCGGCAGCGAGCCGGTACGGCTGGCGCTGGCGCTGGAATCGCCGATCAAGGGTGACCAGGCCCAGGGGGGCCTGCGCTTCAACGTCACCCCATCGCGGGCGGTGATGTTCCGCGGCCCGGTGGAGGTGAGCGGCCTCGATGACCCCGGGGGCCGGCCCTCGGCCCGGCGGCGTTTCCACCTGGTGCAGCGGGCCGGCGACCGCAGCCCCGCCCTGGGCACGATCAGCCTCGCTGCCGGTGCCATGCGCAACGTGCGCGTGCGCCTGATCTACCCGGCCGATGCCAGCCCGCCCCAGGTGCTCAGCCTGCTGCCGGTGCCCGTTCAGGCACCTGTGAAACAATCGGCCGACCAGCCCGCCCCATCCCTCTGATGCCAGCCCGCCAGCGCAGGGTCTACCCCTTCACCGCGATCGTGGGCCAGGAGGAGATGAAGCTGGCGCTACTGCTGAACGTGATCGATCCGCGCATCGGCGGCGTGATGATCATGGGCGACCGGGGCACGGGCAAATCCACCACGATCCGGGCCCTGGCCGACCTGCTGCCCGAGATCGACGTGGTGGCCGGCGACCCTTACAACAGCTCCCCCACCGACCCCGACCTGCAGAGCGCCGAGGTGCGCCAGCGGGCCGAGCAGGGCGAGCAGCTGCCGGTGGAGCCGCGCCAGGTGCCGATGGTCGACCTGCCCCTGGGCGCCACCGAAGACCGCCTCTGCGGCACGATCGACATCGAGAAGGCCCTCAGCGAGGGCGTGCGGGCGTTTGAGCCGGGCCTGCTGGCCAAGGCCAACCGCGGCCTGCTCTATGTGGACGAGGTGAACCTGCTCGACGACCACCTGGTGGACGTGCTGCTGGATTCGGCGGCTTCGGGCTGGAACACCGTGGAGCGGGAGGGGGTGAGCGTGCGCCACCCGGCCCGCTTTGTGCTGATCGGCTCCGGCAACCCCGAGGAGGGCGAGCTGCGCCCCCAGCTGCTCGATCGCTTCGGCATGAGCGTGGAGGTGCGCACCGTGCGCGACCCCGAGCTGCGCGTGCAGGTGGTGGATCAGCGCACGGCGTTCGACAACGACCCCGACGGCTTCAACACCGCCGTGCAGGCCAACCAGGACGCCCTCCAGGATCGAGTGATCGCGGCGCAGAAACTCCTGCCACAAGTGCAGATCGACGACGACCTGCGCATCCGCATCTCCGCCATCTGCGGCGAGCTGGATGTGGACGGCCTGCGCGGCGACATCGTGACCAACCGCGCCGCCCGCGCCCTGGCCGCCTTCGAGGGCCGCACCGAGGTGACGGAAGACGACGTGGCCCGCGTGGCCGCCTGCTGCCTGCGCCACCGCCTGCGCAAGGACCCGCTGGAGCAGATCGACTCGGGGGATCGGGTGGTGAAGGTGTTCTGCAAGGTGTTCGAGCGGGGCGAACCAGCCGACCGCTCGGCCTTCGAGCTGGCCCTGGCGGCCTGATGGGGCGCCGGGGGGATCGGGCGGGGTTCCCCTGATGCGCATCCTCGGCATCGACCCCGGCCTGGCCCGGGTGGGCTACGGCGTGATCGAGATCGAGCCGGCCAGCCGCGCCCAGCGTCTGCTTGATTGCGGCATCATCCGCACCGATCCAGGTCGCAGCGAGGGGGAGCGGATGGTTGAGATCGCCCGCGACCTGAGGGTGCTGGTTCGCACCTGGCGGCCCCAGCTGGCGGTGGTGGAGAAGTTCTTCTTCTACCGCTCCAGCACCACGATCGCCGTGGTGCAGGCCCGCGGCGTGCTGCTGATGACCCTGGCCCGCTTCGGCGTGGAGATCGCCGAGTTTCCGCCGATGCAGATCAAGCAGGCCCTCACCGGCAACGGCCACGCCGACAAGGACGATGTGCTGGCGGCCGTGATGCGCGAGCTGGATCTGGAGCACCCCCCCCGCCCCGACGACGCGGCCGACGCCCTGGCCGCTGCCCTCACCGGCTGGTTCCAGCGCTGACCGCCGCCCAATCCCCTACCTCCGCAGTCCGGTGACCTCCAGCCCCAGCAAGGCCGACCTGCGCCGCCACTTCCGCCAGCTGCGCAGCCGGCACCTGCCCCCGCTGCAGCAGTGGCTCGATCGCGGTGCCCCGGGGCTGGGTCACCCCCTGCTGCAACCCCGCTCGCCTGGCGCGCCGGTGGAGGGAATTGTGGGGCTGGCCTGGCCCCTGGCCGGCGAACCCGACCTGCGCGGCTGGCTGCAGGCCAGCGGCCTGCCCCTGGCGCTGCCGGCGGTGGCGGAGGAACGCCTGTGCTACCGCCCCTGGAGCCCGGGCCAGCCCCTGGTGGCCGATGCCTGCGGCATTCCGGCGCCGCCGGCCAGTGCCGGCGACCTGGAGCCGCACCAGCTGGCCCTGCTGCTGATCCCCGCCCTGGCCATCGATCAGCGCGGCGTGCGCCTGGGCTACGGCGGCGGCTGGTACGACCGCCTGCGCGCGGATCCGGCCTGGCGGCGGCGGCCGGCCCTGGCCGTGCTTCCGGAGGCCTGCGTGGTGGCCGAACTGCCCCGCGACCCCTGGGATGTTCCCCTGGATGGCTGGATCAGCGAACGGGGCTGGCGTCAGCTGGTGGCCAGGCCCTGACGCGCCCAGGCCCGTCAACAACCGTTGCGGCGATCACGGCGGCGGGCGGGATTTGCGAAGATCCCAGAAAGCAGCCCTGCGCCAGTCTTGAACCTGCCCGCTCCCGAGCCTGCCCAGGCCCCCACAGCCGCCGAGCGGGTGCTGGCAGCCGAACTGCAGGCCCGCGGCGACGCCCACGACGCCCTCTCCCTGATGGTGAGCAGCTTGGTGCACATGGTGCAGGCTGGCAAATCCCGCGAGAGCCGCTGGCAGGATCGCTAAGGTCCAGGCACAGCCCAGATCGTCGCCATGCGTCAGCCCCGTCTGCCGGTCGCTCCCCGCGTTGCCGCTGTGCTCACCAGCGCTGGCCTGCTCTCCCTGGCCTGGGCAGCTCCCGTCAGGGCCCACGGCATCGAGAGCAGCCTGGAGCGGTTGTCCCTCCTGAAGTCCGACACCTTCCAGCTCGAGAGCCGCTTCAGCAGCGGCGAACCGGCCCAGAGCGCCACGGTTCGTGTGGTGTCCCCCCAGGGAGAAGCGATCGAGGTCGGCCAGACCAACGGCGAGGGTCAACTGAAGTTCCAACTGCCGCGCCAGGCGGGATCCGACTGGGAAGTGCAGGTGGATGCCGGCCCCGGCCACCGCGACTATCTGGAACTGGATCCCGGGGCCCTGAGCACCGCTCCGGCCCGCAGGCTCCAGCAACCCCAGCGCTGGCTCGATCAGCGCACCCAACTGGTGGTGGGTCTCACCGGGGTAGGGCTGGGTGCGGCAGGCGTGCTCCGTCTCCGCCGCCGGCAGCGCTGAATGGCTGCCCCCGCCACCGGCAGTGCCGCCCTCGATCAGATCGTGCAGCGCCTGGCCGGCACCGCCGACCCCAGGCGCCGCTACGAGTACGTGCTCTGGCTGGCCAAGAAGCTCGAGCCCCTGGCTGAGGAGTTCCGCAACGACGCGTTCAAGGTGAAGGGCTGCGTCTCGCAGGTGTACGTGGTGGGCCAGTTGCAGGAGGGCAAGCTCCACTGGCAGGGCGACTCCGACGCCGCCATCACCAAGGGACTGCTGGCCCTGCTGATCGAGGGCCTGGAAGGGCTCACCCCGGAGCAGGTCTGCGCCATCGATCCCGGCTTCATCGCCGCCACCGGCCTGCAGGCCAGCCTCACCCCCTCACGGGCCAACGGCTTCCTCAACATCCTGCGGATGATGCAGAGCCAGGCGAAGGTGCTGGCGGCCTGATCTGTTGGCGATGTGACCGCCAAGCGGGCCAATTTCTAGGATCGCCGTTCACCGGATTTCCCAGCGCATGACCATCGGCATCGGCTTGCTCGGCCTCGGCACGGTGGGAGCGGGCGTGGCCGAGATCCTGGCCACCCCCCAGGGGCGCCATCCGCTGGTGGGCAAGCTCGCCCTGCGCCGGGTGGCCGTGCGCGACCTCAACCGGCCCAGGCCCGTGCAACTCGACCCGGCGCTGCTCGTCACCGACCCCGAAGTGGTGGTGGACGACCCGGCGGTGGACATCGTGGTGGAAGTGATGGGCGGCCTCGAGCCGGCCCGCTCACTGATCCTGCGCGCCATCGCCGCCGGCAAGCCGGTGGTCACGGCCAACAAGGCGGTGATCGCCCGCTACGGCGAGGAGATCGCCGCCGCCGCCGCCGCCCGCGGGGTATACGTGCTGCTGGAGGCGGCCGTGGGCGGGGGGATCCCGATCATCGAGCCGCTCAAGCAGTCGCTCGGGGCCAACCGCATCGAGCGGGTGAGCGGCATCATCAACGGCACCACCAACTACATCCTCAGCCGCATGGCGGCCGAGGGGGCCGATTACGGCGCCGTGCTGGCCGATGCCCAGCGGCTGGGCTACGCCGAGGCCGACCCGGCCGCCGATGTGCAGGGCGGCGACGCGGCCGACAAGATCGCCATCCTCACCTCGCTGGCCTACGGCGGCTCGGTGCCCCGTGAGGCCATCCCCACCGAGGGCATCGACCAGCTCGACGCCCGCGATGTGGCCTACGCCGACAAGCTCGGCTTCGTGGTGAAGCTGCTGGCCGTGTCCCAGCGCATCGATTCAGCGGAAGGCAGCCCCTCAGGGGAAGAGACCCAGTGGCTGGACGTGCGCGTGCACCCCACCCTGGTGCCCCGCAGCCATCCCCTGGCCGGGGTGAACGGGGTGAACAACGCCATCCTGGTGGAGGGTGAGCCGGTGGGCCAGGTGATGTTCTTCGGGCCCGGGGCGGGGGCCGGTCCCACCGCCTCCGCCGTTGTGGCCGACATCCTCAACATCGCCGGCATCCGCGAGGCCTGCCACCAGCTGGAGGGGGCGGGCCTCGACCCCCTGCTGGCGGCGGGCAGCTGGCGCCAGTGCCGCCTGGTGGACGGGAACGAGACCACCCACCGCAATTACGTGCGCCTGCGTACCAGCGACCAGGCCGGCGTGATCGGCCAGATCGGCACCTGCTTCGGCGAGGCCGGCGTGTCGATCCAGTCGATCGTGCAGTTCGAGGCCGACAGCGAGGCGGCCGAGATCGTGGTGATCACCCATGAGGTGCTGGAGGCCGATTTCCGCCGCGCCCTGGCGGCGATCGAGGCACTGCCGGCGGTGAACGGCGTGGCCGCCTGCCTGCGCACCCTCTGATGGCTGTGATCAGATGGCTAAATCACCACGCACTGGCGCCAGGGGCGGGGAAAGGGGCACACTGAAATAAGTCGGAAGAAAGTCTTAAGTCCTCCCATCCGCAATGGCCCTCGCCGGCTCGCCCTCCCCTGTGGGCATCCCCGCACCCACCCCAGCTTCTGTATCAGAGCAAACCCTTCGCCCTGGGGCAGGGCCTGCACCATTCCGCCAAGTCTTCCAGTCCTCCTCGCGCACCTGAACCGAACCCGTTCCCGCCCATTCCCCGCATGACAGCCATTCCCTGCCCCAGCCAGCACCTCCCCATCCAGGGAGAATGCGTTCGGCTGGACGTCGCTGATGAGCAGCTCTATCAGGTGATCGGAGTGGATGACCGCCACAACCGCTGCTGGGTGCGCCGCTGGCCCCTGGCCCGGCAGGGCTCCCAGGTGTTTGAGATTTCCCTGCAACAGGTGCGACCGGAGCGTCCCCACCGCCCTTGAATGG
>JBBASN010000066.1:0-14058 GCA_040399225.1 Prochlorococcaceae cyanobacterium | reverse complement strand
GACTGAATGCCCAGGTCGAGCAGGGGGGAATGGGCCAGCAGCGGGACGACCAGCTCCAGGGGCAGGAGCCGCAGCAGGCCGTGGATCACCCCCCGCTTCAGTCGCCGTCGCCACGGGGGACGGCGCGGGGGGCGGCGCCCGGCCATCAGCAGGCTGGGATCGGGCAGGGGTGCCGCCACCACGGCCCGCACCCACAGCGGGGCGTAGACGCTGCAGGTCAGGGCCGCCAGGCCGCCGAGGGAATGGCCGATCAGCACTACGCCATCGCTGGGCCGTGAGTCGCCCGCCAGCCCCAGACGCCCCTCGCGCCGGGCCACCAGCACCGCCTGCAGGTCGGCCAGCCGGGCCGGCAGGGACTCGGCCCCCGGGGGGGGCGCCGCCCCTTCCAGGGCGGCCTTCACCGCCTCTTCATCGCTGCCGGGATGCTCCACCACCACCGCCGGCCAACCGCGCTGGGCCAGGGCTGCGGCCAGCCAGCTCAGCTGGCTGGAGCTGCCCCCCAGCCCCGGCATCAGCACCAGCAGGGGGCGTTGAGCCGCGCCCCCCCGGGCCGGCCACAGCTCGAGCGGCAGGGGGGAGGCCCGGTGCACCACCGGCAGCAGCTGCAGCTGGGGCCTGGCCGGCAGCGGCCCCTGGGGCAACAGGGGCCTGGAGCGGCGCAGCGGCAGGGGCTGGCGGCGCACGGCCTCCAGCGCCAGGGCCTGATGGCGCAGCTGGTCGCGCAGCCTGGCCGCCAGGTCGAGCAGGCCGTCCACCCGCAGCACCAGGCGCTCGGCGGGCAGGGCGCGCAGCAGATCAAGGCTGGAGACCTCGCTCTGACGGTCGAAGAGCTGCTCCAGGGTGGCCTGCAGCTGGGGCGCCAGGTTCTCGCCGTCCACCCCCTGCAGCAACTGGCCCGCCTCCCGCAGCAAGGGCTGGCCGGTCCAGCTCTGCAGCAGTTCCCGGCCGAAGCTGCGATCGAGCAGCAGGGGCGCCCGCAGCAACCGGCTGAGGCCTTCCCGGGCCTGGGGATCGAGCAGATTGAGCCACACCACCTGGCTGCCCCGCTCCTGCTCGGGCTCGCGGCTCCAGGCCTCCAGCTCCCTGAGATCGATCGGAATCTCCAGCCCCTCGATCTGCACCAGCAGTTCGTCGGCAGCCCGTGCCGGGCACCACCAGCTCCAGGGCAGCAGCACCAGCAGACTGGCGCCCAATGCGGACAGGAAGCGGCGGTTTGGCAACGGGAAGGCAGGGAATGGCAGGCAGCCGGTCAGGGGCACTGGCCTGGTGGCTCCAGTTTCCCGCGCCCCTGCGCGAGGTGGCCAGCCTGCGGCTGATCGGATCGGTCGGCGCCGGCGCCGTGCTCTACCTCACACCCCTGGTGTTTCACCAGGAGGCCTTCAGCGCCTCCAGCGTGACCCTGGGCCTGGCCATCGCCGCCCTGGCGGGCACCCTGGGCCGCTTCCTCAGCGGCCTGCTGCTCGATCGGGGGGTGAACTGCGGCGTGCCGGTGCTGCTGGCCTGCTTCGCGGCCCTCGCGGCCGACAGCAACCTGTTCGCCGCCCGCAGCTTCCCGGCCTATGCCCAGGGCCAGGTGCTGATGGGCATCGCCATGGGGCTGTACTGGCCCGCCATCGAGCTGGCGGTGCCCCTGGGCTGCGCCAGCGGCAGCGGGCCGATCCCCTCGGCCCGGGGCTTCGCCCTGGCCCGCAGCGCCGATGCCGCCGGCGTGGCCCTGGGGGCCCTGATCGGCGCCCTGCTGGCCAGCCGCGGCCAGCTGCGCGGCATCTACCTGCTGGACATGCTCTGCCTGAGCACGATGGTGCTGCTGCTGCTGCTGCGCCGGCTGCCCGACCCGCCGGCCCGCTCCAGTGACAAGGGCAGCGGCGCGGCCCCCCGCTGGCGGCAGTGGCTGCCGCCGCTGCTGCCGGTACTGCTGATCACCCTGCTGGCCACGGCCCTGCCGGCGCTGATGCAGAGCGCCCTGCCCCTCGATCTGGTGCGCGGCGGCCTGCGCCGGGCGGCCATCCCGGCCGGGCTGGGGGCGCTGCTGATCGGCCTGCAGCTGGGGCTGCTGCTGCTCCTGCAGTGGCCGCTGGGCCAGTGGCTGGCCCGCCGTCCCGTGGCCACCGGGCTGGCCCTGAGCCTGGCCTGTTTCGCCCTGGGCACGGCGACACTGGCGCTCTCAGCCCTGTTCACCCAGGGCCTGTGGCTGGTGGCCCTGGCCCAGGGGCCGCTCGCCCTGGGTCTGGCGGCCTTTCTGCCCACGGCCACCGAAGCGGTGATCGAACTCACGCCGGCAGAGCACCAGGGGGTGGCCATGGCCCTGTTCTCCCAGTGCTTCGCCATCAGCAGCCTGGTGGCCCCCCCGCTGGCGGGGCTGGCCCTCGACCACCAGGGCCACGGCAGCGGCCTGTGGCTGCTGTTCGCCCTGCTCTGCCTGCCGGGTCTCCAGCTGTGCAGGCGGCTCAGGCCGGAGGCTTCTGCTGGCTGAGCCAGGCCTCGTGGGGCAGGGGCTCGGTGCCGTACTCCCAGTCGTCGTAGTCGGGGTCGTTGCGGATCTGCTGGTGCCGTTCCTTCTGCACCTCGAAGTCGTGGGGATGGTCGCCAGGGTCGGGGGTGGCGGGTTGGTGGCTGCTGGTCATCACGGCTCGGGCTCAGGCTCCTGGCTGATTCTGAAGCACCTGCTCAGACGTTGAACAGGAACTCCATCACGTCGCCCTCCGCAACCATGTACTCCTTGCCCTCCGCCCGCAGCCAGCCCCGGTTGCGCGCTTCGGCGAGGGACCCCGCCTCGAGCAGCTGCTCGGTACCGATCGTCTGGGCGCGGATGAAGCCCCGCTCGAAGTCGGTGTGGATCACGCCGGCGGCCTGGGGGGCCGTCATGCCGGCCTTGATCGTCCAGGCACGGGTTTCCTTCTCGCCGGTGGTGAAGTAGGTGCGCAGGCCCAACAGGCTGTAGGTGGCGCGGATCAGGCTCTGCAGGCCGCCCTCCTCCACGCCGAGGCCCGCCAGAAATTCAGCCCGGTCCTCCTCCGGCAGCTCGATCAGCTCCGCTTCCACCTGGGCCGAAATGCGCACGGTGCCGGCGCCCTCCTTCTCGGCCAGTGCCGCCACTTCCTGGCAATAGGCGTTGCCACCGGCCAGATCGTCCTCGCTCACGTTGGTGGCATAGATGATCGGCTTGGCGGTGAGCAGTCCCAGCGGTTTCACCATCGCCGCCTCTTCATCACTGAGCAGCACGCTGCGGGCGGCGCCACCGGCCTCCAGCACGGCCTGGATGCGCTCGAGAGCGGCATCCTCGGCCTGGGCGTCCTTGCTGGTGCGCAGCTGCTTCTTCAGCCGCTCGCGCCGCTTCTCCACCTGGCTCAGATCCGCCAGGCCCAGCTCCAGGTTGATCACCTCGGCATCCCGGGCCGGCCCCACCGAACCGCTCACGTGGATCACGTCGTCGTTCTCGAAACAGCGCACCACGTGCACGATCGCGTCGACCTCGCGGATGTTGGCCAGGAACTTGTTGCCCAGCCCCTCGCCCTGGCTGGCCCCCTTCACCAGACCGGCGATGTCCACGAACTCCACCTTGGTGGGGATGATCTCCTTGCTAGCGCTTAGATCCGAGAGCTGCTGCAAGCGCGGATCCGGCACCGACACGATGCCCGAATTGGGCTCGATCGTGCAGAAGGGATAGTTGGCGGCTTCGGCCTGGGCGTTGGCCACCAGGGCGTTGAACAGGGTCGACTTGCCCACGTTGGGCAGCCCGACGATTCCGGCTTTGAGCATGGCTGAAATCTATGGGGCCGCCGGCCGAAGGGCCGGCGGGATCGGCGCACTCCACGGAACGGGGCGCGAGACTGGCTCCAGTGATCGCCAGGCCGATTCCCAGCCGCACCCCCGCCAGCCCCACCCCACACCGCCCCCCCATGCCGCTGCCCAACGGCGCGGCCCGGCCCGATGGGGAACAAGCTGGAGCGTCCGGCTCCCTGCGACGCCCCTGGTGGCGCCGCAGGCGGCTGTGGGCTGGGGCTGTGGCCGCCGGCCTGCTGCTGGGTGGCGCTGGCCTGTGGGTCCGCCAACGGGCCAGCACCCAGGCCGACATTGAGCCGTTCACCGTGGTGGCCCGCTCCGGCGATCTGCCGGGCGTGGTGAATGCCGCCGCCGAACTGGAGGCGGAACAGCGGGTAAATGTGAGCCCGAAGCGCCAGGGGATCCTCGAGGAGCTGTTCGTGGAGGAGGGCGACCGGGTGGAGGCCGGCCAGCCCCTGGCCCGGATGGATGCCGGCGATCTGCAGGAGCGGCTGCGGGAACTGCAGGCGCAGCTGATTTCAGCCCAGGCCCAGCTGGAGCGCAGCCGCAGCGAGCTTCAGCGCAATGAGCGGCTCTTCCGCGAGAACGCCATCAGCCTCAGCGACTACAACACCGTGCGCAGCACCTTCCTGGTGGAGCAGGCGGCCGTGAACGCCGCCCGCCAGCGGCTGGAGGCCCGCCGGGTGGAACAGGCCGACCTTGTCGTGCGCGCCCCCTTCAGCGGGGTGGTCACCCAGCGCTTCGCCGATCCGGGCGCCTTCGTCACCCCCACCACCACCGCCGCCGCCGTGGCCGGCGCCACCAGTTCCTCGATCGTGGAACTCTCCCAGGGGCTGGAGGTGGTAGCCAAGGTGCCCGAGAGCGACATCGGCCGGGTGCGTCAGGGCCAGCCGGCGAGCGTGCGGGTGGATGCCTTCCCCGATCGCCGCTTCGCCGCCCGGGTGAAGCGGATCACCCCCCGGGCGGTGAAGGTGAACAACGTCACCTCCTTCGACGTGTATCTGCAGTTCGTCGAGCCCACCCCCGGGCTGCGCATCGGCATGACCGCCGATGTGGGCTTCCAGACCGGCCTGCTCCAGGCCCGCACCTTGGTGCCCACCGTGGCGATCGTCACCGAGAACGGTCGGCCTGGCGTGCTGCTGGTGGGCAAGGACCGCAAGCCCACCTTCCAAGCCGTGGAGCTGGGCAGCAGCGGCGGCAAGGACACGGAAATCATCTCCGGGCTTCAGCCAGGCACGCGCATCTTCATCGACCTCCCCCCAGGCACCGAGCGCCGCGACTGATCAGATTCCGCTGATCAGATTCCCAGGAACGATCGGGCGGCCGCCACGATCCGGCCGGAGGTCTGGCCATCGCCGAAGGGATTGACCGCCCGGGCCATGGCCTCATAGGCCTGGGAATCGCTGAGCAGGGTGCTGGCCTCGGCCACGATGTCGGCCGTGGCGGTGCCAATCAGCCGTGCCGTGCCGGCATCCACCGCCTCGGGCCGCTCGGTGGTGCGACGCAGCACCAGCACCGGCTTACCCAGGGCGGGAGCCTCCTCCTGCAGGCCACCGGAGTCGGTGAGCACCAGCGTGCAGCCGCGCATCGCCGCCACCAGTTGGTCGTAGTCGAGCGGTTCGGTGAGGAAGGCGCGCGGGTGGTTGCCCAGCAGGGCCTGCAGCGGCTCGCGCACGGTGGGGTTGCGGTGCAGCGGCAGCAGCAGGGCCGTGTCGGGGAAACGCTCCAGCAGCTCCAGGAAGCCGGCGCCGATCTCGCCCAGGCGCTCGCCCCAGTTCTCGCGCCGGTGCACGGTGGCCAGGAGCACCCGCTGGCCCTGCCAGTCGAGGCCGGGCAGGTCGAGCCGCGGTGCCTGCTCGGCCATCTGCAGCAGGGCGTCGATCACCGTGTTGCCCGTGACCAGCACCTCCCCCACCACCCCGGAAGCGCGACAGTTGGCCGCCGAGCGCTCGGTGGGGGCGAAGTGCAGCTGGGCCAGCTGGGAGATCAGCCGCCGGTTGGCCTCCTCCGGGAAGGGATCGAGCAGGTTGTCGGTGCGCAGGCCGGCCTCCACGTGGCCCACCGGGATCTGTTCGTAGAAGGCCGCCAGGGCAGAGGCGAAGGCGGTGGTGGTGTCGCCCTGCACCAGCACCAGCTCGGGCCGGTGGTTCGTGAATTCATCCTTGAGGCCCTGCAGAGCCGCACAGGTGATGTGGGTGAGGGTCTGCTTGGGCGCCATCAACGCCAGGTCGTGGTCGGCACTCAGCCCGAACAGCTCCATCACCTGGCTCACCATCTCGCGATGCTGGCCGGTGAGCACCACCCGGGTGCGGAACTGCGAAGCCTGCTGAAAGGCCAGGATCACCGGTGCCAGCTTGATCGCCTCCGGCCGGGTGCCGAGCACGATCGTGACCAGGGGCAGGGACACCGGAGTCCGGGCGCGAGTGGGGGGATCCTACGGAGCTCCCTGCGGTGGCCAGAAGCTGACAGGGTCAGCCCGAGCAGCGAAGCTGGGGCGGATCCGGTGGCCGCCGATGACCAGCTCCCCCTTCCCCCCGTCCCCGTTTCCCCCCTCCCCCTTCAGCCCGGCGCCAGCGGCGCCCCCCCCCCTGCGGCCAGCCCCCGGCCGGCCAGCCCGCCTCCAGTCCAGGGCAACCCAGGCCTGGGTCCCCTGCCCGAGAACCTCGAGGGAATCGTGCGGGTCGCCTTCGAGCGCAACTATTCCGACGTTCACCTGGGGGTGGGTGAGGAGCCCCGCTACCGCCATCGCGGCGACATCGTGCGCACCGGCTGGCCAGCGACCGACCAGCCCGCCTTCATCGGCTGGGTGCGGGAGATGCTCGGAGCCGCCGAGCTGGACAGCTTTCTGCGCGACCTGGAATTCGACGGCTCCCACGCCTTCCCGTTCGTGCGGGTGCGGATCAACCTGATGGTGACCCTGCGCGGCCCGGCGATGGTGCTGCGCCTGATCCCCCAGACCATCGCCAGCCTGGAGGATCTCAACCTGCCGCCGGTGCTGCGGGAACTCTCCGCCCGGCCCAAGGGCCTGGTGCTGGTCACCGGCCCCACCGGCTCCGGCAAGAGCACCACCCTGGCGGCGATGATCGACTGGATCAACACCAACATGAGCCGCCACATCCTCACGATCGAGGACCCGGTGGAATTCGTGCACGAGAGCCGTCAGTCGCTGATCCGGCACCGGGGGGTGGGCGAGCACACCAAACTGTTCCACAACGCCCTGCGGGCGGCCCTGCGCGAGGACCCGGACGTGATCCTGATCGGCGAGATCCGCGACCGCGAGACCCTCACCACCGCCCTGGAGGCCTCCCAGACCGGCCACCTGGTGTTCGGCACCCTGCACACCAATTCAGCCGTGAAAACCGTAGAACGGGTGCTGGGGATGTTCCCTCCCAACGAACAGGACAGCGTGCGCCGGGCCGTGTCCGAAACGCTGCTCGGCGTGATTTCCCAAGGTCTGTTGAAGACCACCGACGGCAAGCGCTGCGCCTTTCACGACATCCTGATCAACACCGACGCCTGCAAGGATTACATCCTCAAGGGAGATCTCGACGAAATCGAGGACATCATGGGCCGCAGTGCCTTCGATGGCATGCAGACCTCCAACCAGGCCCTGCGCAAGCTGGTGGAGGACGGCCGGGTGGAAGCCGAGGACGCCCTGGCCCAGAGCCTCAAGCCCAACGAACTGGAACAGGCGCTGCGGGGGCGCACCTGATCCGCAGCGGATCGATCAGCGCAGGCTCAGCCGGGCGATCACCAGCACCGCCAGACCGAGGGAGAGGCCCAGCATGGCCAGCCGTCCGTTCCAGATCTCGGCCTGGGGGGTGAAGCCCCGGCGCCAGGCGTTGAGTTCGCTGGAACTCACCGGTTCAGCAGCCGCTGGCTCTGCCTGGGAGGTCTTCGCAGAAGCCATGGCGGCGGGACGATCGGACAGGCGATCGGCGAATCGTTAGCTCAGATTAAGCCGATTAAAAGGCGGCCCGCGTTTCGTAAAGGCGATCGGCCTGTTCCAGGGGCAGGCGCGCCGCCACCCCCAGGTCCCCACTGCTGTCCTGACCGGCCCGCAGACGCTGGCAGGCCGCCACTCCGATCATCGCGGCGTTATCGGTGCAGTAGGCCAGGGGGGCGAATCGGCACTGCAGTCCGTCGCGCTGACAGCGCCGTTCCAGCAGCTCGCGCAGGCGCCGGTTGGCCGCCACCCCACCCACCAGCACCAGGGTGCCCAGGCCATGGTCGCTGGCACAGCGGCAGCTGCGCTCCACCAGCACCTCGGCCACAACCTGCTCGAAGCTGGCCGCCAGATCGGCCACCGGCAAGGGCTCGCCCCCCGCTGCCGCAGCCTTCTCAAGGGCCCGCACCTGGCGCAGCATGGCGGTCTTGAGGCCGCTGAAGCTGAAGTCGTAGGGGTGGAAGCCCCCCTGGGGCAGGGAGATCCGCCCCTTAGGCAACGGGAAGCGCCCGGGATCCCCTGCCGCCGCGGCCACCTGAATGGCCGGGCCGCCGGGATAACCCAGCCCCAGCAGGCGGGCCACCTTGTCGAAGGCCTCCCCCGCCGCGTCGTCGTGGCTGCGGCCCAGCCGCGTGTAGGCACCCGGGCCCTCCACCCGCACCAGCTCGGTGTGGCCGCCACTCACCAGCAGCACCAGGTAGGGCCCGGCGGGCAACGGATCGCCCAGCTGCACGGAGGCCAGATGGCCTTCCAGGTGATGAATGCCCAGGAAGGGCTTGGCGTGCAGCCGTGCCAGGGTGCGGCCGGTCACCGACGCCACCAGCAGGGCCCCCACCAGCCCCGGCGCCACGGTGGCTGCCACCGCGTCCACCGCCGCCACGAGCACCCCGCTCTCAACGCACACCTGCTCAATCAGCTGGGGCAGGGCCTCCACATGGCGGCGCGAGGCGATCTCCGGCACCACCCCGCCCCAGCGGGCGTGCTCCTCCACCTGGGACGCCACAGCGCTGGCCAGCACGGTGGTGTCGCGCACGATCGCCGCCGCCGACTCGTCACAACTTGTTTCGAGGGCCAGAACCGTTGCCATGCCGCCCCCTTCACCCCCTTACTGTCCGCGAGTGACATCCTGCACCGCGATGCGCCGTCTTTTCCCCCGCCTGTGCGCGGTTCTGCTCTCCGCCTTCCTGCTGTTCGGGTTTGCACCCGTCGCCAAGGCAGACGCATCCGTTGCCGGCCTCACCCCCTGCGCCGAGAGCCCCCGCTTCCAGCAGCGCGCCGCCGCCGCCAAAACCGACCAGGCCAAGGCCCGCTTCGAGATGTACAGCCAGGCCCTCTGCGGCACCGATGGCCTGCCCCACCTGATCGTGGACGGCCGTTGGAGCCACGCTGGTGACTTCCTGATCCCCGGCATCGCCTTCCTCTACATCGCCGGCTGCATCGGCTGGGCCGGCCGCACTTACCTGATGGCGATCCGGGGCAGCAAGGACGCCACCATGCGCGAAATCCAGATTGATGTGCCCCTGGCGTTCAAGAGCACTCTGGCCGCCGCCAGCTGGCCCCTGGCCGCCTTCGGCGAGCTCACCGGCAAGAAGCTCACCGAGGACGACAACAAGATCACCGTGTCCCCGCGCTGAACCCCAGGTGTTTTCTCAGGGAGGATTCCTGTTCAGCATCGCCCCACCCTTTCCCAGCCATTCCCAGCCATGAAGAAATTCCTCACCACCGCCCCGGTGTTCTCGGCGATCTGGTTCACCATCACCGCCGGCATCCTGATCGAGTTCAACCGCTTCTTCCCCGACCTGCTGTTCCACCCGCTCTGAGCAACGCGGCCTGCCCATAACCAGCAGCGGCTCTCAGGGGCCGCTTTTTTGTTGCCTACTCCTCCGGATCCAAGCCCAGCAGCTTCTCCAGGTCCGCCAGGGCGAGCTCCAGGTCGCCGTTCACCAGGGTGGCGTCGAACTCGGCAGCGGCCGCAAGCTCCTCCCGGGCCCGCTCCAGGCGCCGCTGGATCGCCGCTTCCGCATCGGTGCCCCGCCCGCGGATCCGCCGCTCCAGCTCCTCGAGGCTGGGGGGCTGGAGCATCACCTGGAAGCCGGCCGGAAAACTGCGGCGCACCTGGCGGGCCCCCTCCAGCTCGATTTCCAGCAACACCGGCCGCCCCGCGGCCAGCTGGCGCTCCACCGGCTCGCGCGGGGTGCCGTAGAGGTTGCCGGCGAACTCGGCCCACTCCAGGAAGCCGCCGGCCGCCACCTGCCGCTCGAAGTGCTCGCGGCTGAGGAAGAAGTAGCTCTCGCCCTCCACCTCCCCGGGGCGGGGGGGGCGGGTGGTGGCGGATACCGAGAGCCAGATGCGCGGATGGCGGGCCAGCAGCCTGCTCACCAGCGTGCCCTTGCCCACCCCGCTCGGGCCGGTGATCACACTCAGACGGGCCATTGCTGATGCAGGGGTGGATTGCAGAGTAGGGGCACCCCATGGCGCACTCCGCCGGCGCCTTTCCCATGGCGATGGCCAGGCTGCAACCGATGGACCTCACCAGCCTGCGGGCTGCGTTGAGCGAGTGGCGCGGCCTGCTGCTGCCCAGCCGTTTTGAGAAGGCCCAGCAGGGGAGCAGCCACAGCCTGCAGCTTGGTCTGCGCCATCTGCACGGCATTCAGTGGCTGGAGCTCTGCTGGCAGGCGGAGGCGGCCCGGGTGCACGCCATCGCCCCGCCCCCCCGCCAGGGGGAGGGCAGCACCCTGGCCCAGCAGCTCCAGCACGGCCTGCGCGGCCTGGCCCTCACCAGCCTGGAGCAGCCCGGCTGGGAGCGGATCGTGGACCTCGGCTTCGCCCGCCGTCCTGGCGAGCCCCTGGAGAAACGGCTGGTGATCGAACTGATGGGGCGCCACAGCAACCTGTTCCTGCTGGACGGCGACGGGCGGGTGGTGGCCCTGGCCCGCCAGGTGAAATCCGGCCAGTCGCGGCTGCGGCCGATCGGCACCGGGGATCGGTACCAGCTGCCGCCGCCGCCGGCCGGTGAACCGCCCTGCGCCGCCAGCAGCTTCGCCGCCTGGCAGCAACGCCTGCTGCTGCTGCCCCTGCCCCTGGAGCGCGCCCTGCGCGATGCCTTCCAGGGCATCAGTCCGGCCCTGGCCCGCCAGCTGGTGCCTGAAACCTGGCTGGAGCAGCCGGTGCACACCCTCGGGGAGGTGCAGTGGCTCCAGCTCTGGCAGGCCTGGCAGAGCTGGCTGGAGGCGCTGGATGCAGAGCGGTACAGCTGGCAACCCAGCCCCACCGGCTACCGCTGCTGGGCCCCGCTCAGCCAGGATCCCCTCAACCGTGATGCCGCGGGGGATCCTGCCCAGCCAGCCCGTCGCGGCGGTCTGCCGATCAACCAGGCCCTGGCCTCCTACTACGGCGAACTGCTGGCGACCCGCGCCCTGCAGGACAACCGCCAGCTACTGCGGCAGCGGCTGGAGAAGCTCGCCGACCAGCAGGCCCGCATGGTGGCCGACCAGGAGGCCCTGCTGGCGGCGGCAGCCGGCAGCGAGGAGCTCCAGCGCCAGGCCGATGCCCTGCTCAGCCAGCGCCAGCCCAGCCGCCAGTGCATCGACGACGCCCAGACGCTCTACCGCCGGGCCCGCAAGCTGCGCCGCTCGGTGGCGGCGATCAGCCCGCGCCTGGAGCAGCACCACCAGCACCTGGCGGCGATCGAGGCCAGCCTCACCTACCTCGACCAGGCCGAGAGCGTCAGCCAGCTGGAGGCCCTGCGCGAGGAACTGGAGGAGCTGCTGGGCCGCTCCACCCGTCCCGGGCGGCGTCAGCCGCGGGCCCTGGCAGCGGCACGGGACACCCCGAGCCCCCTGGAGCTGTGCACGGGGTCGGGGGTGGTGGTGCAGGTGGGCCGCAACCACCGCCAGAACGAATGGATCTCCTTCCGCCAGGCCCGCCGCGGCGACCTCTGGTTCCATGCCCAGGAGCTGCCCGGAAGCCATGTGGTGCTCAAGAGCTCAGCAGGGGTGGCCGCCGACGCCGACGTGCAGATGGCCGCCGACCTGGCCGCCCACTTCAGCCGCGGCCGGGCCAATGGCCGGGTGCCGGTGCTGATGGTGCCGGTGGATGCCCTGCAGCGCATCCCCGGCGCCGCCCCGGGCACCGTGCGCCACCGGGGTGGGGAGGTGATCTGGGGGGTCCCGGAACGGGCCCTTAGCCTGCTGGCAACCCGGCAGCCATGACCACGTCCCCCCCCGACCCCGCTGCTCAGGCCCCTGCCCAGGGAGGTGCCCAGCCCGGTGCGCCGCCAGCACCGATCCGGGTGACGCCCGCTGCCAACCCCTCCCCCGACGACTTCCCCGGGGAAGTGGAGATGAGCCTGGTGGACCACCTCGAGGAACTGCGGCGCCGCATCCTGCGCAGCCTGCTGGCGGTGGTGCTGGCGGCGGCCGGCTGCCTGGTGGTTGTCAAACCACTGGTGCGCCTGCTGGAGATGCCTGCCGAGGGCATCCGCTTCCTGCAGCTGGCGCCGGGCGAGTTCCTGTTCGTGTCGTTGAAGGTGGCCGGCTATGCCGGCATCTGCCTGGCCCTGCCCTGGGTGCTCTACGAGATCCTGGCCTTCGTGCTGCCCGGCCTCACCCGCCGGGAGCGGCGTCTGGTGGCCCCGGCCGTGGCCGGTTCGGCGGTGCTGTTCGCCGCCGGCCTGGTCTTCGCCTGGTGGGCCCTGGTGCCGGCTGCCCTGCGCTTCCTGGTGAGCTACGGGGCCGACGTGGTGGAGCCCAGCTGGTCGATCGAGCGCTACCTCGACTTCGTGCTGCTGCTGATGGTGGCCACGGCCCTGGCCTTCCAGCTGCCGGTGCTGCAGCTGATCCTGGGGGCCCTCGGCCTGATCCGGGCCCGCACGATGCTGGCGGCCTGGCGCTGGGTGCTGCTGGCCGCCGCCGTCGCTGGCGCCGTGCTCACCCCCTCCACCGACCCGGTGACGATGCTCCTGCTGGGCGGCGCGATCACCGGCCTCTACCTGGTGGGCGTGGGGCTGGTGGCCCTCAGCGAGCGGTTGCGGCCCTCCCCGGTCACCCCCGCCGAGGCCGGCTAGATCAGCCACCGAGGCGGGCTACAGCAGGAATTCCCCCAGCCGCTCGGGGGGCAACTCCAGAGCCAGCCCCATCGCCCGCCCCAGCCGCGGCTTGTCGGTGGTGGTGCGCAGCCAGTGGCGCACCTGGCCCGCCACGCCCATGCCGTTGACCATCCCGGCCACCTCCTCCAGCCTGGCGGCATAGGCGTCCGGGGAAAGCGGGAACGACTGCTGCTCCAGATAAGCCCACATCACCTGCAGGTAGAGCCGGCCTCGGCGCTGCACCAGCTGCAGGTCGTAGGAGGCCTGCCAGCGCTGGCGCAGCAGCTCCAGCAGCTCAGATCCGCTGAGCGGCGGCGATGGGAGCGACGGGGGAACGGCGGGCTGCACGGCAGATGGCGCGGCACAGCGGCAGTCTCACGCACAACAGCTTGTTGCAGTGGCCCGCAGCCACCTGGATGGCGCTGCGGAGTGGGGAGGGCAGGCCTTAATGTGGCCGCCACGTTGCACCGGCTTCACCGGCACGTTGTCCATGACCCAGATCCCAGCCAGCGCGAGTGGTGATGTGCCCGGAATGGGTCGTCGGCAGTTCATGAATCTGCTCACCTTCGGGTCGCTCACCGGTGTGGCCCTCGGGGCCCTCTACCCGGTGGTGAACTACTTCATCCCCCCCAAGGCGGCCGGCTCCGGCGGTGGCACCGCCGCCAAGGACGAGCTGGGCAATGCCGTGACCGCCACTGGCTGGCTGAGCAGCCACAAGGAAGGAGACCGCAGCCTGGTGCAGGGTCTCAAGGGCGATCCCACCTACCTGATCGTGGAGGGCGAGGACGCCATCGGCAGTTACGGCATCAACGCCATCTGCACCCACCTGGGCTGCGTGGTGCCCTGGAACAGCGGCGCTAACAAGTTCATCTGCCCCTGCCACGGCTCCCAGTACGACGCCACCGGCAAGGTGGTGCGCGGCCCGGCGCCCCTCTCCCTGGCCCTAGCGCACGTGTCGGTCGAAAACGACAACGTGTTCCTGAGCCAGTGGACCGAGACTGACTTCCGCACCGGCGACAAGCCCTGGTGGGCCTGACGCGACAGATCTCTCCCTTCCCGTCGATCCGCTCCCACCTCCCGATGCGCCGCTCCCTCTCCTCCCTGCTCGCCACCCTGCTCGGCTCCAGCCTCGCCCTGGCCGTGATCCTGGGTGCCGCCAGCCCCAGTTGGGCTTATCCGTTCTGGGCCCAGCAGAACTACGCCAGCCCCCGCGAGGCCACCGGCAAGATCGTCTGCGCCAACT
>JBBASN010000065.1:6390-14076 GCA_040399225.1 Prochlorococcaceae cyanobacterium | reverse complement strand
CGGCTACCACCAGGTCGAGCTCGGAGCGCTCGATCTCGCGGTAGCTGGGGTTGAGGATGAAGTCGTCACCCAGCAGACCCACGCGCACGGCGGCCATCGGCCCGTGGAAGGGGATCTTGGCCAGCAGGGTGGCCAGGGAGGCGCCGGTGACGGCGAGCACATCGGGCGGCACCCGCTCATCGAGGGAGAGGCAGGTGGCCACGATCTGCAGGTCGTCGCGCATCCAGCTCGGAAAGAGGGGTCGCATCGGCCGATCGATCAGCCGGCAGATCAGGGTGGCGCGCTCTGGGGGACGGGCCTCTCGGCGCATGAAGCTGCCGGGGATGCGGCCGGCGGCGTAGAGCCGCTCTTCGTAGTCGCAGATCAGGGGCAGGAAATCGATGCCTTCACGGCCGCTGGAGCGGGTGGCGGTGACCAGCACCGCGGTGTCACCGCACTCGACCATCACCGAGCCCCCGGCCTGGGGGGCGAACCGACCGGTGGTCAGCCGGATCTCCCGACCATCGAAGGAGATCGACTGAGTTTGTCCTTGCACTGGGCTTTATCTCTCTTTGTCAAGCCTTATTCTCGCATCCAGACCGCAGCGGCTGCAGACAGGGCGCTGCAATTCTGCTGTTTTTGTTGCCAAGCGCCTCCAACTGCCCGATCCGGCGTCCTGCCCAGCCGGCCGGCAGCCTGGCGCACCATCAAAAAAGGCGCCCTTGGGCGCCTTGATCTGAACGATTGTTTTGAGGGCTGCCAAGCGAGCCCTGGTGCTGTCACCAGCTCGACTTCACCACGCCGGGCAGTTCGCCCTTGTGGGCCCGCTCGCGCAGCTGGTTGCGGCAGAGGCCGAAGTCGCGGTACACGCCGCGGGGTTTGCCGGTGGCCCAGCAACGGTTGCGCACGCGGGTGGGGGCGCTATTGCGGGGCAGGGCCTGGATCTTGCGGTGGATCTCCAGCCGCTCCATCGGATCGGCGGCCGCTTCGAAGGAGGCCTTGAGCGCAGCGCGCTTAGCGGCGAAGCGATCCACAATCTTTTTGCGCTTCACGTCGCGCGCAATCATCGACTTCTTCGCCATGCGGGCTTGAGTGCGATCGGTACGGAATGAATCAGCTTACCCGCTGGCCTTCCCCTGCCCCATGGGGCAGAGGTCGGCGATCGGGCAGCCCGGGCAGTCGGGCTTGCGGGCGGTGCACACGGCCCGGCCGTGGAAGATCAGCCGGATCGAGAGGGTCTGCCACTCCGGCTGTGGCACCAGCTTCATCAGGTCGGGCTCGATCTGGCGCGGCTCGCTCCTGCGCGTGAGCCGCAACCGCTGGGCCAGGCGGCTCACGTGGGTGTCCACGGTGACGCCGGCGTTGATGCCGAAGCACCAGGCCAGCACCACCGAGGCGGTCTTGCGGGCCACCCCGGGCAGCTCCAGCAGCTCCTCCATCGAGCGCGGCACCTCGCCGCCATGGCGCTCCAGCAGCAGCCGCGAACTGGCCACGATGTTTTTGGCCTTGTTGCGGAAGAACCCCGCCGACTTCACATAGGGTTCCACGTCCTCCGCTTCCACGGCGGCGGCAGTGGCGGCATCGGGGAAGCGCTCGAACAGTGCCGGGGTGATCCGGTTCACCCGCTCATCGGTGCACTGGGCCGAGAGCATGGTGGCGACCAGTAGCTCGTAGGGCGTGCGCCAGTCGAGCGAGCAGGTGGCGTGGGGGTAGAGCTCGCCCAGGCGCTCCAGGATCAGGGGCGCCCGCTGGCTGGCGGAGGGAAAGCGGGGCACTAGCGGCCGAGCAGCTGCTGCACCGCCGGCAGCTGGCTGGTGTCCTTCACGATCAGCACCAGGCTCAGCCCCACCAGGAACACGAAGCCCGACTGCATGAAGGCCATCTGGAATCGTTCGGGCAGGGGCCGGCCGCGCAGGCCCTCCACCAGCAGCAGCACGAACTGGCCGCCGTCGAGCAGGGGCAGGGGCAGGGCGTTGAGCACCGCCAGGTTGATCGAGATCAGGGCGGTGAACAGGAACAGGCTGCTGCCCCCCTGCTGGGCCAGGTTGGCGCCCATTTCCACGATCTTCACCGGGCCGCTCACCTGGCCGGCGGTTTCCCCGAAGTGGGTCACCAGGGTGACAAATCCCCCCACCGTGCGGCGCAGCAGGGCGCTGAAATCGCTGTTGGCCTGGCGGATCGGCTCAAGGGGGCCGCGGGCGGGGCGGTAGGCCTCGTTGCCGTAGGGCTGCAGCTGGGCGCCGATGCGGCCACTGCCGCCCAGGTTGCTGGGGGTGAGCTGGAGCTCAAGCTGGCGCTGGCCCCGCTCGGCTACCACCGCCAGCGGGGTGCCGGGCGAGGCCTTCACCTGGTTCACCAGGGCCGCCACGGCCTCCTGGCCGCCGGCGATGGCCGTGTCATTGATGCGCAGGATCCGATCCCCCGCCTGCAGGCCCGCCAGGGCCGCCGGCTGGCCGGCCTGCACGCCGCTCACCAGCACGCCGGGGGTGGCGCTGAAGCCGGCGGGAATGCCCACCACCACGCCCTGGGCCACCAGCACCAGCCATGCAAGCAGCAGGTTGGCCAGCACGCCGGCGGCGATCACCAGGGCGCGCTGGGGCAGGGGCCGGTTGCTGAGCAGGTTGGGGTCGGTTCTGGGGATGGCGCTCTGCTCGTCGTCGTCGGGGAAGGCCACGAAGCCGCCCAGAGGAATGGCCCGCAGGGCGAACTGCACGCCGCGGCGCTGGCGCTCCAGCAGCACCGGCCCGAAGCCGATCGAGAAGCCGCTGACGCGGATGCCCTGCCAGGTGGCGGCCAGGAAGTGCCCGGCCTCATGCACCACGATCAGGCCCGCCAGGATCGCCAGGGCCGTGAGAACACCCATTCAGGTTGCGCCGCTTTGAAGATCCATTGTGGGGCCGCTGCTCTCTGGACCGTTGGTCGCCAGGGGGCGGTCGGCGAGGGTGCCGCTGAGGTCGGCGTCCTGGAAATCGGCGCCGGCGAGCTGGGCGCCGCGCAGATCGGCCTTGTTCAGGCAGGCCCGGGTGAAGCGGGCACCGCTGAGATCGGCTGCGGAGAGATCGGCACCGCTGAGGTCGGCGCCTGTGAAATCGGCGCCCTGCAGATCCACTCCGTGCAGGTCGGCATCGCGGAGCACGGTGGCGGCGAAGTTGGCGCCCCGCCAGCGGCTGAAGGGAATGCGCAGGCCCTCGAGGTTGGCGCCCCTCAGATCGAAGCCGTCCTGCCAGAGCCCATCGGCGGCGAGATCCTCAATGGCGCGGATGCGGCCGAGGCTGTTGGTGGTGCCGGCCTGGCGCTGGGCGAGCAGCAGATCCACCATCTCGTGATGCTCGCGCTCCTTGCGTTTTCCCGCCTCGAAGATGTAAACGAAGGCGGCGGCCACGATGCTGAACGACTCCACGTTGCCGATGCTGATGATGTCGAGGTAGTCGCTGGTGAGGCAGTCCGGCGCGAGGCGGGAGCTGTGGCAGTTCTCGAAACGGTTCACCAGCGACAGCAGCGCGAATGAGCAGGCCGCGGCCATCAGCACCCTGAATTTGAACGAGCGATCCAGGCGCCGAAAGAACGGGGAGCGGCGGCGGCGCTGCTGGTTTTCGTACCAGGTGGTGGCTGGTTTGGTTCGCATGGCGTTGGGGTGACCTGCCCGACACCCGGTCGGCGATGAGGGTCATCGGGTCTGCAGGGGACCTCAGGGTAGGAGTGGCGTCAGGCTGAGACTTGCCCGTTCTGCAGGCACTGGTCGAGGCCTGAGCCCTTGCTCACCATGCTGAACCAGACCAGACCAGACCAGACCAGACCAGACCAGACTGCATTGGTTGGCCGGATCGGGTTGGCCGGATCGGGTTGGCGGGGGCGCAAGGTTGAGGCGCCGGATTCGCTACCTCCGCGACGGTCCTGGTCCGGACCCGTTCTCTAGCCTGGTGGGATTGAGATCAACCGACCCAGCAGCCCCGAGCTCACCGCCGAACAACAGCAGGCGTTGGAGCACGTCCGCCAGCGGGTGCATGAGCTCACCCTCCATGGCGGCCTCAACCTCGACACGGTGCGCAATGTGGTGCGCGCCATACGCGAGCACCCCCAGTTCAGCCGCGAGATCCTGCAGGTGCTGGTAGACGAGTCGAGCGCCCTGCGCGAGGCGGCGCCGGGGGTGTCGCTGCTGGATCCGCAGTGAGCGGCCGTCAGCCCCCGCCAAGCGTGTCGCCGCCGAAGTAGGGGGCCAGGGCGGCGGGCAGGCGCACGGAGCCGTCGGCCTGCTGGCCGTTCTCCAGCAGGGCGGCCATGGTGCGGCCCACGGCCAGGCCGGAGCCGTTGAGGGTGTGCACCAGCTGGGTGCCCTTGCTGTCGGCCTGCTTGCAGCGGATGGCGGCGCGGCGGGCCTGGAAGTCGCCGCACACCGAGCAGCTGGAGATCTCCCGGTAGGCGCCGGCGCCCGGCAGCCACACCTCGAGATCGAAGGTGCGGGCGGCGGAAAAGCCGAGATCAGCGGTGCACAGCTCGATGCGCCGGTAGGGCAGCTCCAGGGTTTCCAGGATGCCCTCGGCGTGGCGGGTGATCTGCTCGTGGGCCTCGGCCGACTGTTCCGGCAGGCAGAACCAGTAGAGCTCCACCTTGTTGAACTGGTGCAGGCGAATCAGGCCGCGGGTGTCGCGGCCGTAGGAGCCGGCCTCGCGGCGGAAGCAGGGGGTGTAAGCGCAGTAGCGCAGGGGCAGCTGCTCGGCGGGCAGCACCTCGTCGCGGTGTAGGGAGGTGAGCGGCACCTCGGCGGTGGGGGTGAGCCAGAGGTCGTCCTCGGCGCAGCGGAAGCTCTCCTCGGCGAACTTGGGCAGTTGGCCCGAGCCGGTGAGGCTGGCGGAGTTCACCAGGATCGGCGGCAGCACCTCGGTGTAGCCGCGGGCGGTGTGGCGGTCGAGCATGAAGCTGATCAGGGCCCGCTCCAGGCGGGCGCCGGCGCCCATCAGGGTGATGAAGCGGCTCTGGGCGATGCGCACCGAGCGCTCGGCTTCCCACAGCCCCAGCCGCTCGCCGATCTGCCAGTGCTCCTCCAGGCCGGCCTCCTGGCGCGGCGTGCCCCAACGCTTCACCTCCACGTTGTCGGCCTCGCTGCGGCCCTCGGGCACCTCGGGGCCGGGCAGGTTGGGCAGGGCGATCAGGGCGTCGCGCAGCTGCTGCTCCAGCGCCTTCTCCTGCTCCTCGATGCCGGCCACCTCGATCTTGATGGCGTTGCCGCGCTCGCGCAGGGCCATCACCTCCGGCCCCTTGGGATCGGCGCCGCCCTTGATCAGCTGGCCCACCTGCTTGCCGATCTGGTTGCCCTCGGCCTGCAGCTGGCTGCGCTGGTCCTCGAGGTCGCGCTCCAGCCGCGCAATCGCCTGCAGGCCGGTGAGGTCGATCGTGAGGCCGCGGCGGGCCAGCTGGCTGGCGATGTGGTCGGGGTTGTCGCGCAGCAGGCGCTGGTCGAGCACGGGGCGGGGGCGGCTGGCACGAGCCTAAAAGCCGGTGCAGGGCCTGTCTGTTGCGCGCGGGCGCAGCCTGCATAACGTGAAGACAGCACTGGGGTGCCGATGGGCCGATCGGGGCAGAACAGGATTGCGGGCCGGCGGGCCCGGCAGGACGGCTTCTCCCTGCCGATCGCCGTGGTGGCCGGCCTGCTGCTGCTGATCGGCCTGGCCGCCCTGGGGGCGCGCAGCACCCAGGGGTATCTGGCGAGTGTGTTCCAGGGGGTGAACCGGGAGGCCCGCGATGTGGCCGAGAGCGCCACCACCGACTTCGCCGTGACGCTCAACCGGGAGGAAAACCGCTGGCTGCTGGTGGCCGGCAACGACCAGCTCGGCCAGTGAAGCTCGAACGCCGTGCATCGCAACCTGTGCACGGGCGAGTTCGTGAACGGCAAGTACGTGCCCAACACGGCGGTGGCCACCAGCGCCAACCGCTTCATGCGCAGCGACAGCTGGCAGAACCTGATCAGCGGCGACAGCAGCCGTCAGTTCCGGGTGGAGGACGTGCGCTACCGCTACGAGAACCGCACGGCCGGTTCGGAGCGGGCCGACTTCAGCTTCGCCACGATGGACGCCAACATCCCCAGCCACACGGTGCGCAACGCGGCGCTGCAGGGGGGCACGCGCACCCTGCTGCGGGTGACGCTCCAGGGGCGGGTGCAGCGCAACGGCCAGCTCAGCCAGGCGCGGCTGACGCGCGAGTTCGAGGTGGTGCCCAAGTGCTGCAAGCGCTCCTTCGGCAAGCACTCCGGCCTGGGGGTGGGGGAATCGGATCCGGCCTGGGGCACCGACCCGGTGGAAGAGTGCCCGCTGTTCACCGACGACGGCGTGGGGCGGGGGGTGATCGTGAGCCTCTACGGCGGCGAGCCCGATGGCAGCAACAACACCCTGGACATCGTGGACGAGACCAACACCCTGGTGACCCGGGCGCTGTGCTGGAGCGGCAACGAAACGGCCGCCTCCGACCTGGGCGGCACCCCCAACCCCGACTGCCTGGCTGGCACCCAGGCCCTGGGCAAGGCCTCCAAGAGTCAGCCCGGGCTCACCTTCGTGCCGATGCCCTTCGATCTGGTGCTGCCGCGGCCGCGCTTCGGCGATGCCCCTGGATCCGGCAGCGGCCCGGATGGCGGCTGGATCGGCAGCCAGAGCGGGGTGCAGAACGCCACCCTGCTCTCGGCGGCCTATCCCGGGAGCTCCTTCGGCAACTGGGTGCGAACCGACAGCGGCAAGTACTGGATGCGCACCTTCGGCAGCTGGACCCTGTTCGATGACAAGACGGCGGCCAGCCCCGCACCCGCCACAAGACCCTCCTTCGCGGGCTGCAGCACCGCCCTGTTCGCCAGCTGCCGCAGTGAACCGGCCCTGGGCAGTGCCCCCTTCCCCCTGGCCGACACCCAGGCGTTCAGCCAGTGGCCGAGCGCCTTTCCCCGGCCCCAGTTCACCCTGGCGGGTAACAGCCACATCTATCTCGATCCGGCCACGCTCACGATGCGGATCAAGTCCGGAGCCAGCGACACCCCGCTCACCAACTGCATCGTGAGCAAGGACCCGGCCGCCCCCTACGCCGTGGCCGACTGCCGCTTCCGCAACATCGCCTCCGGCAACGACACGCTCACGGTGGACACCAGCTACGCGATGGTCAACCTCCGCTTCGATGATGCCGCCTACAGCGGCCAAGTGATGGGCGGCGGCGGCAACACCACGATCCGGCGGGTGCATTGCAGCCGCGCCAGCTGGAGCGCCGCAGGCTGCAACCAGGATGTGACCTGGGCCGAGTACCAGCGCAAGTGCAACCCGGCCGCTGCCCTGGCCGATCCCAACTGCACCAGCCGCAACGACGCCTACCACCACTCCGAGCTGTTCAACGCCTACGGCCACGGTCCGGGTTCGTTCGACCTCAAGGGCACCAGCGCCACCGTGGGCTTGAACGTGTATGCCCCCCAGGCCTCGATCACCATGCGCGGCGGGGGGAATGCCAACCCCAACTTCATGGGCCGGATGTGGGCCAACAACCTCACGCTCGTCGGCAACACCAAGGTGCGCACCCCCCGCAGCCGGGCCTCCTTCTGCGCCAACCACCGCTGCCCGCCGCCGGCGAAGATCCCGCTCTACGACACGATTGCACGGAGCTTCAGCCATGCGTCCGGCTTCTAGGCGACCACCACGCCCTGCCCTCACGCCGGCCACTGCCGGCTTCAGCCTCACGCCGGCC
>JBBASN010000065.1:0-6290 GCA_040399225.1 Prochlorococcaceae cyanobacterium | reverse complement strand
CCTCACGCCGGCCACTGCCGGCTTCAGCCTCACGCCGGCCCATGCCGGCTTCAGCCTCACAGAAGCCCTGGTGGCGGCGGTGGTGCTCGGCATCGCCCTGGTGGGTTCCAGTGGCGCCCTGCGCGGCATCACCGATCTGCTGGGGCGAAGTGGCCAGGTGAACGCCATGAACCTGGCGATCGACAACGACATCTCCGAGATCAAGCGGCTGGCCAGCCTCTACACCGCCTGCCTAGTGCCCACCGGCAGCATTCCCGTGGGCGCGGATGCCGGCTGCGGCCAGGGCCTCAGCCCCGACCAGGCCGCCTATTTCTTCCCGGTGAATCCCGGCACCAATGAGGCCAACATCACCGCCTTCTTCGCCGCCTGCAGCGCCGCCAGCGCCGGCAGCCACATCACCCAGGGGTTCATCACGGCGATCGGCCAGCTGCCGGCGGTGGGGCCGGCGTGAGCCGCAGCAGCGTGGAGCGGGAAGCACCCACCGATGCCAGGAATCACAATGTGATCGTGCGCTACAGCGCCCCCAACGGCCCGATGCAGCGGATGATCAAGGTGGCTCCGGTGGTCGCGGCCTGGTGCAACTGATGGCTGGCGTGAAAGGGCCGGGGCAGGGCTTCACCCTGGTGGAGCAGCTGGTGATCGTGGCCGTGATCGGCATCCTTTCGGCGATTGCGGTGCCCTCGTTTCTGTTCGTGCTGCGGCGGGAGCGGGTGAACGCCCTGGCGTTCAACACCGCCGGCTGGCTGGAGGAGACCCGCTCGATCGCTGCCCGGGAGGTGAATCCCGGTGCCGGGGCCGGGGGCTGCGCGATCGTGATCGCCGCCAGCCAGAGCAATGCCGTGGCGGGCGATGTGATTGCCGGCATCAGCGGCTGTGACGCACGGGAGGTGCAGCTGCGGGTGCCGGACACCTGGGGTGGGCGCTTCCAGATCGCCCACAGCATCCCCACGGGCACCATCAGCAACGCACCCACGTCCGCCGACTGCAGCGCCAGCGGTATCCCTGCCGGTCTGTGTGCCGGCAGCGTGCGCCTGTTCTTCACGCCGCGGGGGATGTGGTCGTCGGATTCGGTGGCCAACCTCAGCGACGACCTGGAGATCCGCATCGCCCCGGCCGATGGGGCCGGCCCCCGGCGCTGCGTGCGCCTCTCCAGCATCCTGGGGTCGATCGACATCGGCTCCGCCAGTGGCGGCGGCGTGGCCAGCGGCTGTGACAGCTATGCGCGGATCTAGGCAAGGCCAGCGGCCGGAGCGGGGGTTCACCCTGGTGGAGCTGCTGGTGGCGATGGTGGCGGGGGCGGCGGTGTTTGCGGCTGCCGGCTCAGTGCTGCTCTCCCACATCCGCAGCAGCTCTCAGCTGGAGCTGGCCCAGCGCCAGCGCGACAATGCCGCCCGGCTCGACTACCTGATCCAGGTGGAGGCCAGCGAGGCGGCGCTGGTGGAGCAGGGCCGGGTGCTGCCGGCTGGCTGTGAGGGGGCGGGCCAGGCTTCGATCGCTGCCTTCCGGGTGCCGCGCGGCAGCGGCAACTATCTCGACACTGTGGGCAATGTGTCGTTCATTTATTACTACAACCACGCAGGGGCCGTGCGCCGTTGCGGGCCGCCGGTGCAGCGCAACGGCGTGCTCAACCACGCTGCGGGGCTGGGGCTGCACGATGGCGTGGCGGTGCGGGACGCCCGGATCGAGCTGGTGGCCTGCCAGGGCCAGAGCACCACGAGCAACCAGCTGGCCTACAGGCTGGTCTTTCCCAGCGGCTACCAGCCGGCCTGCTCGATTGCCCGCGCCCGCACTGTATTTATTCGCTGAACAGTTTCATTCGCTGATCGGGTCTCAGAGCACCTGCACAACTTCGGCCACCTCGGGGATGGCTTCGCGCAGCTTGCGCTCGATGCCCATCTTCAGGGTCATGGTGCTGCTGGGGCAGGAGCCGCAGGCACCCTGCAGGCGCACCTTCACGATCGGCCCGTCGATCTCCACCACCTCCACGTTGCCGCCGTCAGCCATCAGGTAGGGGCGGAGCTCGTCGAGGGTGCGCTCCACGTTCTCCAGGGTGAGGGCGGCGGTGTCGGTGCTCATGGGGGGGATTTCGCTGGGATCGTGATCCTAGGAAGGCAGGCCTCAGGTGAGGTCGTAGTGGGCGAAGAAGCTGGGCGGTGGGTCGGGCTGGCCCACCAGGCGCCAGCGGTTCACCAGTTCGTTGAGGTTGGTCTGGTACGCGTCGCGATTGCGCAGCACCACCCGCACGTAGTACACGAGCCCCGGGATCAGGCAGCAGAGCAGCAGGGCCAGGGTGATCAGCCCTTCGCGGTTCTCCCTGGGCGGGAAGGGAAAGCGGCGCCCGGTGCCGATCGCCCAGCTCAGGGCGCGCACCTCGGCTTTCTGAAACCGCACCTTGCGCCGCTCCAGCGGCTGCCCCTTCTCGCTCCTGGGTTGCACCTTGGCATCCACCATCAGCTGGCGGGCCAGCTCGCGGCGGAAGCTGAGCATGGCGCGGGCCTCCCGCAGGGGCACCCGGGTGATCAGCGCGTCGTTCTCGTCGCGCAGGGTGTAGCTGTGGCGCCCCAGCACCGAGCACTCAAAGGAGGCTCGATCGCCCTCGGCCAGGCTGCCCTCCTGGCGGGCGAAGTCCTGGGCGGCACCGAACAGCAGCTGGAGCCCATCGGCCCGGTTGATCCGGCGGCGCTCCTCCTGCGGCTGATTTTGGCTGGGCTGATCTGGGTTGGGCTGATCTGGGTTGGGCTGGTCAGCCCGATCGGACCGGGGAGGTGGACTCATCGCCGAGGCTTGGCCGGGACAGCTAGCCAATGCACGCGGCGCATTATGACCCGGGCCTTCAGCGCAGGGGCAGCTCCTGGTCGCTGAATACCAGCAGGTCGCCATTCACGATCACGGCGCCGGGGACGCCGCTCACCGTGCAGAGCGAGCGGTCACAGGGTTCGGAGAGCGTGTAGCTGGCGCGGTCGTAGGGGAAGTGCACGATGTCGCGCTTGCTGGCGTCACCGGCGATCTCGCCGCCGCTGGGGCGCCAGTGGTTGGTGGTGTCGGTTTCCTCGCAGGGCCGCTGCAGCCCGGGAAGCGATCGGCGGCGGCGCTGGCGGCGCTGGCCAGGCGGGCATTGATCGTGCTGGCGGGCAGGGCTCCGCTGCTGCTGTGGGGCTGGAGGGTGAGCGCCACGCCGCTGGCGCCGATCTCGAAGCGGAAGCCGCCCTCGGCGGCCAGCCGGTCGAGCAGCACCGAGCGCAGGGGAGGGGCGCCGCTGAGCGGGCCGGGCCGCGCCAGCCGGCCTCCGGCCCCTGGCTCTGGAGGGCGTAGGCGATGCGCCAGGCGCCGGCGGGCCCGTGCAGCACCAGGGGGTTCCCCAGGCCGGCGCAGGCCGGGGGCAGGTCGGCGGCAGTGGCGCTGAGGCGCTCGGCCAGGGCGATCTCCTGCTGCAGCAGCTGGCGGGAGTGGCGCTGTTCGGCCGTGTCGCGCAGCTGCTCGCTGCTGCTCTCGCGCTGCTGGCGCACCAGGGCCGCCCCACCACCGCCGAGCAGGGCCGCCAGCACGGCCCCGATCAGCAACAGCTCCACCAGGGTGAAGCCGGCCGCGGCGTTCGGGCGGCTCATCCGGCGTAGCGGCAGGGGCTGCCGGCGCTGGGGGCCTGGCCGATGCGCACCAGGGCGGAGGGCCGCTCCACGCTCAGGCAGGTCCGTGGCTCCAGGCCGGCAAGCGCCAGCACCAGCTCCTGCCGGGCGGGCGCACCGGTGAGCGGGCCACTGGCGGAGAAGCGGAACGGGCCGGCGGGGCTCTCCAGGCGGATGGCCGGCGCCAGGTTGGCGGCCGCCAGGGGCGGGTCGCCGCAGCCGCTGCTGGGGCGCAGCTGGTTGCCGCCGGCGCTCAGTTCACAGGGCTGGTTGCTGCGCAGGGCGGCGCCCCGGGCGGCCTCCAGCTGGCCGGCCAGGGCGGCGGCGGCCTGGCGCAGCTGCTGGCGGCGCTGCAGGGCCTGCAGCTGGGGTGTGCCCACGGCGATGGCGAGGGCGAGCAGCACCAGGCAGATCATCAGCTCCGGCAGAGAGAAACCGGCCCATCCCGGCGGCGGCGGCAGGCAGCGGGCACGGGGGCGCGGCATCGGCGCTAGTCCAGGTCGTAGAGCAGGAAGAAGCTATGGGGCGGATCCGGTTTGCCCTTGATGTGCCAGCGCTCCACCAGCAGCTTGAGGTCGGCCTGGTACTGGCGTTTTGCGGGCCGCACCCGCTTGTAGTAATAGATCACCCCCGGCACCAGGCCGCAGAGCAGCAGGCCCCAGAGGAACCACTGGCGCCGCTTCACGTTTTCCTCGTAGGGGAAGCGCCTGCCGGTGCCGATCGCCCAGGCCAGGGCCCGCAGGCGCTCGGGCTGCACGCGGATCTGGCGCCGCTCCACATCGGCGGTGCTCTCCTTGAGCACGTCCTCCTTGAGGTCCTTGAGCAGCTCGCGGGCCAGGGCACGGCGGAAGCGCAGCATCTCCCGGGCCTGCACCAGGGGCACCCGCATGATCAGGGAGCCATCGGTGGTGCGCAGGGTGTAGCCGCCGCGGCCGATCACGGACTGCTCATAGCAGGCATTGCGACCCTCGCGGATCTTGCCGGCGCGGCGGGCGTAGTCCTGGGCGCCGGCGAACACCAGCTTCTGGCCCTCTTCCCGGTCGGCCAGGCGACGTCTGTCGGCACCTGTTCTGCCTGCTCGGCGGATGGGCACAGAGAACCAGGCAAAACTGCGCAAACTGCATTATGCCCACAGTTCGATGGACCAGAGGTGGCTGCCTAGGATTCAGGCCTCGGCTGCCAACGGCCCCTTTCCGCGGCAGCGGCTCCCCCAGCGCATGACCGACGCCCCCGTTTCCCGGATCCGCAATTTCTGCATCATCGCCCACATCGACCACGGCAAATCCACCCTGGCCGACCGGCTGCTGCAGGACACGGGCACGGTGGCCGCCCGCGACATGCAGGAACAGTTCCTCGACAACATGGAGCTGGAGCGCGAGCGCGGCATCACGATCAAGCTGCAGGCCGCCCGCATGGAATACAGGGCGGCCGACGGTGAGCTGTATGTGCTCAACCTGATCGACACCCCCGGCCACGTGGACTTCTCCTATGAGGTGAGCCGCTCGCTGCAGGCCTGCGAGGGGGCCCTGCTGGTGGTGGATGCCAGCCAGGGGGTGGAGGCCCAGACCCTGGCCAATGTGTATCTGGCCCTGGGCAATGATCTGGAGATCATTCCGGTGCTCAACAAGATCGACCTGCCCGGCGCCGATCCCGAGCGCATCAAGGAGGAGATCGAGGCGATCATCGGCCTGGATTGCTCCAGGGCGATCGCCTGCTCCGCCAAGACCGGCCTGGGCGTGCCGGAGATCCTGCAGGCGGTGGTGGAGCGGGTGCCGCCGCCGCCGGACCAGGTGGGCGAGCCGCTCAAGGCGCTGATCTTCGACTCGTACTACGACCCCTACCGGGGCGTGATCGTGTATTTCCGGGTGATCAGCGGCACGATCAGCCGCAAGGACAAGGTGCTGCTGATGGCCAGCGGCAAGACCTACGAACTCGACGAGGTGGGCGTGATGGCGCCCGACCAGCGCCAGGTGGACAGCCTGCACGCCGGCGAGGTGGGCTACCTGGCGGCCTCGATCAAGGCCGTGGCCGATGCCCGTGTGGGCGACACGATCACCCTGCTGAATGCCCCGGCCGCCGAGCCCCTGCCGGGCTACACCGAGGCCAAGCCGATGGTGTTCTGCGGCCTGTTCCCTACCGACGCCGACCAGTACCCCGACCTGCGCGAGGCGCTCGACAAGCTGCAGCTCAGTGATGCGGCGTTGAAGTACGAGCCGGAAACCAGCAGCGCCATGGGCTTCGGCTTCCGCTGCGGCTTTCTGGGCCTGTTGCACATGGAGATCGTGCAGGAGCGGCTGGAGCGGGAATACAACCTCGATCTGATCGTCACCGCACCGTCGGTGATCTATCAGGTGAACATGCTCGATGGCAGCACGGTGATGGTGGATAACCCTGCCACCCTGCCCGATCCGCAGAAGCGCGAATCGATCGAAGAGCCCTATGTGAAGCTGGAGATCTACACCCCCAACACCTACAACGGCACCCTGATGGAGCTGTGCCAGGAGCGGCGCGGCGAGTTCATCGACATGAAATACATCACCACCGACCGGGTAACGCTGCACTACGAGGTGCCCCTGGCCGAGGTGGTGACCGACTTCTTCGACCAGATGAAGAGCCGCACCAAGGGCTACGCCTCGATGGAATACAGCCTGATCGGCTATCGCAAGA
>JBBASN010000064.1:0-14120 GCA_040399225.1 Prochlorococcaceae cyanobacterium | reverse complement strand
CTGTCGCAGGCGTAGAGCTCGAGGATGCAGTGCTTGCCCACCGTGTCGGAGCAGGCCGGGGCTGGCGTACTGGACGTTGGAGCTGGGTAGGGGTGGAGTGTGGTGCTGCAGGGGTTGCTGCTGCCGGTCCATCCAGGGTTGGGGTGGAGCGACTGAAGGGTCTGGACCATCAAGGGTCAAGGCGGGTGACACATCAATGTAACGCCAAGTGAGGGATAGGGGACTGCTCCATACCCGGAGAACTGCGGCCCCGCGCCCGTTGATGTGGGTGCGCCCATGGGCTGGCCCCCTGCCCCTGGCGCACGCTTGATTTGAAGCAGCGATGGCGACGCGATGGCCCCCAGCCCAGCCCCCCAGGCCCGTGTAGTGCTGGTGGTGAATGCGGGCAGTTCCAGCATCAAGCTGGTGCTGTGTGATCGCCAGGGCCAACGCCTCTGGCAGCAGCAGCGCGGCTGGGGGGTCACCGCCGCCCCGCAGGCAGAAACAGCTCCAGATGGCTCCGCTGCCGCCGCCGACCTGCCGGATCTGCTGCACCAGTGGCTGCTTCCCCTGCTGGCCGAGGCGGATCCCGCCCCAGGCCTGGTGGTGCATCGGCTGGTGCACGGCGGCTCGCGCTTCACGGCCCCCACCGCCCTCGATGCCGGGGTGCGCGGGGCCCTGGCCGAGCTGGTGCCCCTGGCTCCTTTGCACAACGGCCCGGCCCTGGAGGTGATCCGCTGGCTGGCGGACCAGTCGGCCACGGCGTCCCTGCCCCAGTGGGCCTGCTTCGACACCGCCTTCCACGCCACCCTGCCCGAGGCGGCCCACACCTATGCCATCCCGGCCGCGTGGCGGCGGCAGGGGCTACGCCGCTTCGGCTTCCACGGCCTCAACCACCAGCATGTGGCCGAGACCGTGGCGGCCAGCGAGCCCGGGGTGCGCCGCCTGATCAGTTGCCATCTCGGGGCCGGCTGCTCCCTGTGCGCGGTGGCGATCCCCGCCGAGGGCCCGCCGCGCAGCGTGGACACCACGATGGGCTTCACGCCGCTGGAGGGCCTGGTGATGGCCAGCCGCAGCGGCAGCGTGGATCCGGGGTTGTTGCTGCATCTGCTGCGCGGGGGCCTCAGCGCCGCGGAACTGGATCAGGCCCTCAACCGCCGGAGCGGCCTGCTGGGGCTCTCCGGCCTCAGCGGTGACATGCGCGAGCTGCGCCAGGCCGCCGCCGCCGGCCACGGCGGAGCCCAGCTGGCGATTGCCGTGTTCCGCCACCGCCTGCGCCAGGCCATCGGTGCCATGGCCGCCAGCCTGGGGGGAGTGGATGCGATTGCCCTCACCGGTGGCATCGGCGAGCACGACCAGGCCCTGGCCGCTGAACTGGAAGGGGAGCTGGCCTGGCTGGCACCGCTGCGCTGGCTGCGGGTGCCGGCCGACGAGGAGGGCCTGATGGTGCGCCAGTGCCTGGCGGCCGGGGCTTGATCTGCCCTTAACCAGGATCGGCCCCGGCGTTCCCACCCTGGGAGCGGAACCTGTTGTCAACCACGCCCAGTCCCCATGGTCGCCCCCACCGCCGACGCGCTGATCCTGCGCAGCATGCAGTCCCTGGCTGACCACGGCCAGGTGCGCGAGCTCAACCCCGGCGATGTGGTGTTCGCGGCCGGGGAACCGGGCGACTGCTTCTTCGGGGTGCTCGACGGCCAGGTGCGCCTGGCCTGGGGCGATGGCAGCCACGGGGAACTGCTCCAGGCCGGCCAGTGTTTCGGTGAAGGCGCCCTGGTGCAGCACAGCCACACCCGCCATGGCACCGCCACGGCGACCGAGCCCAGCCGCCTGCTGGTGATCAACCGGGAAACCTTCCTGTTCGCCCTCGAGACCCTGCCGATGTTCGCCCTGGAGCTGCTGGCCTCCCTGGAGAACCGGCTGCAGACCGTTCGCCTGCTCACGGTTCGTTAGTGCGGCGTTAACCGGCTCTGGCCAGGGTTGGCCCAGCCACCAATGCTCGCCATGACCGCCAGCCTGTCCACCTTCTCGCTTGCCGAGGCCTTCGCCGCCATCCCCCTGGCCGCCGTGTGCTGTGACCAGCGCTTTGCCGCTGAGGAGGCCAAGCTGATCCGCGAGCAGCTGCTCACCAGGGCTCCCTACCGCAGCATGGAGCCCTATGCCTTCGGGGTCCTGTTCTCCGGCCTGCTGGGTCGATTCCGGGCCGAGTCGTGGCAGGGGCTGGTGGCGGCGGCGGCACCCCTGCTCGAGCCGGCCCAGCGGGACACCGCCTACGCCCTGGCCTGCCAGCTGGTGCACTGTGACCGCAGCGTGGAGCCGGCCGAGCGCCAGTTTCTGGTTGGTCTGGCTGAGGCGCTGGGCCTGGATCCCCTCCGCCGTGACCAGGTGCTGGAGGTGTGCGAGCTGCTCCACCGCGACTGCCTGGCCACCCCCGGCTGAGCCCGTGCATCAGCGGTTGCCCCCTCTCTGGCAGGTGAGCCCTGCCAGTGCCCGCTGCGAGAACCGGCGGACCTCGGGACTGGCCTGGCCCGGTGAATAGCGCAGCAGCCAGATGCTGTCGAAATCGTCGTCATCGACGGCCGGCATGGAGGGCCAACCCAGTCCCCGGGCCAGCAGGGGCAGGCGGCGATGCTCCCAGGCGATCACCATCACTCCATCGCGGTAGAGCGGGTCCGCCAGCAGGCGTGAGCCGCTCCCCTGGGAGTCGGCCTCGGCCTCGGGCAGCATGCGGATGTTCACACCGGAGCGGATCGCCAGAGGCACCAGGGTCTGGTAGCTGCGCGCGTTCTTGCCGGTGTGCGGATGGAAGCCATGGCTGATCAGGTGCAGGGGCCTTGCCTGCTGCAGGCAGTCCGGCACCAGGGCGGCCAGCTTCTGGGCCTGGTTCTGGCCCATGGGTGAGAGGTTGTAGTTGGGCCCGCCGCCTGGTCCGCTGCCGCCCGGGTCGTTCTTGTGGCCATGGCGGATCAGCACCACCAGGGCCGGCCTGGGGGGGAGGGCCTGATCCGGCGGGGGCAGCATCGGCATGGGGCGGCGCGGATCAGTCCACCAGCTCCGGCAGCCCTGCCGGCGGTGGCGTGAGCAGCGTCTGCAGGGAGGCCCTGGACTGCTCGCGGAAGCGCTGCCACTGGGGGGAGGCGATCACATCCCGGCTGATGGCCTCGCCGAGGCGGTGGCTGGCCAGCACATCACTGGGGTAGTGAACCCCGCAGTTCACCCGCGCGAAGCCCCCCTGCCTGCCCACCTCCAGCAGCCGCTCCCGCCGTTCAGGCAGCAGATCGGCCAGCAGCTGGGCTGCCGCCGCATACCAGGTGGCATGGCCACTGGGAAACGACCAGCTGTCCTCCAGGGGAACGCAGGGGCGCAGATCGGCATGGCCCACGTAGGGCCTGGGCCGGCCAACCTGATTCTTGAGCTCGTCCTTCAAGGCATCGACCCGCTTCATGAAGGCCAGCAGGCCCTGGGCCACGGCCGGTGCCCCCTTGAGCAGGTCGCTGCCGATCGCCGCACTGAAGCGGCCGGGGTTGCGATCGAGATAGGACCAGCTCTCGGCAACCGTGGCTGGGCTGCGGGTGCGCTGGTTCCAGCGCAGGATCGCCAGGTCATCCGCCTCGGCCCGGCTGCCGGGGGCGGGTGGGCGCCCGAGCAGCCCCCGGTAGCGCGCCCCTCCCAGCTCCAGGCCCAGGGCGGGATCGTCCGTGGCCGTGGCCTCCGGGCTCAGCCAGGCACAGGCGATGGTGGCTCCCGCGAGCAGGGCGATGGGCAGCAGCTCCGCTCTGCTGTGGCGGATCGACGGCATGGCTTCAGCTCCCAGCCTTCACCCCGGGAATGAAGCGGCGCTCGTGCTGGGCGCCGGCGAGCATGCGGTTCCAGTAGAGGGCGGGCAGGATCTTGCGCTTCACAAACCACATGCTCCAGCGCTCCTTGGTGGGATCGAGCGGGAACGACGGAGCAGGCTCGGCCTTGTAGTTGAACTCGGCCATGATCGTCTTGCCGTAGCCGGTGATCAGCGGGCAGCAGCTGTAGCCGTCGTAGGCGGCGGCCAGGGGCAGGCCATCGAGGTGGGCGAGCAGGTTGGCCACCAGCACCGGCGCCTGGCCGCGTACGGCGGCGGCGGTCTTGGAGTTGGGCATGCCGCTCACATCGCCCAGGGAGAACACGTTGGGGTAGCGCACGTGCTGGAGGTTGAACTGATCCACCTCCACAAAACCGGCGCCGTTGGCCAGGGGGCTGGTGGCCACCGCGTCGGGGGCGGCCATCGGCGGGGTCACGTGCAGCAGGTCGTAGGGGATCACCTCCTCGCGGCGGGTCTCTCCCTCGCTCACCTGGAACACCGCTTCTTTCCTGTCGGCGCGAACGGCGGTGAGCACGTGGTTGTAGCGGGCGTCGATGCCCTTGCGCTGCACCACCTCCCGCAGGGGCGCCGCATAGGTGGGGATGCCGAAGATGCCCGGGGTGGCGGTGGCATAGATCACCTTGGCGTTGAGACGCTTCTTCTTGAACACGTCGTCGGCCAGGTAGGCGATCTTCTGGGGGGCGCCCGGGCATTTGATCGGCATCGGCGCGCAGGTGAACACCGCATTGCCGCCCTTGAAGGCCTGGATCGCCTCCCAGGTGTAGGGGGCGAAGTCCTTGCTGTAGTTGCTGCACACGCCGCCCTGGCCCAGGGCTTCCGTGAGCCCCTCGATCTTGTCCCAGCAGAGCTTGAGGCCGGTGGCCACGATCAGCACGTCGTAGCTGAGGCTGTCGCCGGCGGTGGTGGTGACGCTGTTGTGATCGGGATCAAAGCCGGCGGCGCCGGCCTGGATCCAGTTCACCCCCGAGGGGATCAGGTCCCGCTCGGCGCGGCGGGTCTCCTCCAGGCTGAACACCCCGCCGCCCACCAGGGTCCATCCGGGTTGGTAGTAGTGCTCGCCGGAGGGCTCGAGGATCGCCACGTTGAGCGACGGGCGGGACCGCTTGAGCTGGGCGGCCACGGTGATGCCGGCGGCTCCGCCGCCGACGATCAGAATCTGGTGGTGGGCCATGGGATGGGCAGACCGGGGGAGGGAGCAGCGGCTGCACCCAGGCTCCGCCTCGGTTGCCGACTTGTTTCCTCAGATCTAGGCACTCCCGGGGCCTGCCACCAGTCTTTTGCAGCGAAAATTTCAACCGCGCCGGCTCAGACCGCCGGCTGCTCCACGTCCCGCTTGAGCAGGGCATAGAGATAATCGGGCGACTTGTAGCGGCTGGGCAGACATTTCTGCAGCAGGCTTAACCGCTCCCAGCAGACGGTTCGCTGGATCGCCTCGAAGCTGCGGCCGTTGCGGATCAGCAGCCGCAGCGCCTTGCAATAGCTGGGATAGCCAGCCTCCAGTTCGCCGATCGTGAGCTTGGCGGCTGAAGACATGGGCGGGGCGGCGATGGGGCGGAATGGCAGCCGATCCGTCTCCGCTGGCATTCCCGTCCATCCTCGCCCGCAGCAGGTTCCTGCCGGTTAAATCCGGGGCAAATGGAAAGACCCAGGCCCTGCAACAGTGGCAGAGGAGCCCCAGAAAACGAGCCCGATGATCGAGCGCCTGAGCCTGCGTCAGCCCGACGACTGGCATGTGCACCTGCGCGACGGGGCCATGCTGCAGGCGGTGGCGCCGGCCACGGCCGCCCAGTTCGCCCGGGCGATCGTGATGCCCAACCTCAGGCCGCCGGTGACCACCGTGGCGGCCGCCAGGGCCTACCGCGAGCGCATCCTTGCGGCACTGCCGGCCGGCGGCGGCTTCACGCCGCTGATGACGGCCTACCTCACCGACACCATTGATTCTGCGGAGATCGAGCGGGGCTTCGCGGAGGGCGTGTTCACCGCCTGCAAGCTCTACCCGGCCGGGGCCACCACCAACTCCGATTCGGGGGTCACGGCGATCGCCCGGATCGAGCCGGTGCTGGCGGGGATGGAGCGGATCGGCATGCCGCTGCTGATCCACGGCGAGGTCACCGACGCCGAGATCGACATCTTCGATCGCGAGGCCGTGTTCATCGAGCGGGTGCTGGAGCCCCTGCTGGCGCGGCACCCGGGCCTGAAGGTGGTGCTGGAGCACATCACCACCAGCGACGCGGCTGATTTCGTGCGCAGTGGCCCGGCCACCCTGGCGGCCACGATCACCCCCCACCACCTGCACATCAACCGCAACGCGATGTTCGCCGGCGGCCTGCGGCCGGATTTCTATTGCCTGCCGGTGGCCAAGCGGGAGCTCCACCGCATCGCCTTGCGGGCGGCGGCCACCTCCGGCAACCCCAAGTTCTTCCTCGGCACCGATTCGGCTCCCCATGGCCGCGAGGCCAAGGAATCGGCCTGCGGCTGCGCCGGCATCTTCAACGCCCCCTTCGCCCTGGAGAGCTACGCGGCGGTGTTCGAGCAGGAGAACGCCCTGGAGCGGCTGGAGGGCTTCGCCTCGGAGTTCGGGCCCCGGTTCTACGGGCTGCCCCCCAACCCGGGCAGGGTCACCCTGGAGCGTCAGCCGCAGCAGGTGCCGCCCCGGGTACAGCTGGCTGCCCAGGAGCTGGTGCCGTTCCACGCCGGTGAAACCCTGAACTGGCGGCTGCTGCCCCCCTCCCCCGGGGATGCCCCGTTCAGAAGCACAGGCAGCTGAGCAGCCGGTCGGCCTGCTCGGTGCTGTGGTCGGAGCGGGTGATGCCGGAGTGGTCGGCGATCCGGCGCAGGGTGCGCACGGTTTCGGTGATGTGAGCCCCCTTGTTCAGCATCAGGGCCTCGGCCCGGGTCCCCATGGCGGCGTCGGTGATCTCCGCCCGGGTGGGGGTGCCGCGGTGCGCCATGGTGTCCAGCACTTCCGTGGCCCAGATGCAGGGCACATGGGCCGCGGCGCACACCCGCAGGATCTCCTCCTGGATCCCGCTCAGTGCTTCCCAGCCGCACTCCACCGCCAGATCGCCGCGGGCGATCATCACCCCCAGGGGGTTGGGCTCGGTCATGGCGCTCAGCAGCAGCCTGGGCAGGTTGAGGAAGGCCTGGTGGGTCTCGATCTTGAGCACCAGGCCGCCGCAGGGGGTCTGCTGGTTGGCCAGGGCCTGCTGCAGGCAGGTGATGTCCGCTTCGCTGCGCACGAAGGACGCGTTGATCAGGTCGGCGAGGCGGCAGGCCAGGGCCAGGTCGTCCCGGTCCTTGGCGGTGAGGGCGGGGATGCGCAGGCTGGTGTCGGGCAGGTTGATGCCCTTGTCGGCCCGCAGGCGGCTGCCCTTGGCACGGGCCTGCACGATCTCCAGTTCCACCTCCTGCTGCCCTTCGCTGGCCGGGGCCACCACCACGGCCGCGATGCGGCCGTCGTCGAACAGCACCCGCTGACCGGCTTCCAGATCATCCAGCACCTCGGGCAGGCTGCAGCTCACCCGGGCGGGGGGGTCACCGGCCACTTTCACAGCACTCTTCACAGCACTGTTCCCAGCATCCTTGATGGGCTCACCGCAGAGGCGCAGCCGATCGCCCTGCTTCAGCAGCAGCTCGCCCGGGTACTCGGGCAGGTTGGCCACCTCCAGCTGCACGGGGCCGCCCTCCTGGCGGAAAATCAGCCCCGCCACGAAGCGGCAGTGCTGGCGGCAGTGCAGCAGTACGCCATGGTCCAGTCGTTGGTCCACCACCAGCTCCCGCCAGCGCCCCGAGGCATCCCGGCTGCGCAGGCGATCGCCGCTGTCGAGGCCCCGCCAGCTGTCCCCCACCACCGGCAGCTGCACCAGCTCGGGGTCGCTGCCGGCAGGGGCCGTGCTGCCTGCCGGCAGCGCCAGGATCCGGGCCGGCTGCTCCAGCCGGCCGTAGCGATCGCGCTCCGGTCTGGCGGCCACCACCCCGGGCAGCGGCGGCAGGGGACCGGTGCGCAGCTTGGGGCCGGCCAGATCCATGGCCACCCGGCAGGGGCGCTGCTGGGCCTGGGCGGCGGCGCGCACCTGGCCCGCCAGCGCGGTCCACACCGCGGGGGTGTCATGGGCGCAGTTGATCCGGCCCACGTCCATGCCGGCACTCACCAGCTCGGGGATCAGGGAGGGGTCGTGGGTGGCCGCCGCCGGCAGGGTCACCATCACGGCCCGGGCGCTGCCCAGCAGCTGCTCGCTGTGGCGGTGCAGCAGGGCGTGGCCCTGCTCAAACGACACGGGGGCGATCGACTCCCCGGGGCCTGTGCCGCCGTCACGGTTGTCGGCCGTGGTGCCGCAGAGGCTCTCCACCACGCCGATCACGCCGTTGAGGCTGGCCAGCAGGTGGGGATCGCAGCCGGCGAGGGTGCTCAGCCCCCGCCGGCGCAGGGCCTCCTGCAGGCTGGGATGGTGGGGGCGGTGATGGTTGTGGCGGTGAAAGGCCACGAAGTGGAGCAGGTTGCGGGCACTGGCCCGGTACGGGGCTGCCACGGCGGCCAGCAGGGCGGCCTGCTCCTGCTCGAAGGCCAGCAGCTGCCGGCGCAGCTCCAGCAGCTGCTCGCGGATGTCCGCCAGATCATCCGCCGCCGGGCCGCTCATGGCTGGTTGCCGTTGGGGTCGAGTTCGCAGGCCATCACCAGGGGTCGGGGCTCCACCTTCCAGATCTGCTCGGCGTACTCGCCGATCGAGCGATCGGACGAGAAATGGCCGCTGCGGGCGGTGTTGAGGATGCTCATCTGCTGCCACCGGGCCTGGTCGCGCCAGGCCAGGGCCACCTCGTCCTGAGCGCGGCCGTAATCGGCGAAGTCCGCCAGCAGAGCGTAGGGATCGTGGCCGCGCAGGTTGTCGGTGAGGGGGCGGAAGAGGTCGCTGTCGCCCTCACTGAAGAAGCCCTTGTCGAGCAGCTCGAAGGCCTCCCGCAGCAGGGGTTGGTGCTCCAGCTCCTCCCAGGGACGGTAGTGCTGGCGCAGCTCGGCGATCTCCTCAGTGGTTTTGCCGAACAGGAAGAAGTTCTCCGCCCCCACCCGCTCGCGGATCTCCACGTTGGCGCCGTCCAGGGTGCCGATGGTGAGGGCGCCGTTGAGGCTGAACTTCATGTTGCCCGTGCCGGACGCCTCCAGGCCGGCCGTGGAGATCTGCTCGGAGAGGTCGGCCGCCGGGTATACCCGCTCGCCCAGCTTCACGTTGTAGTCGGCCAGGAAGGCCACCTTGAGCAGGCCGCGGCAGGCGGGGTCACGGTTCACCACATCGGCGATGCCGTTGATCAGGCGGATGATCAGCTTCGCCGTGAAGTAGCCGGGCGCGGCCTTGCCGCCGAATACCACCGTGCGCGGCACCAGGCCTGCGCTGTCGCCCTGCTTGATGCGCAGGTACTGGGTGATCACCTGCAGGGCATTGAGGTGTTGGCGCTTGTATTCATGAATTCGCTTCACCTGCACATCGAACAGGCTGGTGGGATCCACGAGCAGGCCTGACTGCTGATCGATGATTGCCGCCAGGCGGCGCTTGCAGTGCAGCTTGCAGCCGGCCCACTGCTCCTGGAAGCCAGCATCGTGGGCCACCGCCTCCAGCCGGGCCAGGGCATCCCCTTGCCCAGGCCAGCCCTCGCCGAGCTGCTGCTCCAGCAGCTGGTTGAGGGGGGGATTGGCCAGGGCCAGCCAGCGCCTGGGCGTGACGCCGTTGGTCACGTTGGTGAAGCGCTCGGGGTAAAGCCGGGCGAAGTCCGGCAGCAGGTGCGACTGCACCAGGGCGCTGTGCAGGGCGGCCACCCCGTTCACATGGTGGGACGCCACCACGGCCAGGTGGGCCATGCGCACCGCCTTGCCGCCCCGCTCATCGATGATCGACAGCCGCTGCAGCACCTCGGTGTCGCCGGGCCACTTCAGCCGCACCTGCTGCAGAAAGCGGCTGTTGATCTCGAAAATGATCGCCAGGTGGCGCGGCAGCAGGTCGCCGAACAGGCCCAGTTGCCAGGTTTCCAGGGCTTCCGGCAGCAGGGTGTGGTTGGTGTAGGCGATGGCCCGGGTGGTGATTGCCCAGGCTTCATCCCAGCCCAGCTGGCGCTCGTCGATCAGCAGCCGCATCAGCTCCGGCACGGCGATCGCCGGATGGGTGTCGTTGAGCTGCACGGCCCAGTGGTCGGCAAAGGCCTGCACCGGGATGCCGCGCTGGTCGAGGTTGCGCAGCATGTCCTGCAGGGAGCAGCTCACGAAGAAGAATTGCTGCTGCAGGCGCAGGCGCTTGCCGGCGTCGGTGCCGTCGTTGGGGTAGAGCACCTTGGAGATGGTCTCGCTGCTCACCTTCTCCTCCACCGCCCGGCCGTGGTCGCCGTGGTCGAAGGCGTGGAAGTCGAAGGCCTCGGTGGCCTCCGAGCGCCACAGGCGCAGCCGGGCGCAGCTGTTCACCCGGTAGCCCTGCACCGGCACGTCGTGGGGGATGCCCACCACGGTCTGGCCGGGGTGCCAGCGCCGGTGCTGCCGGCCGCTGGCATCGGTGGTGCTGGAGAGGCTGCCGCCGAAGCCCACCCGGCAGCTCTGGTCGGGCTGAGTGATCTCCCAGGGCCAGCCGCCCTTGAGCCATCTGTCGGTGATCTCCACCTGCCAGCCGCCCTGGATCAGCTGGTCGAAGATGCCGAACTCGTAGCGGATGCCGTAGCCGATGGCCGGGATCTCCAGGCTGGCCAGCGATTCCAGAAAGCAGGCCGCCAGGCGGCCGAGGCCGCCGTTGCCCAGGCCCGGCTCCTCCTCCACCGCCAGGATCTCCTCGATGTCGGCCACGCCGAAGCGGCCGAGGGCCTCGCTGGCGGCGTCGCGGATGCCCAGCATCAGCAGGTTGTTGCCCAGCTGGGGGCCGATCAGGAACTCGGCCGACAGGTACGCCACCGTCTTGGCGGGTTCCTGCCGGAGGGCGGCGTCGCTGGCCAGCTGGCGGGTGACCAGGCGGTCGCGCACAGCCAGGCTCAGGGCCTTGTAGAGGTCGTGGGTGGTGGCGCTGCTGGCCCGGCGCCCCAGGCTGAAGAACAGGTGCTCCGTGATCGCGTCGAACAGGTCGCCCGCCGTCAGGCCGTTGCGCTGCGGGTCGCCGTAGCTGGCGGGTTCCGGAATTCCATAGAGGTTGGCGCTGCCAGCGGCAGCGGCCTGCGGGGTGGCGGTCATGGGGGCGATCGTGAGGCGTGCCACCAGGCTGGGAATGCAGCGTTAAGGCTTCGTTTTGGTGGCACCTGCCGTTGCAATGGTCGTTGCCTGGATCGCGGTGTCGGGGTTGCTCGACAGCCAGCGGCGGAGGAGCTAGGGGATCGGGCAGAGAAGCCCCGCAGCTGATGGCGCATTCCGACCCACCCCCCCAGGCCGACCCCGGGGCGGAGGCAGCGGTGCTGGTGTGCGGCCTGGGCTCCCTGGGCCAGGCCTGCCTGCAGCGGCTGCTCAGCTTCAACGTGCCCCTGGCCTGCGTGGATCTGGAGCCGCCCCAGTGGCGCGACCCCAGCCTCGAGCAGCGGCTGCGGGGCTGCCTCACCCTGGGGGACATGCGCCTGCCCCATGTGCTGCGCCGGGCCGGGGTACCTGGCGCCCGGGCGGTGCTGCTGCTCAGTTCCGAGAGCTCGATCAACATGGAGGCGGCCCTGCAGGTGCGCCTGCTCAATCCCCGGGCCGACATCGTGGTGCGTTCCAGCAGCCGCCAGGCCGACCTGGGGGTGTTGCTGGAGGAGCGGCTGCCCGGCGTGGCGGTGGTGGATCCGGTGCTGCTCTGCGCCGAGGCCATCAGCTCCGCCCTGCGGCCGGAGACCATTCCGGTGAGCTTCGAGGCCCACGGCCAGGACTTTCAGATCTTGGCGCAGCCCTGGGACGACCGCCGCTTTCAGCGCCCCCTGCGCATGCCCTTGCAGCAGCCGGACGCTGACCCCCTGCTGGTGATGCCCCGCAGCCTCTCGCGGGGCGGGGAGGACCCGGTGGCCCCGGGCCACCACCGCAGCAGGCGCTGGCTGCGTCGGGCCGCCCGGGCCCTGGCGGTCCTGGCCCAGTGGTCGCGGGGGCAGCAGCTGGCCCTGCTGGTGCTGGTGCTGCTGGCCGCCCTGGGGGTGACGCTCTTCTCGGCGATCGGCGGCTGGCGGCAGGGGGTGTTCGTGACCCTGGCCCTGCTCAAGGGGGAGTATGTGGATCCGGTGAACGTGCTGCTGGATGGGGGCAGCGGGCTGCAGGGGGTGAGCGGCTGGCTGATCGGCGGCACGCTGTTCTATTCGTTGGTGGGCACCCTGCTCACCTCCGCCCTGGTGGCGGCGATCCTGGAGCGGCTGCTGCGTGACCGCCTGGGCACCTCCAGGCCCCGCCTGCCGCGTCGGGCGGGCCGGCCCGTGCTGCTGCTGGGCAGCGGCAGCCTGGCGGAGCGGGTGGCGCGGCTGCAGCAGCGCCTGGGGCGCACGGTGCTGGTGGTGGGGGCGGGGTGCACCGCGCCGGCTGGTGCCATCGGCTTTGACGATCTGCCCGCCGCGCTGCAGGCCCTCGATGGCCTGTCGGCCCGGGCGGTGGGCCTGCTCTCCACCGACCTGCTGGCCAACCTGCAGGGGGCCCTCAGCCTGCAGCAGCGCTGGCCGGACGCTCGCATCGCCATGCTGGCCCACGCCTTCGGCGCGGCCGAGCAGCTGGGCGACCTGCTCGGGGGGGTGGCGGTGATCCCCGCCATGGACCTGGTGGCCGATGCCATGGTGGCCACCGCCTTCGGCGAGCGGATCGAGGCGGTGCTGCGCCTGCGCGGCACCAACCTGCTGCAGGTGCTCTACCGCGTGGCCGACGGCGACACCCTCTGCGGCCGCAGCGTGGCCAGGCTGGAGAACGGCTACGCGATCACCGTGGTGTCGCTGTGGCGGCCGCGCCGGAGAGCACCCCTGGCGCTGCCCAGGCTCAACATGGTGGTGGCGCCCGACGACCAGCTGGTGGTGCTGGCCAGCGCGGACAGCCTGCGGCGCATTGAACTGGGCGAGGCCAGCCCCCCCGACAGCCGCCTGCGGTTGCAGACCAGCAGCAGCCAGAAGGATTCAGCGAGCGGACGCTTTGAGGCCCAGCAACTGCTGGCCCGGGCCCTGGGCTGTCTGCCGGGTGAGGTGGCGGACCTTCTCGATGGCCAGGAGCACCTCTCCCCTCCGCTGGATGGCGAGATCGGGGAGCTGCTGATCGTGGAGCTGCGCCGCCAGGGGGTGCAGTGCCAGATCGAGCGGGCCTGAGGCCGAGGCGCCAACATCACTAAGACTTCTCACTCCCCCTGGTGCGCCGGGGGAGTGTTCGACTAGCAACGATGCAGGCCGGCGCCGGGCATGGGCTTCTTCATTCAGCTCACCGATGCGATCGCCGCTCGCCAGTCCCTGCTGGTGACCGGGCTCGATCCCAACCCCGAGATGCTGCAGAGCTGGGCGGCGCGCAGGGGGCTGGCTGGCCGCTCCTTCCTCAGTCAGGCCCGCCACTGGATCAAGGCGGTGATCGAGGCCACCGCTCCCCACGTGTGCGCCTACAAGCCCAGCCTGGGTTTCTACCAGGCCCTGGGTCCGGTGGGGCTGGAGCTGCTGCTGGAGGTGCGCGACCTGGTGCCGCGGGATCTGCCCCTGATCATCGACGCCAAGCACGGTGACCTCAACTCCTCCTCCGCCCTGGCCCACTACCTGTTCAAGGAACTGGGCGCCGACGCCGTGACCCTCTCGCCCCTGGCCGGCCAGGACATCGCAGCCCCCTTCCTGCTCTACCCCGACAAGGCCGTGGTGATGACCTGCCACAGCTCCAACCTGGCGGCGCGGCAGATCCAGCACTACCCCAGCGACGACACGCCGCTCTACCTGCAGATCGTGCGCGAGACCCAGCTCTGGGCCACGCCCGAGCAGCTGCTGCTGGAGGTGGGCACCAGCGACCCGGCAATCCTGGCGCGCGTGCGGGCCGAGGCGCCTGAGCGCTTCCTGATCCTGCGCAGCCTCTGGGGTGAGGAGGAAAAGCTCGAGGCGATGCTCGAAGCCGGCTTCACCGCCGCCGGCGACGGGCTGCTGTTGCCCTTGCCCCAGAACCTGCTGGTGGAGGACGACATCGCCGAGCGGGCTGCCACCCTCAAGCGCCAGATCAGCGACAGCCGCGATGTCTGGCTCAGCCAGCAGGAGCGGGAGGGCAGCTGCGTGCTCTGGCAGGCCCCGGCCGAGGGCGACCCGATGGATCAGCTGATCGTGGATCTGTTCGACATCGGCTGCCTGCTGTTCGGCGAGTACGTGCAGGCCTCGGGGG
>JBBASN010000063.1:0-14560 GCA_040399225.1 Prochlorococcaceae cyanobacterium | reverse complement strand
ATTCTCGAACAACTGAAAACCCTCTCCCTGTTGGAAGCTTCCGAGCTTGTCAAGCAGATCGAAGAGGCCTTCGGTGTGTCCGCCGCCGCTTCCGCCGGCGTGGTGATGGCCGCTGCCCCGGCAGCTGCCGTTGAAGCCGTTGAAGAGCAAACCGAATTCGACGTCGTGCTCGATGGCTTCGACGCCGCCGCCAAGATCAAGGTGCTGAAAGCCGTGCGCGAGGCCACCGGCCTCGGCCTGGGTGAAGCCAAGGCCCTGGTGGAAGCCGCTCCCAAGGCGGTGAAGGAAGGCATCTCCAAGGCCGATGCCGAAACCCTCAAGAAGGCCATCGAAGAAGCCGGCGGCAAAGTCACCATCAAGTGACCCCTGCCGGGTGTCCAGCCCCCCATCGCGGCCGGTCCCCCTTGGGACCGGTTTTTTAATGGCCGCAGGGACAAAAAAAAGCCCCGCCAAAGGCAGGGCTGGGGTGTGGAACGATTGATCGGGAGTCTGTCCTCGTTTCGACCCCGATTGGTCGTCCCTCACTCCTCACACGAGTGCAAGTTAAGGGCGAAAGAGGCGCTGGCCAGGGTGATCAGGACAGTGATTCAACTGGGCTGCTCCTGGAGGGCTCAGGGGTTGTAGGGAACCACCTGCAGGGCGATCACGCCATCCGTTTGCCCTGGGCTGAGCTCAGGGGATTCGGCGCCCTGGCCAAGCGAGCGGGGACCGCCTGCCCGCAGGGCTTCCAGCCGGGCCGGGCGGGAGCTGGAGCTGCTGGCTACCGGTTGATCAGCTGTTTGGATGGCCCTGGAGGTCGTCGTGGCTCCGACCGCTGCCGCGCGGGCCTTGGTGCGCCGATCCGCTGGAGCGGAGAGGCTGCGGCGCGGTTCGGGAGCCAGGGGCGGCGGCGGTGCGGGCAGTCGGGCCAGCAGGGTGGGGATGCCACCTCCGTTGCGGGCCTCAGCCAGCAGCACGGGCAGGGGGTTGCTGTGGGCCACGTAGAGATGGCTGAGGGTCTGGCCGTCGAAGGTGCGGCGCTCGAACGCCCAGTTGTTCTGGAGCCTGAGCTCCACCAGGGCCGAGCCGGCTGCCTGACCGCTGCCGATCACGATCGGTTCGGCCTGTTTGCCATCGCTGGCGAGCAGCTGCAGCTGGCCGTTGCTGTGGTCCACGCGCAGACGCCAGGGCTGGCGCAGGTCCTGGCCCCCTGCCCGCAGGGAGTAGGAGCTGCCGGAGAGATAACGGCCGCAGATGCTCTCCGGCAGGTGCATCTCATAGGTGAAAACGCTGCCATTGGCGTTGCGACGCCAGCAGGGCGGGGCAGGCTCGCGCTGCTCGAGCACGATCAGCGTCCAGCGGTCGTTGCTGAGGGGCTGGGCCAGGGCAATCACCCGGTCCTGGGCAACGGGTTCGCTGCCGAAGGGCATGGCGGCACGCACGTGCTGCTGGGTCAACGCACCCGCCGCCAGGGCGGACATGCCGGCGGCCACCAGGTAGGTTCTCCTGCGACCGGGACAGGGCGAGTTGCGCATGGCTGTGCTCCTGCCCGTGGGCATTGAACCGATTCAGAAGGCTTCTTTAGCGGAAATTGAGGGTTTGTCCAGTGGTGGCTGAGCCGGTGCGGGTTGTGGCCGCCGCCTGTGATGGGGCCTGCAGCGGCAACCCGGGACCCGGTGGCTGGGGGGCCCTGTTGCGCTTTGAGGACGGCAGTGTGCGCGAGCTGGGCGGGGCAGACCCCGCCACCACCAACAACCGCATGGAGCTCACGGCGGCCCTGGCCCTGCTGCGTGCCTTGCACGACCTGCCGCGCCATCCGGCGCTGGTGATCCGCACCGACAGCCGCTACCTGATCGATGGCCTGGAGCGCTGGATTCATGGCTGGAAGCGCAAGGGCTGGCGCACGGCCTCGGGCGGTCCCGTGCTCAACCGCGATCTCTGGGAAGAACTGGATGCCGCTCGCCTGCCCGATGTGCGCTTTCAGCACGTGAAGGGCCACAGCGGTGATCCCGACAACGACCGCTGTGACGCCATCGCCGTGGCCCACTCCCGCGGCCAGGCCGTCGACCCCGCCCCCGCACCCATGCCCGCCGCCGACCCGGCGCCCCCAGCCCTGGCGCAGCTGCTCAGCCGCCTGGAGCTGGCCGATCGGCTGGCCCGCGGCGGCCACGGGCTGTCGCTGGTGGAACTGGCCCAGCTGGTGGAGATGCCGCTGCGCACCCTGGAGCAACGCCGTGAGGCCTTTCCCTGGCGGGACTGGCTGGTGCAACCGCTGGGCGATGGCCGCTGGCGTCTGCTCCGGGAGACGCCAGGATTGGCGCACCGGGAGTGAAAGCCGCGATGGCGCAGCCAGGGGCGGAAGGGGGAGCAGCGGCGGCGGGGGCGGTGGTGCCAGGCCGGTCGGTGGCGCTCTATGAACGGCTGGTGGGCCCCTTGCTGCGTCAGGACGACGGGGCCGACGCCGAGCAGCTCAGCCAACTGAGCCTCACGGCCCTGGGGCAACTGAGCCTGCGCCGGGACTGGCCCCTGCTGCAGGGCCTGCTTGCCGGGCTGGCAGCCGAACTGCGCCGCCCGGATCCACGCCTGGAGCAGACCCTGTTCGGCTGCAGGTTTGCCAATCCGGTGGGCCTGGCGGCCGGCTTTGACAAGAACGGGGTGGCGGCGGGGATCTGGCACCTGTTCGGCTTCGGCTTCGCCGAGCTGGGCACCATCACGTGCCATGCCCAGGCCGGCAATCCGCGTCCGCGGCTGTTCCGGCTGGCGGCCGAGCGGGCCGCGCTCAACCGCATGGGCTTCAACAACCTGGGCGCCGAGGCCTGCCGCCGCCTGCTGGAGCGCCAGCGGCTGAGCGCGCCCGGCCGGCGGCCGGCGGTGCTGGGGATCAACCTGGGCAAGTCGCGGATCACGCCGCTGGAGCAGGCGCCCGACGACTACGCCGTCTCCCTGGAGCTGCTGGCCCCCCTGGCTGATTACGCGGTGATCAACGTGAGCTCGCCCAACACCCCCGGGTTGCGCGAGCTCCAGGACGAAGTGCTGCTGCGGCGGCTGGTGGAGCGGCTGCGGCGCCTGCCGGGCTGTCCGCCGCTGCTGGTGAAGATCGCCCCGGACCTGGAGGACGATGCCATCGACGCGATCGCGCGCCTGGCCTACCAGGAGGGGCTGGCCGGGGTGATCGCAGTGAACACCAGCCTGGACCGGCTTGGCCTGGAGGGGCGCCTGTTGCCCCAGACCGGCAAACCCCTCAGCGAGGAGAGCGGCGGCCTGAGTGGTGCCCCCCTGCGCCATCGGGCGCTGGAGGTGCTGCGCCGCCTGCGGGCCACCGCCGGCCCGGCCCTGCCGCTGATCGGCGTGGGCGGGATCGACTCGGCCGAGGTGGCCTGGGAGCGGATCGCTGCCGGTGCCTCGCTGGTGCAGCTCTACACCGGCTGGATCTATGGGGGACCCGCCCTGGTGCCCCAGATCCTCGAGGGTCTGGGCCGGCAGCTCCAGCGCCATGGGCTGGGCCACATCGGCGAAGCGGTTGGCCGTGGGCTGCCTTGGAGCGCCTGATTGGTTAGTTTTCCCGCAATCGGGGTCGTTCGGTCTTGGTTCTGGCGGGAATCGAGGCGCAGTGGCGCCCCTTGCGAGCCCTGTTGTTTCAACAGGTGCTGCTGCTCGACCTGAGCGACCCCCAGATCCTGCTGGGCCAGTCGCTCAAGGGGGGCAAGCCCAGGGGGGAGGCTTGGGAGGCTCCGGTGCCGGCCCGCACCTGCCGGGCCGGGGTGCCCGTGGCCCTGGATGCCCTGGGAGATTTCATCGGCGATCTGTTGCTCGAGCACAGCTCCCCCGATGCCGCCCTGGTGGTGGCGCTGCCCTGGGAGGCGGCCTCTTGGCGGGTGGTGGAATGGCCCGATGGCGGCCAGCCGGAGGATGCCACCGATGAGCTGCGCGAACGTCACGCCGACCTGGGCTGGCCCTTCAACCTGGAGGACGCCAGCCTGGATGTCCAACCCCTTGCCAATGCCCCCGGCTGTTCCCTGGCGGTGGGGATGTCGCTGGATGCCCTGGAGTCGTGGATCGAGGTGTTTGCCATCGCCGGAGGCACCCTGCGCCACCTGATTCCGGCCCAGGTGTGCCAGCAGCTGGCGATCCGCGAGCACCTGGAGGCTAGTGCGGACAGGGAGCTGGTGGCGTTGCTGCAATGCGACAGCCAGGCCTGTCATCTGCTCGTGTGGCGAGCCGGGGTGCCTGAATTCCAGCGCAGCCTGCCCGTTGAGCCCTCCCAGCTCGTGCCGGCCCTGGAGCAGGCTCTACGGTTCTGCCGCATCCGCCTGGGAGCTGAGTCGGTGCGGCTGCTCTGCAGCGATCCCTTGGAGAGCATGGAGGCGATCCGCGCTCAGCTGGAGCTGCCGCTGGAACTGGTGCAGCGAGGCGGCTACGGATCCCTGCGGTTGGCTGGCCTGGCGGCCCTGGAGCTCAGCCCATGAGCTCCACACCCTTTGACCTCCTGCACGAGAAGCGCCAGGCCCTGGGTCTGCCGGAGCCCGTTGAAGAGGCTCGCCAGACCCGCGACAGCCTGCTCAAGGGAGCGGTGATCGGCTCTGCCTTGGTGGGACTGGCCCTGGGGCTGGCGGGTCTGGTGCTGCTGCGCCGCGGCATGCTCACCGCGGAGATCGACAACCTCTCCTCCGTGGAGGCCGATGTGAAGACCTTCGAGTCCAGGCTGCAGGCTGAGCAGGCCCGGCTAGGTACCGTGAAGGCGGCCAACCAGGCGCTGGTGCAGGGATTGCTGAGTGTTCGCTCCGGTTCGGCCGTGCTGCGCGATCTGCAGTTACGTGTGCCCCGCGGCATCCAGCTCACGGACGTGAAACATGGGGAAGGCGGCCGAACCCTGCAGCTCAAGGGAGTGGCGGTGGGTCGCCAGCCCTTTGCCTTGATCAATGCCCTGCAACTGGAACTCAAGCGTTCGCCCCTGTTCGATCCCAACCGGGTCACCCTGACGAGGGCCGCGCGGGAGGAGGCGGATGCCCAGCAGGCCGGCTCCGGGCGCGATGTGACCTTTGAGATCACGGTGCAGTTCCGGCCCGCCATCCAGCCCCTGGCGGAAAAGCAGATTCTGGAGCAACTCGGGGCCAACGGCCTTGCCCAGCGCCTGGCCCTGCTCCAGCGGGAGGAGCTGTTGCCATGACCAACCTGCAGGAGGCCGCCAACACCCAGCAACTGCGCTGGCGCCAACGGCTGCTGCTTGGGCTGCCGATCGCCCTGGGCGGGTTGGTGGCTACAGCGCTCACCGGCTTGTTCACCGTGCCCCAATGGCTGGGACTGCAGGCCAAGAGTGCCAGGTTTCAGCAGCTTGAGGCCCTGCGCCAGCAGCTGCCCCTGCTCAGGGACCAGCTGACCAAGAGCGGCCAGGAGATCGAGCGGAGTGAGCGCCAGCAGGTGAAGCTGCTGCGCCTGATCGAGGGCAGCGGCGAGTTCAGCACCTTCCTGGCCCAGCTGGACCTGGAGGCCACGCGCAACGGCCTGCAGCTGGAGCTGTTTGAACCAACGGGGCTCGCTGGACCCGCCGCCCCTGCGCCAGAGGCTCCTGAGGCAGGGTCACGGGCCAAGCCGAATGCTCCGGCTGCGCCTCCCCCGCCTGTCCAGGCACCCCTTCAAGCTGCGGGGCTGGAGGCTGAGCGGGTGCTGCTGTCTGCCCGGGGCACCTATCCCAGCCTGCTGGCCTTCATGCGCTCCGTAGAACAACTCACTCTTTTGGTTGTACCCAGCGATTTTGCCTTGCAGTTGGTGGAAAGTTCCAGCGCCAATGCTGCTTCTCCTGCCCCTGCGGACGCTCCCAAAGCAAAGATTCCCGAGATGAAGCTGGCCCTCACCTTTTACAAAACTCCTGCAGGTGGCCTGAAGCCGCCGCCTGCGGTGGAGCAGAAGCCGTAAGGGTGCGAACAGGCCCGAATCGGCCATGTGGGCAAACCGACCTCTGAATCCAGTCTGCGCTTTTTGGAGCCGTTAAGCTCCCGCAAACATGGCCCATGAATTGGCAGGGATGTTGCGTTCGGCCCGTGTGATCACTGTCGCCACCGCAGGTCTTGTCCAGCTGATCGGTTCGGCCCCGGCATTCGCCCAGTCAACTGGGGCAGGCCAGCCCCTGCAGAGTCAGGTTCCCCAGTCGCAGCGGGTGGACCCGCTGATCAGCCTGCAGCTGAAGGTGCGCCGCCTGCCGGATGCCATCGAGCTGATCATCGAGGGCACCGGCCCCGCGCCCCAGCTGCAACAGAGCAGCAGCGGTGCGGGCTGGCAGGGGCAGCTGTTCACGGCGGTGCCGGCGGGTCTGCGGGTGGGCCCCCAGCGCCTGTCGCTGCCGGAGGTGGGCCTGCAGTCGGTGAGCTTCGAGGGAGGGGGCCAGACGTTCGCCCTCGCGGTGACTCCGGTGCCGGGGATCAACCTGGGCCGGCCGGTGGTGAGCTCCGATGGCCGTGATCTGATCGTGACCTTCGCCTCGCCGGTGCCCCAGGCCAGCCTGCAGACCAGCCGCCCCAACCTGGCCCAGCCCGGCGCCGTGCCCCTGCCCACCTTCGCGCCGCCCCTGCAGCCGCGGGCCGTGGCGCCACCCCTGGGGGACATGGCCGTGGGCACGATGACCCTGCGCAACCCCGGCTACCTGGAGCTCTCCGGGCCGCCGGTCACGATGACACTCAAGAACGCGCCGGCCAAGGATGCCCTGATGGCCCTGGCCCAGGTGGGTGGCTACGGCTTTGCCTATGTGGCTGAACCCACCTCGCCGGCTTCTCCTGCCGCACCTGCGGGGGCCCCTGATCCCGGCAGCAGGCCGATCTCGCTCACGTTCCGCGGAGAGAGTTTCGGCCGTGCCTTCAACACGGCCCTTCTGGCCGCCGGCCTACAGGGCAAACGCGAAGGCCGGATGATCCTGGCCGGCCCCAATGCCCTCTCCAAGACCTTCGGCCCCCAGCTCTCGAAGATCTACCGCCTCAACCAGGTGGGGCCCAATGCGGCCGCCGACTACCTCGCCAATCTCGGCGCCTCAATCACCAAAACCAACACGATCACCACCGCGGTGACGCAAGGTGTGGCCCAGGGTGAGGCGGTGTCATCGTCCTCGAATTCCCAGACCACCCAGAGCAGCACGATCACCAGTGTGGAAGCTTACGGCGCCTCCAGCGGACCGCTGCTGGGCCTGCGCGCCACGACGGATACCCGCCTGGGCACGATCACCCTGGTGGGTGATCCAGCCATCGTTTCGATTGCCGAGCAATATCTGAAGAAGCTTGATCTGCGCCAGCGGCAGGTGGCGTTGAGCGTTCGGATTCTGGATGTGAATCTGGATAATGCTGCGGATATTGCAAACAGCTTTGCCGTGAGGTGGGGCAACAACTTCATTGTCAATGACAATGGTCGGCTGCTCGGTGCTTTTGGTGACCTGATGCCTCCCCGTGAGGCGGCATTTGATCCACTGTTTGGGCGGCGCACAACTAACCAGAGTCAGAGTTCTTCCAGTGTTGTGGATGCCATACGAGACACTGTAGTTGGCAGTGGTGCCAATGCTGCTGAAACGGGATCTCGTTCCAGTGCCAATTCATCTGCAAATAACTCTTCCGGATCCTCCTCTTCTCGTCAGTCATCTGTTCAGCCCAACCCTGGACTGGATTATCCCAATAACAACTTTTTCAATTTTGTGAATGCGCAGATTATTTCTGGATCCACCAAGCTTTTGGCCAGTCCAACCCTGATCCTGCAGGAAAATCCCTCCTTGCTGCGTGAGGGTTCTGAGTCGGCTGGGAGCACGGGGGGTGGAGGAAGCCAGTCGTCTGGTTCCACAACAACCCAGCAGGGAAACCAGGGAATCGTGAATATTGGCCTGGATAGTCCCATCGGTCGGAGACGGGCCAATGAAGGGGTGGTTCGTGTTGGGACCAATGTGGTGACAGCCTACGAAACTGAAACGCCGTCCCAGGGAGGCAATGTGGTGTGCACGCCGGAGTTATCCACTGCAGGTCTTGTGCTGGGTGCTCGCGTTGAAAAAATCGACGACAATGGATTTGTTACCTTTGTTTTATCCCCCAGCGTCTCAGCGGTTACGGATCGGGAACCTGCTCCCCAGGGCTGTGGCTCAGACCTGAATATTCTCAGTATCCGCAGCCTGGATACGGGTGCCCTAAGGGTGCGAGATGGACAAACCCTGATTCTGACCGGTGTGATTTCAGACTTTGATCGTCAGGAAGTGAGCAAGTGGCCTATTCTCGGCGACATTCCACTGATTGGTCAGTTTTTCCGGGCAACGACCAGCCGCAAGGAGAAGCGAGAACTGGTGATCATGGTGACACCCCGCATCGTGAATGATGAACAGGGCGGGGTTTATGGGTATGGGTATCAGCCATCCTCGCTGCCTGCGCGTGAGTTTCTGGGAGAACGAAGCTTTTAATGTCTACAATGACGTCGGATACCAGACCTCTATTCTCGCTCTTTTCCCAAGAAAATCTTTTGTTTCTTTCGGGCAGGCCTCTATTGATCAAGCAAGGGTTTTAATTTGATCTGTCATGATCAATGATCCGAATCTCCTGATCATACTGTGTTGATGCCGCCAGGTTTGTGAAATTGCTTTCCCGGGGTCCGAGGAGATGTTCAGGCCTTTGTTTCTAGCTACTGCCTTGCAGGGCATGCAAGCGTGACAAATGCTAATATCTGGCTTGGATCTAGATATTCTCCAGGGAAAGGTTGGCAGGCCAACCCCCGATGAACCTTCGCTGACCTGCAAGCCATGGCAACAATCCTGAACTGGGGCTCTTCGGTCGGCAATCGCACGATCGACACCAGCTGGTTCTTTCTGATCCCCGAAACCGAGGCGCAACGGTTTGCCCGCACAGGCGTGGCACTCCCAGCCAATCTGGATGGAAAGAACGATTTTGGGCTCGGGTTTAAGTTCACGGTCGAAGACGGGGTCGGCACCTTCGTACTGGACAACAATGGCCTGAAGATCTCCTCCGGCTTGGCGACCTATTCAGCTCCGCCAATCGGAGTGGTCGACCTGCGAGCCATTGGCTATCCCCCTGGCGTCCTGAGCAGCGGCGTCTATATCAACGCCCTTGATCTCACCACTATCCGTCTTGGTGATGAGAATGACAGCTTCGCTTTGATCGGCCAGGGAATCACCCAGTCTGTCAGCGCTGAAGTCAACAAGGAAGCCAGTCAAGGTTACATATTCCAGTCCAACATTTTTGCAGGCGCCGGCGACGACACTGTCGTTGCCCTAATGCCTTGGCAGTCTGTCTTCAAGGGTGGCACCAACACCTCCTACCGTGACGCAATCAACGACCCTTCGGGATCTGGCATTGCCATCACACTTGATGACAGCCTCACTCTGGAAGAGGTTCCCTTTGGCGATCTGATCCAGCTCAAGGGTTCCCGCTTTGATTGGGATATTGAATTCAAGGACGGCAATGGTGATGATCTCGTTACATTGGAATCGATTCTTGACGAGAGAGACTATATTGCGGTTTCAAATAACAATCGGATCTTCGGATTCGAACGAATTCTGTTTGGCGACATTCTCTTTGATCTGGTTCTCTACGGGCAGCAGGAAAGCAGCGCAGTTTTTGGCCAACCCGATTACTACCTCAATGGCCTGGAGGCTCTTGCTCCTGAGCTGAACTCGGACATCGCATCGGGATCTGAGCTGTGGGAGGCCTTCCGCTTCAACCGCACCAAGCTTCAGGGCATCACGGGCAACGCAACTGATCAGACCGATGTTTTCACCGGTGATGCCAACGACACCCCCTTCCTTGTGGGTGCCCTCCGTTTTGCATCGCTCAACACCGAGGCCGGCAACGACATCGTTGAGATCGGCGCACCCGGTCAGACTGCAGTTGAGGATGCCTCGATTGATCTCGGATCCGGCAGCGACCAGCTGAAGGTGAATGGTCTGTTCACGCGCTCAAGCGTGATCGGCGGCGTGGGTGCCGACAACATCATTTTCTCGACGATCACCAACTCCAGTGTCGACAGTGGCATCGGTAACGACGTTGTTCAAGTAACCACATCCGCCAGCCAGACTCGCTTCGATGGCGGCGAAGGCAACGACGTGCTGCTGCTGCCCGGCACCTTCGCCTCCTATCAGCTCAACGCGAGCAATGAGGCGGGCGTCGTCACCTTCAACGATGCCTTCGGCAACAGCATCACCGGATTCGAGACGATCCGCTTCAGCGACATCAACCTCGATGCTCTGCAGACTCTTAGCCTCAGCGGACCGCCCACCCCGGTGAATGAGGGCGCCAACGCCAGCTACATCATTGCCCTCAGCGACAGCGGTCTGGCCAGTGGCAACAGCGTGGCCTTCAGCCTGCAGCTCGGCGACGGCACGGCCCAGTTCTCTGCCGACCTGGCGGCGCTGGTGCAGGGATCGCTGCAGGCTGCGGCCGGCATTGTGCTCAGCAATGTGAGCGTGGATGCCGCCACGGGGCTGATCCGGGCGGTGGCCTCCGCCAGCCGAGGCTTCAGCACGGGGTCCACCATCGCCACCCTCAATCTGCCGGTGGCGGTGGATCTGCAGAACGAGCCAGACGAAGACTTCACCGTTGCCCTCACGGACTTCGTGCAGGCCCAGTCGCCGGTTAGCACGACGATTCGCAATGTGCTGCCCGTCACCATCCGCTTGAACGGTCCGGCTTCGGTCACGGAAGGACAGGCAGCCAGTTATGCGGTGGCGTTGGATGGCGTCGGACTGGCCGCCGGCCGCAGCGTGACCTTCAGTCTCGATTCCGCCAGTGGCACCGCCACCGAAGGGACCGACTTCGCCGCCCTGCTTGGCTCCAGCCTGGAGAAGGCCGACGGGGGGATCACCCTCGGCGCCATCAGCACAGCCGCCAATGGCGCGGTCACCTTGATCGCCACCAACACCAGCGGCGCGGCCCTGGCGGTTGGCGCCACGCTGCTCACCGTGCAGCTGCCGACCACCGCCGATGCGCTGGTGGAGGGCAGCGAAACCTTCGGCGTCACCCTCGCCAGCAGCACCGCCGTGGTGAGCAGCGGGGTGGTGACCACCACGATCAACGATCTGGTGCCCACACCCACGATCGCTCTCGCCGGTCAGGCGTCCGTCGTTGAGGGGCAGTCGGCGGCCTATGCCGTGACTCTGGGCGGCAGCGGCTTGCTGGCCGGCCAGAGCGTGACGCTGACGCTGGATTCGGCCACTGGTACCGCCACAGAAGGGGTGGATTTCGCCGAGCTGGTCGCTGGTGGCATCACAGCCGGGGCGGGTGTGACGCTGAGCGGGATCAGCACCGACCCGGTGACCAAGGCCGTGACCCTGACGGCCACCAACAGCAGCGGCTTAGCACTGACGTCTGGCTCCCAGCTTGTGAGCTTTTCCTTGGCAGCAGTCCAAGATCAGAGTACCGAGGGGGATGAAACATTCAGGGTTCTTCTATATAGCGAAGCAGCCACAGTCACCAACACGATGGTTGCGACCACCATCCGTGATCTAGTGGGTTCAGGCGGGGATGGTGGTTCTGGTGGGTCAGGTTCAGGTGGCGACGGTGGCGTTCCGGGCGGAGGTGGCGATGGCGGTAGTTCGGGAGGCGGTGGTACCGGGGAGCCTGCTCCTCGCCGGCAGGTCACCGGCACGAGCGGAGCCGATGAAATCACTGGCAGTTCATTGAATAACGTTATTTATGGCGGTAAAGGAGCTGACCTTATGACGGGTGGTGGAGGCTCAAATAAGTTTCGCTTCAAGTTGAGCGATGGACTCAATCAAGGCGATGTGATTACGGACTTCAGCCCGGGTTCAGACACCATACGAGTTGAGGGTGTTTCACGCAATTCGCTGGCAGCCAAGGCTTTTGATGGGAACAAAAGGCTCAGGGGCGGGAGGGCAAGGTCAGCCGTTCAAGTTGTGGATATCTTGGATTCTGCTGATCGATCCAAGGCAGTTTTTATCTATGCGCAGCTCACTGGTGAGCTTGCATACAATTCAAATGGCGGGGGGCGAGGTTTTGGTCGGGATGGTGGAGTGATCGCAACTCTCCCTGTGCTGCTCCCCTTTGGGGCACGTGACATTCAGCTAGCTTATGGCTCTTGAGAGTGCATGACTGTCATTCGTCTTAGTGGCAAATCCTGTGCCTGACCAGTCCTCGCCAGATTCGGATTCGGACTATTTTAGTGGTCTGGAACGGGAACTTGCTGCGGCCCTCAGGGAGCTGGAGGAGTATCAGCGTCTCATCGATGAGTTGCCGCAGATCTATGAAGATAAGTTCGGGGCTCAGGTGCTTGCTCTTGCCCAGGAGATTGCGCTCCTGACAGATGAACGTCACCGCCTGCAGCTGTTGATTCAAGACTGTATTCAGGATGATGCGGTGCTTCCTCCTGCGCGTTCTTCAACGGGGGACTCCTTGCCGTTGGGATGGCACGGACCGCAGCGTTGGCTTGGGCGCCTTGCCCCCAGGTCGTTGACTCTGCTGGCTGCTGGCTCCTTGTCAGTGATCCTGGCGGTTGGGCTGGCCTGGCATGCCAACAAGCGCCGTCCGATGCCGGGATCTCCGACTGTTTCCCGTGAAGATGTGCCAGCCAGACCCCAAGCCCCGCTGGTTGTCCCCCGTCCCGCTGCACCCATGCTGCGCCTGAGGTCCCGGGATGAGGTGTGGCTGGAGCTGCGCTCCGCAGAAAATCAACTTGTTTTTGTGGGAACTCTGAACCGCGGTCAGACTCTCACCTTCCCGTATAGCGACGGCATGCGCATCCGTTCGGGTCGGCCACATCAGTTGGAACTTTCACTGGCCGAAAAGCCGTATACCCCACTGGGCGTCTATAATGATTATGATTGGCAAACCATCGTCATCCCCTTACATGATCATAGTGAGGGGAAGGCAGAGCACGGCGATCAGGCGTCGTAACCTTCAGCGCAATTGAGCCTTTCGGCGTGACCCTCCCCGCTATCCAGCGCATCTGCTGCATCGGCGCCGGCTATGTGGGCGGACCAACGATGGCGGTGATCGCTGACCGCTGCCTGGAGGTACAGGTCACGGTGGTGGACCTGAACGCCGAGCGCATCGCCGCCTGGAACGACCCTGATTTCAGCAAATTGCCGGTGTACGAGCCCGGGCTGGATGGCGTGGTGGCCCGAGCCCGCGGCCGCAACCTGCACTTCAGTACTGCCGTAGACGAGGCGATCGGCGAGGCCGACATGGTGTTCATCTCAGTGAACACCCCCACCAAGACCAGGGGCCTGGGTGCCGGCCAGGCCAGTGACCTCAAGTGGGTGGAGGCCAGCGCCCGCTCGGTGGCCCGGGCCGCGCGGGGCCACACGATCGTGGTGGAGAAGAGCACCCTGCCGGTGCGCACCGCAGAGGTGATCCAGAAAATCCTGGCGGCTGCCACACCGAACGGCGACGGCCGCAGCTTCTCGGTGCTCTCCAACCCCGAATTTCTGGCCGAAGGCACCGCCATCCCTGATCTGGAGCAGCCCGACCGGGTGCTGATCGGTGGCGAGGATCCCGCCGCCATCGCCGCCCTGGCCGGCGTGTATGGCCAGTGGGTGCCCAGCGACCGCATCCTCACCACCAACCTCTGGAGCAGCGAGCTCTCCAAGCTCACCGCCAATGCCTTCCTGGCCCAGCGGATCAGCTCGATCAACGGCATCGCCGCCTTCTGCGAGGCCACCGGCGCCGATGTGCGCGAGGTGGCCAAGGCGATCGGCGCCGACAGTCGCATCGGCCCCAAGTTTCTGCAGGCCGGCCCGGGTTTTGGCGGCAGTTGCTTCCAGAAGGACATCCTCAACCTGGTGTACCTCTGCCGCCACTACGGCCTGGAGGAGGTGGCGGCCTACTGGGAGCAGGTGGTGGCGCTCAACCACTGGCAGCAGCGGCGCATCGCCCGGCTGGTGGTGACCAGGTTGTTCGGCACCGTGACCGGCAAGCGCATCGGCGTGCTCGGTTTCGCCTTCAAGGCCGATACCAACGACACCCGCGAATCACCGGCGATCCGGGTGTGCCAAGACCTGCTCGAGGAGGGCGCGATCCTGCAGATCCTCGATCCCAAGGTGCCCGAGGGCCAGATCACGGCCGACCTGGGCCAGCCGGCCGGCACGGGCGAGGGCAGCTGGCAGCAGGTGGCGGACGTGCAGCAGGCCGCCAGCGGCGCTGATGCCCTGCTGCTGCTCACCGAGTGGCAGCAGTTCGCCGGGATCGACTGGCCGGAGGTGGCGGCGGTGATGCGCCAGCCGGCCTGGCTGTTCGATGCCCGGGCCCGGGCCGATGGCGCCGCCGCCCGGGCCGCCGGCCTCAACGTTTGGACCGTGGGGGAGGGCTGAGACCATGCCAGCGTCCCTGACCCGCAACCTGATCACCGGCGGTGCCGGTTTCGTGGGCTCCCACCTGGTGGACCGGCTGATGGAGGCCGGCCAGGAGGTGATCTGCCTCGACAACTACTTCACCGGCCGCAAGCAGAACATCAGCCAGTGGATCGGCCATCCACGCTTTGAGCTGATCCGCCACGACGTGACCGATCCGATCCGCCTGGAGGTGGACCGCATCTGGCACCTGGCCTGCCCCGCCTCGCCGGTGCACTACCAGTTCAACCCGATCAAGACCGCCAAGAC
>JBBASN010000062.1:0-14784 GCA_040399225.1 Prochlorococcaceae cyanobacterium | reverse complement strand
AGGCCCAGCGCATGGGCACGCTCGTGAGCGACCTGCTCGATCTGGCCCGCAACGATGCCGGCCGCCTGCACCTGCGCTGCCAGCCGCTGCTGGCCGACGACGTGCTGCTCGAGCCGCACAAGCGCCTCGCCCCCCAGGCCGCCGGCCGCCTGCGCCTGCAGGCCAGCGCCGACCCCCACCGCCTGCAGCAGTGCCTCACCGCCCTGGTGGACAACGCCCTGCTCTACAGCGATGGCCCCGTCACCCTCGCCGCCAGCACGGGCCCGGGCGGCGAGCTGCTGCTGCACGTGATCGACCGCGGCCCCGGCAGTGGTGCTGATTTTCAGCTGCTGCTGCCGGGGTTGGCTGGGATCGGGTGTGAGTGGCGGGGCGGTGCTGAGCATCCGTGAAAGCACGGAAGCGTCTTTCTTGGTACGGGCGTACTATTGAGTGATTGGTTTGGTTCGGGGCCGCTACGGTTGTCTCAACGCGCTGAAAGGGATTCCGGGTGGGCTGGTTTAGCCGCGCCGCCTCGATTGCTGGATCGGCAGGGTTGGTCAACTCTGTTCGCCGGCTCCCTGCTCCTTCTGATTTCGTTCACCACCAACTTTGGCGATGACAACCTCTTCCACTTCGCCAACCTCCAAGCCCATGAGCAGGTCGGAGTGGGTCTCCACCTTGCCGCCCTGGCGGCGCTTGCTGGCGACGTTGAATTGGCGTCCCGTCTACGACATCGAGCAAGAAACCGAGCAGCTGAGGATCAGATCTCTCGCCAGCGAGAAGCGGATTCAAGAGAGCGAGAAGCGCGTGAAGCAGATCGTGAAAGAAACCGAGCAGATCGAGAGCGAAATCGAGCAGCTGAAGAAAGACAACGCGCGGCTCGCCGTGCTCAACTCCAGGATGGATGCCTTGTTGCGCAGGGACGAGTCCTCCTCTCAGCTTCCCCCTTCAACCGGCTCCAATTGAGCGAGGCCCTGGCGTTGTTGATGGAAGAGATGCGTCGGCGGGGTTAGGTGGGGTCTGGTGTTGCTCAGAGGCCGGCAGGGCTGCAGCTTGTGAGGCCCTGGCCGGCTCGGAAAGCCCATGGCGACAACCGCCCCAACCCCCGCGTCAGGCGCCTGCCCCTGCAGGCTGCGAGCGGAGTCCCGCCCAATCCGCAACCTCCTCGCGCACGCCGATCACGTTGATCGCCGGCCGCCAGTAGCGACAAGGACGGCCAAACCGTGAAAACACGGAAGCCGTGCGCGTCAGTACAGACGTACTGTGCGTTGGTTGGGTTGGAGGGCTGGCCGGTGTCGGGTGGCGAACCATGAAAACGGACCACTGGTTCTACGGGCTGTTCCAGAGCGCGCCGGATCTGATCACCCTGCTGCTGCCGCAAGGCTGCGCATCGGCCTCGTCGCTGGGGCCCGATGCGCCGGGCGATGCGCTGTATCGCTTTGAAGCGCCTGAGCACAAAGCGGCGAATCATCGCCTTGATGGGGCGTTCTGGCCCAGAAGCGCAGACGTTGGCACGCCGGAGCAGCCGGTGGTGCTGCTGGAGGTGCAGATGCACGCCAAGCCGGGGTTCAAGCATCGGCTCGGCGCGCAGAGCCTTCGCTTTCTGCAGCTCCACCCGCAGGTGCAGCACCTGGCCGTGGTGGTGCTGGTGCCGCACCGGCGCCTCAACCTTGGCCCCGCCCTGTTGCCGAAGCCGCTGCAGGCGTTTGTTGATGGCGTGCTGTGGCTCAGCCTGGAGGAGCTGGGTCAGCAGGCCGATCTCGATCCCCTGCTCGCCCTGCTCACGCTGCCGGTGCGGCCGGAGGCAGAGCTGCAGGCCAGCTCGCAACGGATCCTGGCGCGCCGGCCGGATCTGCTTTCAGCCGTTCAAACTATCCTTCTGGAGCGGCTTCCCCTACTCACTCGCGAGGAGCTCATGAAGATCGCCACCATTCCCGCCAAAGATCTGCGCCACACCCGGGTTGCTCAGGAGTGGATCGAGGAGGGCCGGCAGGAGGGGCGCCAGCAGGGCCGGCAGGAAGGCGAAGCCACAGTCACTTTTCGCCTGCTCAACCGTCGCTGCGGCCCTCTCAGTGACGCCACTACAGCCCGGATCAAGACGCTGCCGCTGGAGCAACTGGAGGCCCTGGCCGAGGCACTGCTCGATTTCAGCGGCCCCGCCGACCTGGCCGCCTGGCTGGCCGAGCACAGCGGCTGAAGCGCAAGCTCTGGCAGGGCTGCAGGTCGTGAGGCCCTGACCAGCTCCGCAAGCCGATGGCGACAACAGCCTCAACACTTTCGGCGGGCGCCTGCCCCTGCTGGCTGCGAGCGGAGTCCCGCCGAATCCGCCACCGCGGCAGCGGCATCGGCCTCTCGGTGGTGCGTCTGCTGATTGAGGCCATGGGCGGCCGCGTGCAGGTGGCCGCCCACCCCGGCGGCGGGGCTGATTTTCAGTTGGTGTTGGCGGGTGGGGGGTGATGGCGCGCAGGTCGGCTCCACGGGGCCACGGGGTCCAGCGTCTGGGTTGGTCAAGCCTGTTCGCCTGCGCCCTCCCACAGCGCTTCACCGGTCAACCGTGGAAACACAGAAGACTTGGGTTGTGGTACAGGCGTGCTGTGGGCTGGTTGGGTTGGAGGTCTGGCCGGTGTCGGGTGGTTGTTTGCTGTGCGTTGGCGAACCGTGAAAACGGATCACTGGTTCTACGGGCTGTTCCAGAGCGCGCCGGATCTGGTCGCCTTGTTGTTGCCGCAAGGTGGCTCAGTGGTTCCCTCGCTCGGGCCCGATGCTCCGGGCGACGCGCTCTATCGCTTTGAGGCGCCGGAGCTGAAGGCGGCGAACCATCGCCTCGATGGGGCGTTCTGGCCCAGAAGCGGGCAGGTCGGCACGCCGGAGCAGCCGGTGGTGCTGCTGGAGGTGCAGATGCACGGCAAGGGTGGGTTCAAGCACCGGCTTGGCGCTCAGAGCTTTCGCTTTCTGCAGTTGCATCCGCAGGTGCAGCACCTGGCCGTGGTGGTGCTGGTGCCGCACTGGCGCCTCAACCTCGGCCCTGCCCGGCTGCCGCAGCAGCTGCAGGCGTTTGTTGATGGCGTGCTGTGGCTCAGCCTGGAGGAGCTGGGCCAGCAGGCCGATCTCGACCCCCTGCTCAGCCTGCTCACGCTGCCGGTGCGGCCGGAGGCCGAGCTGCAGGCCAGCTCTCAACAGATCCTGGATCGCCGGCCGGACCTGCTTTCTGCCGTTCAAACTATCCTTCTGGAGCGGCTTCCCCTACTCACTCGCGAGGAGCTCATGGAGTTCGCCACCATTCCCGCCAAAGACCTGCGCCATACCCGCGTCGCCCAGGAGTGGATTGAGGAAGGCCGGCAGGAGGGCGAAGCCCGTGGCCGTGCCGCTGAGGCTGCTGTCGTTACCTTGCGCCTGCTCAACCGTCGCTGCGGCCCCCTCGGCAACGCCACCGCAGCCCGGATCAAGGCGCTGCCGCTGGAGCAACTGGAGGCCCTTGCCGAGGCACTGCTCGATTTCAGCGGCCCCGACGACCTCGCTGTCTGGCTGGCCGAGCACGGCGGCTGAAGCGCAAGCTCTGGCCGGGCTCCAGGTCGTGAGGCACTGTCCAGCTCCGCAAGCCGCTGGCGACAACAGCTCCAGCACTCTCGTCAGGCGCCGGCCCATGCTGGGCGCGAGCGGAGTCCCTCTGAACTCGCCACTGCGGCATCGGCATCGTCCTCTCGGTGGTGCGCCTGCTGATCGAGGCCATGGGCGGCCGCGTGCAGGTTGCCGACCACCCCGGCGGCGGGGCTGATTTTCAGGTGTTGTTGCCGGGTGGGGCCAGGGTTGACGAGGCAACCCGTGAACACACGGAAGCCGTCGGCGGCAGTACGGGCGTACTATAATGAGTCTTCGGCCGGCTCGATGTCGCTCGCGTTTGGTCAAGGATTCAGCGTGTATCGGATCGAGCCTGCCTGGTTGCATAGGCGTATCTGTTCGATCGTCAGGGTTGGTCAACCCTCTTCGCGGGCATCTTGCTGCTGCTGATTTCATTCACAACAAACTACGGCGATGACAACCTCCTCCAGATCAGCGCCCTCCCAGTCCATGACAAGGTCGGAGTGGGTCTCCACTTTGCCGCCCTGGCGGCGCTTGTGGCGATGTTCAACTGGCGACCCGTTTACGACATCGAGCAGCAAACGAAGCAGCACGAGCTGAGCGAGCTCGAAAGCGAGAAGCGCTTGCGGCAGCTGAAGATCGAAACCGAGCAGCTCAGGCAAGAGAACAAGCGGCTCGCCGGTCTCAACTCCAGGATGGATGCCTTGTTGCGCAATGCCGATTCCTCCTCGCAGCTACCTCCCGCAACCGACTCCAACTGAGTGAAGCTTTGGCTGTGCTGATGGAGGCGTGATGCGGGAAGCCTGCCTGGCATCGCTGCAGCCCACCCAGAATTGGTCCCGTCCTGCCGAAGGCGATGGCCAGCAAGCGAACCCTCAATGCCAGCAATCTCGAGGCCCTGGGTGCCGCCGCCCTGGCCCAACTGCTGATTGAGGTGAGCAGCGGCAATGCCGTGATCCAGCGCCGCCTGCGCCTGGCCCTCGCCGCAGCCGATGGCGCCGGCGGCGCCGCCCAGGAGGTGCGCAAGCGGCTGGCGGCCATCGCCCGCGCCACCACCTTCGTGGATTCCCGCAAGCGCAAGGCGCTGGTCGCCGATCTGCAGGCCCAGCATCAGGCGATCTCCGGCCCCATCGCCGCGGCCGATCCGGCACTGGCCTTCCAGCTGCTGGTGCGCTTTCTCGAGCTCGCCGATGGCATCTTTGCGCGCAGTTCCGACACCACCGGCACCCTGCTGGGGGTGTTCGAGCGGGCCCTGGCCGATCTGGGCCCCCTGGCGCTGGCGGCCGCACTCAGCCCGGAGGCCCTCGCCGAGCAGGTGTTGGAACTGATCTCCGCCAATGGCTACGGCCAGTTCGACACCCTGATCCCCAGCGTGGCCTCCGCCCTGGGCGAGCCGGGCCTGGCCCTGCTGCAGCACTGGTTTGAGCAGCACGGGGGCCCCGATGCCAGCTATGCCCTGCGCCAGATCGCCGAAGCCCGCGGCGACGTGGATGCCTACCTGGCCCTGTTCGATGTCCAGCAGCTGGGCCGCCCTGCCGTGGCCGCCGAGGTGGCCCAGCACCTTCTGCAGGCAGGCCGGCCTGAGCAGGCCCTGGCGCTGCTGGATGGGGCCACCGCCAACCTCACCCCCTGGCAGGTGCTGGAGTGGGCTGAGGCCCGCATCGCCGCCCTCGAGCAGCTGGGCCGCCGCGACCAGGCCCAGCAGCAGCGCTGGGATCTCTTCACCCAGAGCCTCTCGATCCCCCACTTGCGCGCCTACCTGCAGCGGCTCGACGACTTCGCCGACGTGGACGCCGAGGAGCGGGCCCTGCAGCTCGCCGAACACCATCCCGATCCCCTGCTTGCCCTGCAGTTCCTGGTGCACTGGCCCGCCCTGCCCCGGGCGGCGCGGCTGGTGATCAACCACGGCCCGATCTGGGATGGCGAGGCCTTCGAGGTGCTCACTCCGGCGGCCGAGCGCCTCAGCTCCGCCCACCCCCTGGCGGCCACCATCCTGCTGCACACGCTGGTGCTGTTCGCCCTCTCCGCAGGCCGCACCCGGCGCTACCGCCACGCCGCCGAACACCTGCGCAGCTGCGAGCGGCTCGCCGCTGAGATCGACGATTGGCAGGGCCTGCAGAGCCACGCCACGTTTGTGGGCAGCCTGCGCGAATCCTTTGGCCGCTGTTGGAGCTTCTGGCAGCTGCTGGAACGTTGATCCGCCGGGGGGAGATGGGGTAGTGCGCCTGGTCTGGCCAGACCAGCTTCAGTCGCCACTCTTCAGTCGCCACTCTTCAGTCGCCACTCTTCAGTCGCCACTGATCGCTGCCCGGCGCCTCAGTCCCTTGGCGCCCCTTCCTTGAGCATGAAGCCCACGCCCCGCACCGTGTGGATCAGCACCGGCCGGCCCGGGCGCTCAAGCTTGCGCCGCAGCGTGCGCACGTACACGTCCAGCACGTTGTCGTCGCCCACCCAGTGTTCGCCCCACACCGCCTCCAGGATCGCGGCGCGGCTGTGCACCGCATTGGGCCGGCGGATCAGCAGGTGCAGCAACTCGAATTCCCTGGCGGTGAGCGTCAGCTCCTCTCCCCCCCGACGCACCTCCCGGCTGGCCGGGTTCAGCTGCAGATCGGCCAGCTGCAGCAGCGCCTGTGCGTTCGCGCCGGTCTCGGCCTCGGCCGCCCCGCGCCGCAGCCGGGCCCGCATCCGCGCCAGCAGTTCCTCCAGGGAAAAGGGCTTGGTGAGATAGTCGTCCGCCCCCGCATCCAGCGCTTCCACCCGCTCCTTCACATCGTCGCGGGCGGTGAGCATCAGCACCGGCGTGCTGTTGTCCGTGCGGCGCAGCCGCTGGCACAGCTCCACGCCGCTGAAATCCGGCAGGCTCCAATCCAGCAGCAGCAGATCCCAGTGTTCCTGGCGGGCCAGCGTCAGCGCCTGCTGGCCCGTGGAAGCCTCAGCGCAGGTATACCCATCCAGTTCCAGCTCGGTGCGTAGAAATACGCGCAATTCCGGGTCGTCGTCAACAATCAATACCCGAACAGCGCCCATGGTTGAATCCACGTTGGCCGCAGGTTATCCGGCAAGTCCGGTGCCGACAGTCAGCCGAGGTTCCAGTGCGGGCCCAGCTCGGCCAGGGGCAGGGCCTCCAGGCCATCGCCCAGCGGGAAGCGATGGGGGGTACGGCAGATCAGCGCGGTGCTGGCCACCACGCCTGGCGGCAGCTCGTCGGCCACCTGGCGCAGGCGACGTCCGTCCCGGCTGCTGGGGAGTTCAGTCCATTTGGCATCCCCCAGCCAGAGGCGACCGCCCCGCTCCAGCACCAGGTCCACCTCCTTGCTGCGGTCGCGCCAGAAGTGCAGCTTGCCGGCGGCGGCCGCCAGCTCCAGCTGTCGCTGCACTTCACCCACCACGAAGGTTTCCCACACGGCGCCCACCAGGGGAGACCGGGCCAGCTCTGCCTCCGAGCCAATGCCGATCAGCCAGCAGAGCAGGCCCGTATCGCGCCAGTAGAGCTTGGGGCTGCGGATCAGGCGCTTGCCGGCATTGCCGAACCAGGGCTCGAGCAGGAACACCAGACCGCTGCGCTCCAGCACCGAGAGCCACAGGCCGGCGGTGCTGGGGGCGATGCCCACATCGCGGGCCAGCTCCGCCCGGTTCAGCAGTTGCCCGGAGCGCAGGGCACTGGCCCGCAGGAAGCGCTCGAACTGCTGCAGGTTGCCCACCTGCTGGAGGCTGCGCAGATCCCGCTCCAGGTAGGTGGACACGTAGGAGCGGTGGAACTCGCCGGCGGCGATCTCAGGCCGGCTCCACAGTTCGGGAAAGCTGCCCCGCGCCAGAACAGGTGGCGGCACAGGGCTGTCTTGCCGGTCTGTCGCGCCCCGGTGAGCACTACCACGGGTCGGGTGGCGGCCAGCTGCATCAGCCGGGTTTCGATCTGGCGGTGGATCCAGCCCTCCATGGGCGCACAGCTCCAGGCACCCTGCCACTCTTGCGGCTTAATCGTGTTAATCATTCGATCTGATCAAACGATTGCCGAGTCAAGGTGCCGCCACCCTTGCCGCTGCCGCCGCCACTGCGTAGGGTCGCCCCATGACCGCTTCACTGCGCAGCCTCGCCCCCAGCCTCTCGGCCCGGATGGCCCGCTGGGGCATCGTGATCGTGCTGCTCTACGTGTTGGCGGCCCTGGTCACGCCCCTGCTGGTGCAGGTCGGCTGGCTGCCGGAGCCCAATGCCGGCCTCGATAGCCCGATCTACGCCCCCCCTTCCGCCGCCCACTGGTGCGGCACCGACCGCCTTGGCCGCGACGTGTGCGTGCGCACATTGGCGGCCAGCGGCGTGGCCCTGCAGGTGGTGGTGCTCGCCCTGGTGGTGGCCCTGGTGGTGGGCGTGCCCCTGGGCATGGTGAGCGGCTACCTGGGCGGCTGGGTGGACCGGCTGCTGGTGCTGCTGATGGACACCCTCTACACCCTGCCGGTGCTGCTGCTCTCGGTGGTGCTGGCCTTTCTGCTCGGCCGCGGACTGCCCAACGCCGCCGCCGCCCTCTGCGTGGTGTACATCCCCCAGTACTTCCGCGTGGTGCGCAACCAGAGCGCCCAGGTGAAGGCCGAGCTCTACGTGGAGGCGGCCCAGTCGCTCGGTGCCGGGCCCCTGTGGATGCTGCGCCGCTACCTGCTGCGCAACGTGATCACCTCGGTGCCGGTGCTGCTCACCCTCAACGCCGCCGATGCCGTGCTGGTGCTCGGCGGCCTGGGCTTCCTCGGCCTGGGCCTGCCGGAAACCGTGCCCGAGTGGGGCGGCGACCTGCAGCAGGCGCTCACCGCCCTGCCCACCGGCATCTGGTGGACCGCCCTCTACCCCGGCCTGGCCATGTTCGTGCTGGTGCTCGGCCTCTCCTTCCTCGGCGAAGGGCTGGAGAGCTGGCTGAGCGGCAGCGGCCAGGCGTCGCGCGCCGCACAATAGGAGGAGATTCAGCGGCTGCCTTCCCCCACGCCCATGCCCTGGTGGTTGGATCTGCTGCTGCTGCTGCTGGCCGCCGGGCTGTGGGGAGCGGCCTGCGAGAACCGCGACGACGTGTGGGAGCTGCTGCTCAAGTTTTTTGCTGCCATCGTGCTGGTGGTGGTGCTCCTCGGCGGCCGCCAGCTCCTGCTGGAGCTGCTCGGGCTGGCCCTGGCCCTGTGGCTGCCCCGCGCCAGCAGCGACGCGCCCCACAGCTGATCGCCCTTCAGCAGCGCAGTTTCACTGTGCGCGGCAGGTCCTCGGCGATCGCCCCCTCCCCATCCAGCGCCGGGTAGGGGCGCCCCTCCCGGGCACACCAGGCCGCCACCTGGGGGTAGGCCCATTCGAACAGCAGCCTGCGGTACTGCTCCGGCTCCAACCCCTCGCCCGCCTCCGGCACCAGCCCGGCCGCCTGGCGCTGGCGCAGGGCCTCAAACAGCAGCGTGGCCGTGGCCACGCTCACATTCAGCGACTGCACCATGCCCCGCATCGGGATAGTCACCGCCTGGTCCACCAGCGCGGCCGCCTCCGGACTGAGCCCCCACTTCTCTGCCCCCAGCACCAGCGCCGTGGGGCCGGTGAAGTCGCAGCTGCGGTAGTCCACCGCCGACGCGCTGAGCATGGTGCCGAACACCTTGAAGCCTCTGGCCTTCAGGGCCTGCAGCGCTTCAGTGCTCGAGCCGTGCAGCTGCAGCGGCACCCACTTCTGGCTGCCCTGGGCCGTGCTGTTGAAGGTGGGCAGCCGCCCGGCCAGGCACACCGCATGGGCCTCCAGCACCCCCACCGCGTCGCAGCTGCGCAGGATCGCCGAGAGGTTGTGGGGTTTCTCCACGTGCTCCAGCAGCACCGTGAGGTTGCCCATGCGCCGATCGAGCACGGCCTTAATGCGTTCGAAGCGGCGCGGCAGCAGGGGCATCGCGTGGTGCGGCGGTGGCTGATGTGATCCCAGCTTCGGCCAGCGCGTTCACTCCAAGGGGTGGCTGGATCAGGGGCGGGCTTGAGGGGAAAGGGTTTCCAGCGCCTCCGTGCCCTGGTTCACGCTGCGGGGATTGAGGCGGGTGTCGAGGGTGGCCAGCACGCCCCGGTGGTGCACCGCCAGGGCCAGCAGATAGGCATCGGTGATCTGGCCCGACTCCAGCAGCTGGTCGGTGTCCACCGCCAGATGGTCGAGCAGGCTTGGTGCTGTGCCCCAGAACCGGTGCCGGGGGTGGACCACCAATTGGCGCAGCACCGCGCTCACCACGGCGGGTGAGCCCGGCGAATTCGGATAGCGGGGGTGGCCCAGGATCCGCAGCACGGCGTTCTGGGTGATCGCACAGGTGGCCCATGGCCGCTCTCCCTGATCCGCGAACCATTGATGGCAGAGCTCATGGTGCACGTGGCGCGGGTCCACCAGCGCAATCAGCACATTCACGTCCAGGAGCGCAGTTCTGCGATCGCCAGGGCCGGTCACGGTGCCTCGTCGCGCAGTTGATTCACCAGCACCAGATCCACCGGCGCTCCGCCGGGTTGCAGCGGCAACAGGGGCAGGCCGTTGCGTTGCGTCTGGGCAGGACTGGTCGCTGGCTGAGTTGGGGTGGCCAGGGCCTGCCGCGCCAGAGCGCTGATCACGCTGCCGATCGGCTGCCGCCGCTGCCGTGCAAGCACCCTGGCCGCTGCCAGCACGTCGTCATCCAGGGTGAGGGTGGTGCGCATCTGATGTGAGGCATCAAGCACGCCAACGTTAGGTGGTCTGGGGCAGCAGGATCCCCCTGAGCTGCGTCCGCCGCTGATGCCCCCAGGGAGCCCCGAATCGCCCGCTCCCCTGCCCGCTCCAGTCGCTTTCGACCAGCGGGTCTACGCCGCCGTGGCCCGCATCCCGCGCGGCCGCCTGGCCACCTACGGCCAGATCGCCGAGCTGATCGGCGCCTACGGCTGCGCCCGCCAGGTGGGCTGGGCCCTGCGCCGCCTGCCCCTGCCCTCTGAGGTGCCCTGGCAGCGGGTGGTGAATGCCAGGGGGCAGATCAGCTTCACCCCCAGCCGTGAGGGCAGCGACTGGATCCAGCGGGAGCTGCTGCTGGCCGAGGGGATCCCGGTGGACGGCGAGGGCCGCCTGCCCCTGGGGCGCTATCTGTGGGTTCCACCCCTGGAGAATGCGCTTGACGGTTGAGGCGGCCCCGATCGGCCTGGCGCCGCGCCAGCTGGCCTGGCAGGTGCTGCAGGCGGTGGCGGCCGGGGCCTATGCCGACGGTGCCCTGGAGCGGGAGCTCAACCGCCTGCCCCTTGAGCCCGCCGACCGGGCCCTGGCCACCGAGCTGGCCTACGGCGCCATCCGCCAGCGGCGCCTGCTCGATGCCTGGCTCGATGCCCTCGGCAAGGTGCCGGCCGCGCGCCAGCCGCCCCGGCTGCGCTGGTTGCTGCACCTGGGCTGTTATCAGCTGCTGTTCAGCGGGCGGGTGCCGGCCGCCGCCGCCGTGAACACCACGGTGGAGCTGGCCAAGCGGGCCGGCCTGGGGCGGCTGGCGCCCGTGGCCAATGGGATGCTCCGTGCCCTGCTGCGCCGCCGCGCCGCGCTGTCCGCCGTCACGGCGCCCTGGCAGGGGCTGCCCCAGCTGGAGGGTGAGTTGTCGGCGGCGGATTCTCTGGGGCTGCGCCACTCCCTGCCCGCCTGGCTCGCCGAGCTGCTGCTGCAGTGGCTGCCGCCGGAGCGGGCCGAGGCCTTCGCCACCAGCTGCAACCAGCCCCCCGGCCTGGACCTGCGCGTGAACCCGCTGCGCGCCAGCCGCGAGCCGGTGCTGGCGGCCCTGCAGCAGGCGGGCGTGGCCGCCGAGGCCCTGGCCGAACCCCAGGCCATCGCCCTCAGCGGCCGGGTGGGCGACCTGCGCCAGCTGCCCGGCTACGCCGAGGGCCACTGGTGTGTGCAGGACCGCAGCGCCCAGCGCATCGCCCCCCTGCTCGACCCCGCCCCAGGTCAGCGGATCCTCGATGCCTGCGCTGCCCCGGGCGGCAAGAGCACCCACCTGGCCGAGCTGCTCGGCGACCAGGGCGAGATCTGGGCCGTCGACCGCGCCGAGGCGCGGCTGCGGCGGCTGGAGCGCAACGCCGAGCGACTGGGGCTGGGCTGCCTCCATCAGCTGGTGGCGGACGCCGCCCAGCTGGCCGTGGAGCGGCCCGAGTGGCGGGGGGGCTTTGATCGCGTGCTCCTCGATGCCCCCTGCTCGGGCCTGGGCACCCTGGCCCGCCATGCCGACGCCCGCTGGCGGATCGAGCCGGCGGCGATCGGCGGGCTGGTGGCCCTGCAGCAGCAGCTGCTGGAGGCTCTGCTGCCCCTGCTCAGACCCGGCGGCCTGCTGGTGTACGCCACCTGCACAGTGCACCCGGCCGAGAACGGCGAGCTGATCGCCGCCCTGCTGGCCCGCCATCCCCGGCTCGCACTGCGTTTCAGCCAACAGTGGTGGCCGGGGCCGGGCGCCGGGGATGGCTTCTATGCCGCCGTGTTGGCCACCACGGCCGGCTGAGGAACCTGCTCAGGGGATCTGCTCAGGGGAGTGGTGGCAGCGGTGGCGGCTCCACCGGCGGTGGTGGAGGGGGCGGGGGCGGCGCAGCCACCGGCAGGGCTGCGGCCGGAGGCGGTTGCGGAGCTGGTGTTGGCGGCGGTGCGGGGGCTGGACCCGCCTGGGGCCGTGGCCGCGGGGCCGGGGGCGGCGATTCATTCCAGCTGGGCTCGGGGTCGTTCCACACCGGATCTGGCTCCGAGCGGCGCCGGGCGCGGGGCTCGCCATCCTCCGCGGGAGGTTCCCAGCTCGGCGGCTCGGAGGCGGGCGGCTCCCAGCGGCTGTCGGGGGCCATCACATCGGGCGGCTCCCAGGGCTCCTGGCGCTCGCGGCGCTCGGGCTCGGCGGCGGGCTTCTTCTTCTCCTTGGGCGGCACGTAGGGCACGAAGCGGCCCTCCAGCACAGGCTTGGGCGGGAACTCCTGCACCGGGAAGCTCTTTCTGATCCCGGCCATGAAGGCACCCCAGGCCGCCGCCGCCTGGGCGCTGCTGCTGCCAGTCTTGATGTTGTCGTCGTAGCCGAACCACACCGCGGTGGTGAGCTGGGGAATCGAGCCGATGAACCACAGGTCGCGGGCGCCTTCGGCGGTACCGGTCTTGCCGGCGACCGGGCGGTCGTAGAGACCGGCTCCGGTGCCCGTGCCACTGCTCACCACCTTCTGCAGCATCCAGGTCATCGCATCGGCCACATCGCTGCTCACCGCCCGTTTTGGCGGCTTGCCATCCGTGCGGCGGCTGTAGAGCAGCTGGCCATCGGGGCCGAGAATCTCCTCGAAGGGCGTGGGCTCTACATAGATGCCTCGGTTGTTGATCGCGGCGAAGGCGGCCGTCATCTCCAGCATGTTTTTCTCGTTGGAGCCCAGCACCATGGCCGGGTATTCCCCGACCGTGCCGGTGATCCCCAGCCGGCGGGCCACATCCACCACCCGCGGGTAGGCCACCTTCTCCGCCACGCCCACCGCTGCCGCGTTCTTCGACTGGGCCACGGCCTGGGCCATGCTGATCTGCCCCGCACCCTTGATGCAGAACTGCTTGGGCGGCCAGCCCTCCTTGTAGCAGCGGGTCTTGTCGTTCACCGTGTCTTCCGGCGTCATCCCCGCTTCCAGGGCGGCCGTATAGGCGAACAGCTTGAAGGTGGAACCCGGCGAGCGCAGGGCCTGCACGGCCCGGTTGAACTGGCTGCGGTTGAAGTCCTTGCCGCCCACGATGGCCCGCACCAGGCCGGTGCCCGGCTCCATCGCCACCAGGCCGCCTTCCATGCTGCCGGCCCGGGCATTGATCACCTTCTGGGCCTCGGCCTGGATCGCCGGGTCCATTCCCGTGCGCACGGTGAGCCCCCCAACCTCCAGCTGCTCCTTGGTGAGAACCCGGGGCAGCTCCAGGGCCACCCAGCTGCTGTACCAGGGGGCTGTACTGTCGAAATACTTGGGATCGGCTGGCTTGAGAGCCAGGGGTGCGTTGGCGGCCTCGCTCTCCTGGGCCGCAGTGATGAAGCCCTGCTCGCGCATCCTGCGCAGCACGATGCGGCGGCGTTGCAGTGCCAGATCCTGATTCACCAGGGGGGAGTACACCGAGGGGGCCGGCGGCAGGCCGGCGATCAGGGCGGCCTCCGGTAGGGTGAGCTCCTCCGGGGTCTTGGAGAAGTACACCCAGGCCGCATCGGAGACGCCATAGGCGCTAGCGCCCAGATACACCACATTGAGGTATTCGGTGAGGATCTGGCGCTTGCTTAGCTGGCGCTCGAGCTTGCCGGCCAGGGCCGCCTCCTTCAGCTTGCGCAGCAGGCTGATGTCCTGGCTGAGGAACACCGTGCGGGCCAGCTGCTGGGTGATCGTGCTGGCCCCCTCCTCCACCGAACCCCGGGAGATGTTGCGCACCATCGCCCGGCTGATGCCATACAAATCAACGCCGTCGTGGTTGTAGAAGCGGCGGTCCTCTGCGGCGATGAAGGCCCGCTCCACCAGGGGGGGGATGGCGCCGCTGCTGAGCTTCTCGCGGCTCACCGGCCCCTGCTTCTGCACCACCGAGCCGTCGGCCGCCAGGATCGTGAGCGTGCCCGGGCGGTTGAAGTGGCTGATGCCGCGGGCATCGGGCAGCAGGGCGTCAAAACCGCGCACCGCCACCGACTGCACCACGGCCGCGCCTCCGCCGATCGCCGCGGCCGCCAGTACCGGCACCACCGGGATACCCCTGCGAGGTTCACGCCGGCGAACGGTGCGGGGGCGACTGACGGCGGTGTCGGTCATCTCAGGCCACCAGGGTGCTGTGGCCGATGGCCAGGGCCGTGACCAGCATTCCCAGCACCAGGAAGGGTTGGGCACTGGCCTGGTATTTCACGTCGTAGGCCACCGGATCCCGCAGCAGCCAGATGTCCTGGAAGGTGATCTGGGGCACGATCAGCAGCACCAGCAGCACGGCGGCGAAATGCTGGCCGATGGCGATCAGCACCGCCACCATCGCCAGCTGGAACACATCGATCATCGCCGCGCTGATCCAGCTGGCCTTCTCGATGCCGAACACCACCGGAAGCGACTGCAGCCCCAGGGCCCGATCTCCCTCCACGCTCTTGAAGTCATTCACCACGGCGATGCCCAGGCCCGCCAGGGAATAGGCCAGGGTGAGCAGGGCGGTGGTCCAGGTGAGCTGGCCGAATAGGGCCTGGCCCGCCCACCAGGGCAGGGCGATGTAGCTGGCGCCGAGGGCGTAGTTGCCCAGCCAGC
>JBBASN010000061.1:0-14822 GCA_040399225.1 Prochlorococcaceae cyanobacterium | reverse complement strand
GCCCCCGGCACCGGTGTGGCCGACGACAAGCTGATCTATGCCTATGTGCCGGAGATGATCCGCTATTACCTGGGCGAGGAGCCGATCATTGAGAACGTGCCCACCTACATCTGCTCCAGACCGGACGACCAGGCCTATGTGCTGGCCCATCTCGGGGACCTGGTTGTGAAAGCGGTGGCCGAAGCGGGCGGCTACGGCATGTTGATCGGCCCCCATGCCAGCCCGGAGGAGATCAGCGACTTTGCCGGGAAGATTCAGGCCAATCCCCGCAATTACATCGCCCAGCCCACACTTGAGCTATCCACCGTGCCCTCCCTGAGTGAAGGCGAACTGTTCCCCTGCCACGTGGACCTGCGCCCCTATGTGCTGCGGGGGCAGGGGGCGTGGGTGAGCCCCGGCGGCCTCACCCGCGTGGCCCTGCGCCGGGGCTCCCTGGTGGTGAACTCCTCCCAGGGCGGCGGCTGCAAGGACACCTGGATCGTGTCCGAAAACCAGGAGGCCCTGCCATGCTGAGCCGCGTTGCCGATTCGCTCTACTGGATCAATCGCTACGTGGAGCGCGCCGAGAACATCTCCCGCTTCGTGGAGGTGAGCGAGGCCATGGCCCTCGACTGCCCCCCCGGCAGTGCCGAGCCCTGGCTGCCCCTGATCGATGCCAGCGGCGACCGCGAACTGTTCGACTCGCTCTACCCCCAGGGTTCGCCCGACGATGTGGTGGAGTTTCTGGTACGGGCCGAGGCCAACCCCAGCAGCATCTTCAACTGCCTGAGCATCGCCCGCGAGAACGCACGCCAGATCCGCGAGGTGATCACCACCGAGATGTGGGAACACCTCAACGACATCTACTGGACACTCGTTGAGGACGAGACCTTCTGGAAGCAGCCACCCCAGGAGCTGCTGCGCGACATCCGCCGCACCTGCCAGCTGTTCTATGGCATCACCGACGCCACCCTCAGCCGCGATCTGTCCTGGCAATTCAGCCGTCTCGGGCGCCTGCTGGAGCGGGCCGACAAGACCACCCGCATCCTTGATGTGAAGTATTTCCTGCTGCTGCCCTCCCCCGACGAGGTAGGCGGCGTGCTGGACGAACTGCAATGGATCTCCCTGTTGCGCAGTGCCGGGGCCTATCAGATGTTCCGCCAGTCCCGCCAGCAGGCGATCGAACCGAAGGCGGTGGCATCGTTTCTGCTGCTGGATCCGATCTTTCCCCGCTCTGTGCGCTACTGCCTGGGTCGAATTCAGGAGACCCTGCGCATCGTGAGTGGCAACTCGGTGCCGGGCACCCCCGATGCCCTGGAGTGTCTCAGCGGCCTCACTCTGGCCCGCTGGAGTTACACCAGCATCGAAGACCTGATCGCCGGCGGACTGCATGAGGCGATCGATGCCCTGCAGAGCGATCTCAACAGCATGCATGAGCTGATTGAGCAGCGCTTCTTCACCGCCACCACCCACAACCCCACCAACGCCGACCCGGCATGCGTGCTCGCATAATTCACACCTTCGATTACACCTACGACGCCCCGGTACTGCTCGGTCCCCATCGCTTCGGGCTCAAGCCCCGCGGCCATGGTTTCCAGCAACTGCTCGATTTCCGCCTGGAGATCAGCCCCGAACCCAGCCGGCTCTTCCCGCTGGTGGCCGCCAGTGGCGATGAGATCCTGCGGGCTCGCTTCCAGGGCAGCACCGAGCACTTCCAGGTGCGGGCCGTGAGCGAGGTGGACACCATGCCGGCCCCGTTGCTGCAGGTCTGCCTGGAGGAGATCGAGCCGCAGCTGCCCTACCCGGTGGGCCACCTCAACGGCGACCTGATGGGTTCGCTGGAGGGCTGGCTGCCCAATGGCCAGCACGACCCAGCAGCCGTGGACCTGGCCCAGGAGGCCCTGATGGGCAGCGACCAGCGGGCGCTGATGTTCCTGCAGCAGCTGGTGGAAATCATTCAGGATCGGGTGAAGTACACCCAGCGCCATGTCGGTCCGGCCTGGCCGGCGGGCCGCACCCTCAAGGAGCGGGTGGGCTCCTGCCGCGACCTGGCGATGCTGATGGTGGAATCCTGCCGCTGCGTGGGGCTGCCGGCCCGCTTCGTGAGCGGCTACCACCTCGTGGAACCGAAACCCAAGCGCTACGACCTGCACGCCTGGGCTGAGGTGTACCTGCCCGGTGCCGGCTGGCGGGGCTTCGATCCCAGCGGCATCGGCGTGATCGACGACCGCTACATCACCCTGGCCACCTCCTCCAAGCCGGAGCTCACCGCGGCGATCACCGGCAGCTTCTCCGGCCCCCCCGGCGTGAGCAGCGAGTTCAGCTGGGCGATCGAGGCGGAGCTGCTGGATGGCAGCCCCCCAGGGGCGGCCGTGGTGCCGTCAGACCCCACCGACCTGCCAGTAGCCAAACGAAGCTGATCCACGCCGGGCCGCCCCTTGGCCTTCCGTTTCCAGGTTCACCACCTGGCCCCGGCCCCTGTCCTTGGCCACATACAGTGCCGCATCGGCAGCCCCCATCAGCTCGCTGAGGCCGTAGCCGGCCGGACCCGCCGTGGATGCCACCCCCACCGACAGGTTCACCAGCACCTGCTGGCCGTCCCCGGTGGCGATCGCGGTGGCGTTGATCCTTTCGCGCGTGCGCTCCAGCATCAGGGTGGCCCCATCCCCCGGCAGCTGCACGAGGATGGCAAACTCGTCGCCGCCGAGGCGGCCCACCAGGTCGCTGCCCCGCACGGCCGCCCGCAACAGTTCGGAGACCTGGCGAATCACCTGGTCGCCAGCGTCGTGCCCGTGGGTGTCGTTGATCTGCTTGAAGAAATCCACATCGATCAGGGCCATGGCCATCGGCTGCTCCGTCTGGCGGGCACGGCTGAGCAGCTCTTCAACGGCCTCGCTGAAGGCGCGGCGGTTGTAGATGCCCGAGAGGGCATCGATCTGGGCCAGCTGCAGCAACTCGGGGATCAGCACCCGGCGCAGCTGGAACATCAGGCCCACGCAACCGGCGCTCAAGGGCAGCAGGCCGGCCAGAAACACCTTCAGCACAAAGGTCAGGGCCTCCGTGCGGGCCGCCTGCACATCGGTGATCGTGATCAGGCTGGCCCGTTCGCCGTAGCGGCCGCCGCCCTCAAGGGCCAGGGGGTACTGGCGGATCGTCATCAGCACGTCTCCACCGATCCACGAAAGCGGCCCCTGAAACACCACCTCGTCGCGGGTGAGGCAGGCGATCAGGGTGGAGGTGGAGGGGCACTCGGCGAACAGCTCCCGCAGGTGCCGCTGGTGGGGCAGCTGCAGCACATGGGGCAGGGGCAGCCCCACCAGGGCGACATTGGAGGCGGCCAGAAAGGCCGTGGTGGGCCGGGGCAGGGGGCCATCCGGCGGGATGCGCCCGGCAGTCCTGAGCAAGGCGCCCATGCCGCCGATCGCCCGAGCCACCGGCCCGTCAGCCGCCAGCAGGCGACGCTGCTGGCCTGGATCGGGTTACCGCAGCCCCAGTTCCGACTGCTGGAATTCCCCGGGGCTGATCTGCTGGCGCTGGGCCATCAGGCCCACGGCCTCGGTGCGGTGGCGGCGGGCATAGGCCTGGGCCGCCCACCAGGTGCGCACCAGGGCCTGGATGTCGGATCGGCGGGTGCGCGCCGTCTCCGGCGCCACGGCCAGCACATCCACCACTTCGCCGGGCATGCGACGGCTACTGAACAGCTCGTGGAAGCGATCGTCCTGGCGGAGGGACAGGTCGTAGGGGGGATAGGTGACGACCGCATCGATCTCGCCGGCCCGCAGCAACTCGATGAGTGCCACCGGCCCCTCGAAGCGCAACTGCAGATCATCGATCGCCACGGGCTGGCCCTCCAGGCTGCGCAGCAACAGGTATTCGGCCAGCACCGTGCGCTCCAGACCCACCCGTTGGCCGGCCAGGGCGGCGGGCCTGGCGAGACCCACCCGGGCCAGCAGCCGGTCGGCCCCCACCGATTCATCCAGCACGAGCACCAGCTGCGGACAGCGGGCCGGCGCCTCCTGGCAGACGGCAATGGCCTCGGGCAGGGTGGTGGCCATCACGTCCACATCGCCGTTCACGAACCCAAGGCGCTGATCCGCCAGCGAACTCGACTGCGTCACGCGCAGATCGATGCCGAAGGGTTTGCCGAGCTGCTTCTGCTCGGCCAGATAGAGATATTCGTTGGCGGGCCAGCTGGTGATCGACACGGACAGCTGCCGCCCCTGGCGCCACTGCAGCCAGAGAGCCGACCCCCCGATCGCCGCCAGAGGCATGGTGCGCACCTCCACGTCGTCGAGGGAGAGCCCTGCCTGCTCCAGGGCCCGGCTGAGCACGTAGGGCCCGAGGGTGGAGAGGGTGAGACCCACCCGGCGGCCGCGCAGCTCAGCCAGGGAGCCGATACCGGGCCGGGCCGCCACCTGATCGCCCCCCGGGACTCATCAAGCACGAGCACCACCACCGGACAGCGGTCCGGCGCCCGCGAGCAGATGTCCACCGCCTCCACCGTGGTGAGCTGGGCCAGCTGCAACTCCCCCCGCAGGAAGGCATGCACGATCGCCTGGGGATCGGGGAACTCAGCTGTGCGCAGCCTGAGGCCTTCGGCGGCAGCCAGATCGTTCAGTTCGGCCAGGTAGAAGTATTCGTATCCGGGCCAGTTGGAAACGGGCAGGATGAGCTCGGGAGCCGCCCGGCTGCAGGCGCCGCCCAGCACACCGGCCAGCAGCAGTCCCAGGGCGATCGGGAGGCTGCGCGGCGGCGGCGGCGGCGCCATGCATGGAGAGGTGGACAAACGGCCACGGCTGGCCCGAGCCCCCAACACCACGACCGCGGTTTCAAGACGAACCTCAACCGTAGATAGCGCCATTGACCGGCACCCCTAACTTTCATGGCGTGACACGAATGGCCCGGAACCGACCTGCCCCATGCCCCCTTCCAGTCAGGTCTGGCCAGCAGCCGTTCCAGCCGAGCCGGAGATAGCCCCCGCACGGGGTGGCACCCTGGCCGTTCTGGCCCTGCTGAGCGGGCTGGCGGTGCTGCTGAATGCCCTGCCCATCCCGCTGTTCTACGGGGTCCACGTGCTCCTGGGCTCGGTGCCGGCGATCTACGCCCTGTTGCTCTGGCCCCGCTGGTGGGGGGTGGGGATCGGCCTGTTCGCCAGCCTGCGGACCTGGCCCCTCTGGGAGCATCCCTGGGCGGTGGTGATCTTCACCCTTGAACTGCTGTGGCTGTGGCTGTGGCTGCGCCGCCCCCAGGCCAACGGAGATGCCCGCAACAACGGCCAGGTGATGCTGCTGGCCATCGGCTACTGGCTGCTGGTCGGCGCCCCCCTGGTGTTCCTGTTCTACGGCCTGGTGATGCGGATCGACCCGGCCAACGTGCTGGTGGTGGCCGTGAAGCAGAGCTTCAACGGCGTGCTTAACACCGAGCTCGCCTTCACCGCCCTGGTGATCACCCGCGCCCTCCAGGCCCGGCGCAACCGCGGGCCGGGCCTGTCGCTGCGGGGGGCGATCATCACCCTCGTGCTGCTCGCGCTCACCCTGCCAACCCTCCTGGTGAGCATCACGGCCGGCCGGCAGCTGCAGCGGGCCGTGGAGGAGGGGGTGCTGGACGGCCTGAAGACCATCAGCCTGGCGGTGTCACGGGTGGGACCGGGCCAGCAGACCAACCAGCTGCTGATCGACCAGCTCGGCGGCGATCTGGCCTACCGGCGCATCGCCGTTGACGGCAGTGAAGACAGCTCAGCGGCCGCCCTGTTCGACCGTCTCGACAGCCAGTTCAGCGACAGCGGCCGCAGCCAGGTGGAGAACCGGGAGCTGGCCCTGCTCATCCCACGGGGACAGGGCCAAGCCCTGCACAAGTGGGTGAACGGCTACTGGAGCTACAGCGACCAGTACAACCGCCCCGCCGGCACCGAGCTGGTGCAGGTGGTGGCACCGGCCCGCCCAGCGGTGAGGCGCCTGCAGGAACAGAGCAGCCAGCTGCTGGCAGTGACCCTGGCCGTGGTGGTGGGAGGAGCCTTGCTCAGCAGTTCCGTGGGCCGGCGGTTTGAGCGGGAGTTCGCCCTGGTGCTCGATCCCCGGCGGGGGGATGGCGGGGGACCTTCGGATCCGGCCCAGCCCCAGGTCGGCTCGCAGGTGGCCCCGTTACGGCTCCCGGCCGTGAGCGAATTGCGCACCCTGGCCCGGCAGATCAATCAGCGGATCCTGGAGGCCAACCAGCTGTCGAGGGCGCTCCAGGTGAGCAACACCGATCTGCAGCGCACCCAGCTGGAGCTGGAGCACCTGCTCACCACCGATCCACTCACCGGCTGCGGCAACCGCAAGGCCCTGGACCAACGCCTCCAGGAGGAATGGCATCGGGCCCGGCGCAGTGGCGAACCGCTCTCCTGCCTGTGCATTGCCCTCGACGGCGTGGACCTGGCCAGCAGCGAGTTCGGTGCCGCGGCCGGGGAGGCGCTGCAGAAGGCTGCGGCCCTGGCCCTGCGGGAGCGGCTGCGCATCACCGACCATCTCTTCCGCCAGTCCCACCGCCAGTTCGTGGTGATTGCCACGGGCTGCAATGCCAGCGATGCCCAGCATCTGGGCCGCAGGCTGATGGAGCTGTGGCTGGACCCACCTGCAACATCTGGCAGCGGGACGATCCGGAACTGCGGGCCTTGCCACGGCTGGGGGTCGCCAGCCTGGACATCCATCAGGATTCAGCCGAGAGCCTGCTGGAGCGGGCCGAAGAGTGCCTGACGGCCACCAGGCCCGCCAGTCAGGCCTTCACCGCTTCGGGGCTCACCAGTTCAGGCCATGCAGCTTCGGCAGGGGAGCTGTCTTGAAGGTGACGGCGAACAGCCGGGGAATGCGGCGGCTGTTGTACACCCGGAACTCCCGCACCACGCTCGCCCCCTCCTCGCGAACGGCCTGGTTCAGCACCACCGAACCATCGGGATCGGACACGGAACGGTGAAAGGTGCCCGGCGGAATGCGCAGGATGTCGCCACCCGCCTCAAGACGCACAATGTGATACGGATAATTCCAGCCGAAGTTCACCAGATAAAACGTGCGGCCTCCATGCAGGGCCAGCAGATTGTCCTCCTGGTGAGGATGAAGATAGAACTGCCAGGCACCGGTCTTCTCCTCATCCGGCGGACTCACGGCCGGCCCGGAATGGATCACCAGGTCGCGGGCATTCGAATCGGCAACCGTGATGTCGAAGAAGCGCACGGCAGGCGTATCCCGGAACTTCTCGTAGGGGATCAGCTCAAACATCGGCGCCGGCTTCGGCATGAAGGCAGTCATCGGCCTGGGGGGGTGTGGGGCGGGAGCGATGGTTCAGTGAACCGAACCAGCACACCCGGCAACCGTGGCAACCACTACCGAAGTCCGCCGAACACTGGTCAGTTTCGAGAGTGACCCGAATCGCCAGACGCAGGGCTCAGAACGGGATCGGCATCTCCACCGCCGCCGGCGCCGGGCTGCAGGCCTCCACCCGTTGGGCCACCACCTGGCCCACCAGCACGATCGAGGGCGAGGCGAAGCCCTGCGCAGCGGCGCGGTCGGCCAGTTCCGCCAGAGGACTGAGCAGCAGGCGCTGACCCTCCACCGTGCCCTGCTGGATCACCGCCGCCGGCGTGTCGGCTGCCAGACCGCCGGCCAGCAGTTCCTCGGCGATGCGGCGCAGGTTGTGCAGGCCCATGTAGATCACCAGGCCGTCGCTGCTGCGGGCCAGGCCGCGCCAGTCGACGCCGGGGCGCAACTTGTCGATCTCCTCATGGCCGGTCACGAAGGTGACGCTGGAGCCGGCCTTGCGGTGGGTGATGGGGATGCCGGCGTAGGCAGGGGCGGCGATGCCGGCAGTGACCCCGGGCACCACCTGAACGGGAATGCCCCGGGCCGCCAGGTGGGCGGCCTCCTCGCCGCCGCGGCCGAACAGGAAGGGATCGCCCCCCTTGAGGCGCACGATCAGGCGGCAGCGGCCGGCCAGCTCCACCAGCACGGCATTGGTGCTGGGCTGGGGCACCGAGTGGTGGCCGCGGCGCTTGCCCACGAAGTGGCGCTCGCAGCCCTCCGGCACCAGGTCGAGCAGGGCCTTGGGAACCAGGGAGTCGTACACCAGGGCATCGCACTGCTGCAGCAGGCGGTGGGCCTTGACCGTGAGCAGGTCGGGATCACCGGGGCCGGCCCCCACCAGGTACACCGTGCCCAGGGCTGGCGCTTGGCTGCTCACGGCAGGGCCTCGAGGGCGTCGAGCAGCACCGCCCGCAGCGCCGGCCGCTGCAGCAGGGGCACCCCGGTGGGGCCAGGCAGCCGTTCGCTGAGGCGGTTGGCCGCCAGCACCAGGGGCAGAGCTGGGACGGCGACGTTCAGGGGCGGATCCTCGGGATCAGCGGCACTGTATGCAGCAGCCAGAGCACGGCCGCCGCTCACCCGCTCCAGCCAGGCCAGGTAGCGCTCAGCCAGGGGGTGGGCGAGCGGGTGGTGCAGCAGCAGCGGCCGCCCCTGGCCCGGCCCACTGGCCTGCCGCAGCTGCTGGAGCTCCTGGCGCAGGGCCTGCTGCCAGCAGGGCCAGGCGCCGAGAAAGGGCAGGCGCCGCACGCGGGTGTGGCGGCGCCAGTGGGCGGCGATGGCGGGCAGGTCGTGGCGCACATGGCCCCCGGGCAACAGCAGCAGCGGCACCAGGGTGAGGGGCAGGCCCGCCACCAGCAGGTCTTCGGCATCGGGGGGGGCGGCGGCGGTGAGGGCCTGCAGGCGCACCGGCGCATCGCGCCGCTGCTCGAGGTCCGCCGCCAGGCTCACCAGCTCGGGCGGCAGGACGCCGCCGCTGCGGCCGTGCACCACCAACAGCAGCGGTTGCACGGGCGTCGCCTCCAGGCGGCGCTGCAACCGCTGGGCCACGGCGGGATCAAGCACGCGGCGGCTGAGGGGCACCAGCTGGCGTCGACACCCGGGCAGGCGGGCCAGCAGGTCGACGGCCGGGGCCGCCAGCTGGGGATCAAGATCCGCCGCCAGCCGCCGCAGGCCATCGCCCAGGGCTGGCCTGGGCCAGGCCGGCAGCCCCACGGCCACCCCCTCCAGGGCGGCACGCCGCAGCGCCGCAGGCACGGCCGCTTGCACCCAGGCGTTCAGCAGGGGCCAGGCCCGGGGGTCGCGCTGGTGGCCCAGCAGAGGAAGCAGGCCAGCCAGCTGCGCTACCGGACGGGAGCCGGCCAGACGCTCGGGATCCCCCCGCAACTGCTCCAGCAACCAGGCCGCCAGGGCAGGATTGCGCGCCATCCCCACCAGCGACGGCAACTGGGCATCCGGCTCGGCCTGGCCCACCCACCAGCGCAGCAGGCGCAGCGGCGACCCATCACCCCAGTGGCCGGCCAGGGCGCCGAGCAGATCGGCGTCGGGCTGGAGGGCGCCGCTCTCGATCGCCTGCAGCCAGGGCTCTTCATCGAGTTGGGGCAGCCGGCGCAGGCGCTGCAGAAAGGACCAGCGGCTGGACTCACCGCTGCCGGGGAGGTCGGCGGGACGGGGCTGGGCGTCGTCGGCCTGGGGGATCACGCCTCGGGGACGGCAGGGGAAGGGGGGCGCGGCAGGGCGCTGGCAGAGGACAGCCAACAGCCCAAAAACGCTAGGAGACGGCAACACTGGGCGACGGGCCAGCGGCAGGATCGCGGCGGCGGGCGCCGAAGCGCTCCACCAGCAGCTGCTCCAGCACATCCGCCAGGTCACTGAGGGGCACGCCCTTGCCGTGCAGCTCGGCCAGCTTCGGCCCGGCGTCCATGGCGCCACCGAGGAAGATCTTGGCGGCCTCCACCATCTGGCCGTCCTTGCGGGCCTTGGCTCCCATCAGGCCGATCTGGCCCATGTAGGGCTGGCCGCAGGCATTGGGGCAGCCCGTCCAGTGCATCCGGACGGCATGGGGCAACTCAACCCGTTGCTCCAACTCCTCCAGCACCATCTGAGCCGTGCCCTTGGTGGGGATCAGGGCGAAGCTGCAGTAGGCGTTGCCCGTGCAGCTCACCGCCTCGGCCTGCAGGGGGGAAGGGTCGGGGCGGAAGCGCTGCAGCAGGGGCTCGGCCAGCAGGGTCTGGATGCGCGCTGCGGGCACATTCACAATCAGGGCGTTCTGGGCCTCGGTGAGCCGGAGCTCGCCGCTGCCATGGGTCCGGGCCAATCGTGCCAGTTCCGCCATCGCTGCGGCATCCAGGCGTCCCATCGGCACATGCAGGCCCACCCAGTGCAGACCGGCCTGCTTCTGGGGCTGGACCCCCAGGCCGTCGCGCGGTGCCCGGCTCACCAGATGGCTGCCGTCATGGGGAGCCGCGGTAGCGGGATCACCGGCATGGTGGGATTCCTGTTGGGCCGCCAGCTCGGCCACGAGCTCGGTCCAGGTGTCCAGCACCGCCTGGCGATAGCCCTCCAGACCGAGCTGGTCGATCAGATACATCAGCCGACTCTTGTTGCGCTGCTGGCGGTTGCCGGCGCGCTCGAAGTGGCGCAGCACCGCCAGGGTGAAGCCGGACAACTGATCCGCCGGCAGCCACAGCCCCAGGGGGATCGCCAGTTCGTTGCGCTGGGCCGAGAAGAAGCCGCCCACCATCACCGTGAAGCCCAGCTCGCCGTTGTGGTGGGCGGGCAGGAAGGCCAGGTCGTTGTGCAGGAGGAAGCTGTCGGGGGCGCCGCCCACTGCCACGTTGAACTTGCGGGGCAGGTTGCGCGGGCCGGCCGGACCCAGCAGGGCCGCCTGGATGGCGTCCACCAGCGGCCGGGTGTCGATGATCTCCACGGGGTCGATGCCGGCCAGAGGGTTGCCGGTGACGTTGCGGGGGTTGTCATGGCCCGACTGGCGGCTGGTGAGCCCCACCCGCTCCAGCTCCGCCATCAATGGCGCCATGTCCTCCAGCAGCAGGCCCCGCAGCTGGAGGTTCTGGCGGGTGGTGATGTCGGCACTGCCGTGCTCGCCGCAGCGATCCACCACCTCGGCCAGCACCGCCAGCTGCTCGGCGCTGATCACGCCGTTGGGCAGGCGAAGCCGCACCATGAAGCGCCCCGGCGTCACAGGGCGGAAGAAGATCCCCAGCCACTTCAGCCGAATCGTGAGGGTGGCCTCATCGAGCGATTCCCAGCCATCCTGGCCCAGCTGCTCCAGGCGGGGGGCCAGGTCCAGGCCGCAGAGCTCGGCCTTGGCCTGCTCCACCTTGCTGAGGGCGGACGGGGGGGAAGCAACGGAAGCAGGGTTCATCGGCACAGGCCAGAGGCGCAAGCAGGACGTCGGAGGTCCCAGCCAGTGGGTCGGGAAGAGCCCGGATCGGGACGGCTGGGATCCGAGCGAGCGCCGATGAGAGCTACGCCGCCGGAAGAGACACAGAGAAGTGGCGCCCATGGCAGCGGCGAACACTTCCGTGCTGGATGATCTCCTCTCAGGAGATCCTCAGATTGTGCGCCGAGGCGCCCGGTGTCCGTGTCGCAACCGCTACCAACCATCGCCCTGAGACGGGACCAGCAGCTGCAGGCCCTCGGCCCGGAGCGGGCCCGCTTCCGCGAGCTGATCGGCAAGGTGGGCAGTGGCGAGCACACCAGCACCGGCCTCAACCGCGAGGAGGCCCGCACCGCCATGGATCTGATGCTCCAGGGCCAGGTGAGCGAGGCCCAGCTCGGAGCCTTCCTGATCGCCCACCGCATCCGCCGGCCCCTGCCGATCGAACTGGCCGGCATGCTCGACAGCTATCGCCAGCACGGGCCCGTGCTGCGCACCCCCGGCAGACGGGCCCTGAGCTTCGGCGTGCCCTACGACGGCCGCAGCCGCACCGCACCGCTGCTGCCCCTGCTCGCCCTGGTGCTGGCCAGCACTGGCGTGCCCGTGGTGCTGCACGGCGGCGCGCCGATGCCGGTGAAGTACGGCGTCACCCTGGCGGAGCTGTTCGGCGCCCTGGGCATCGAGTGGTCCGGCCTGGCGCTGACGGACCTGCAGGAACGCCTCGATCACCACAACCTGGCCCTCAGCCACCAACCCGACCACTTCCCCGCCGCCGACCGCCTGCTGCCGGCCCGCGACGAGATCGGCAAGCGGCCGCCGGTGGCCAGCCTGGAGCTGCTCTGGACTCCCCATCGGGGCGACCACCTGCTGGTGAGTGGCTTTGTGCATCCGCCCACCGAGAAGCGCGCCTGGGAAGCCCTCAGCGCAGCCGGCGAGAGCGAGGTGCTCACCGTGAAGGGCCTGGAGGGCTCCACCGACCTGCCCTCCAGCCGCGCCGGCATCTGCGCACGCCTGCGGCAGGGTGAGGCCGAGCGCCTGCTGCTCCACCCGCGCGACCACGGGCTCCACGGCGAGGAAACAGCCTGGGACAACCTGGAGGTGTGGCAGGGGCAGGCCCTCGCCGCCCTGGCGGGTGAGGGACCACTGGCCAAGCCCCTGCTCTGGAACCTGGGGGCCTACCTGTGGCTGGCCGATCAGATCGACACGCTCGACGGAGCCCTCGACCAGGCCCGCGGCCTGCTGGCCGCCCGCAGTGGCGAGCGCCTGCGGCAAACATTGGCCAATCGGTAACAACCGCCACTCACAATCAACGGGGCGGCGTGGTGTCTTGGTTGAGTCCGGTCAGCTCGTGCGCCGGCAATTCGCCTGGCCGGTTCGGTGCGCTTCGTTGTGGAGCCCGACCGGAGTGCAAGTCGCCATCACTCCGGCACTGTCCACGCCGCTTCATCACGCAGCTCCGTATCGCCCATGTCCAATCTTTCGCGCCGCAAGTTCCTGCTCACCGCCGCTGGCTCCGCGGCGGGTGCCGTGTGGCTAGCCGCCTGTGGCGGCCCCAGCAAGAAGCCTGAGATTCAGGCCAGCTCGCCAGCCACCGGCGCTGACGCTCCCGAAGTGCCCGGCGCCACCCTGGGCTTCATCGCCCTCACCGACGCCTCACCCCTGATCATCGCCCTGGAGAAGGGCTTCTTCACCAAGCACGGCATGCCCGAGGTGAAGGTGGTGAAGCAGACCTCCTGGGCCGCCACCCGCGACAACCTGGAGCTGGGCAGTGCCGGCGGCGGCATCGATGGCGCCCACATCCTCACGCCGATGCCGCTACTGCTCACAGCGGGCACGATCACCAAGAGCAAACAGCCGCTGCCGATGTACATCCTGGCTCGGCTGAATACCCAGGGGCAGGGACTCTCGGTGTCCAAAGACTTTCCCGGCCTCACGATCGACAACGCGGAGGCCATGAAGAAAGCGGTGGCCGCCGCAGGAACGAAGGGCCGCAAGTTCAAGGCCGCCATGACCTTCCCCGGCGGCACCCACGATCTGTGGATGCGCTACTGGCTCTCGGCCAACGGCATCAACCCCAACTCCGATGCCGACCTGGTGGTGGTGCCCCCCGCCCAGATGGTAGCCAACGTGCAGACCGGCACCATGGACACCTTCTGCGTGGGTGAACCCTGGAACCAGCGCACCGTGAACAAGAAGCTGGGCTACACCGCCGCCCAGACCGGTGAACTGTGGAACAAGCACCCCGAGAAGGCCTTCTCACTGCGGGCCGACTGGGTAGACGCCAACCCCAAGGCCGCCAAGGCCCTGCTGATGGCCGTGCAGGAGGCCCAGATCTGGTGTGACGATCCCGCCAATCTCGATGAGATGTGCGAAATCGTGGCCAAGGACAAGTACATCAAGGCCAGCGTCGACGACATCAAGCCCCGCCTGGCCGGCAACGTCGACTATGGCGACGGTCGCAATGTCAAGAACAGCCCCTACAAGATGCTGTTCTGGGCCAGCAACTCCTCCTTCCCCTTCAAGAGTCACGACGCCTGGTTCGTGACCGAAGATATGCGCTGGGGTTATCTGCCGGCCGACACCGACATCAATGCCTTGGTGAACAAGGTGAACCGCGCCGATCTCTGGAAGGAAGCCGCTATCGCCATCGGCCAGGAGAAGGCGATTCCCGCCAGCGATTCCCGCGGCAAGGAAACCTTTTTCGATGGGGTGGTCTTCGATCCGGAAAATCCCAAGGCCTATCTGGATGCGCTCAAGATCAAGGCCATGAAGTGATCCGGCACTGAGCTGATCTTCCCGTCTTTTTTCATCGATCCGTCGTGACTCCTGCTCTCACCTCGAGCCGGCGGCGGCGCCGGCTGCTGCCGGCCCTGCCGCAGGCTCTTCCCTACCTGCTCTGCATCGGCGCCTTCCTGCTGGTGTGGCAACTACTCTCGGTCGTGCTCGGCGTGGGCCGACTGCCTGGCCCGATCAACGTGATCGTTGACACCTGGGACCCCTACATCAGCCATCCCTTTTTCGATGATGGCGGCACCAGCAAGGGCCTGGGCTGGCAGATCCTGATCTCCCTGCAACGGGTGGCCGTGGGCTATGGCCTGGCCGCCGTGGTGGGCGTCGCTATTGGCGGTGCACTGGGGCTGAACCGCTTCGCCGGCAAGGGCTTTGACCCGGTGGTGCAGGTGCTGCGCACCGTGCCGCCCCTGGCCTGGTTCCCGATCTCGCTGATGGTGTTTCAGGACGCCAACACCTCGGCCATCTTCGTGATCTTCATCACGGCGATCTGGCCGATCATCATCAACACCGCCGTGGGCATCCAGGAGATCCCGCAGGACTACACCAACGTGGCCAGGGTGCTGCGGCTCAGCAAACGGGCCTACATCAGCAACATCGTGATCCCGGCCACGGTGCCCTATGTGTTCACCGGCCTGCGCATCGCCGTGGGCCTGGCCTGGCTGGCGATCGTGGCCGCCGAGATGCTCAAGGCCGATGGCGGCATCGGCTACTTCATCTGGGATGCCTACAACGCCGGCGGCGACTCCAGCTCCAGCCAGATCATCCTTGCGATCGTGTATGTGGGCGTGGTGGGCCTGCTGCTCGATCGGCTGGTGGCCTGGG
>JBBASN010000060.1:0-15112 GCA_040399225.1 Prochlorococcaceae cyanobacterium | reverse complement strand
GACTGGGCCGAACCCTTGCCCACATCGCCGTAGCCGAGCACCAGGGCCACCTTGCCGGCCACCATCACGTCGGTGGCGCGCTTGATGCTGTCCACCAGCGACTCACGGCAGCCGTAGAGGTTGTCGAACTTGCTCTTGGTGACCGAGTCGTTGACGTTGATCGCCGGGAAGGGCAGCTCACCACTTTTCTGCAGCTGATAGAGGCGCGCCACACCGGTGGTGGTCTCCTCGGTGACGCCCTGGATCTGGGCCTTGATCCGGGAGTAGAAGCCGGGCTGGGCCGCCAACTTCTGGCGGATGCTGTTGAAGAGAGCGGTCTCTTCTTCGTTGGAGGGGTTGTCGAGCACCGAGGGATCGCTCTCGGCCCGGGTGCCCAGGATCACCAGACCGGTGGCATCGCCGCCATCATCGAGGATCATGTTGGGCGTGCCGCCGTCATGCCACTCGAGGATGCGGTGGGTGAAGGCCCAGTATTCATCGAGGGTTTCGCCTTTGTAGGCGAACACGGGAATGCCGGCTGCGGCAATGGCTGCGGCAGCGTGATCCTGGGTAGAGAAGATGTTGCAGCTGGCCCAGCGCACCTCGGCGCCGAGGGCCGCCAGGGTTTCGATCAGAACGGCGGTCTGGATCGTCATGTGCAGGGAACCCGCGATGCGGGCGCCCTTGAGGGGCTGCTCGGCGCCGTACTTCGCGCGCAGGGCCATCAGGCCCGGCATCTCGGTTTCGGCGATGGCGATCTCTTTACGGCCGAATTCAGCCTGACCGAGATCGGCGATCACATAGGTGCTGGTGCTCTGCAGGGCAGGCGCGACGGGGGTGGCCACCATGGGTTGTTACTCCGGAGGTACTGCTCGCTCCCGACTGGGAGGGCGTGGTTGGGAAATATCTGCAGAGACGCCGAGGCTTCGGGCTCGCTGGCTGGCAATCTACAGACAAAGATCTGTGCCGCGTGAACCGCGATCAGCCAGCAGCCGGGATCGGCGACAGTCCCCCCCAGCCCGAACTCCACCAGCTGGCGGATGCGGCCGCCACCCGGGCCCTGGGTCGCCTCATCGCCTCCCGCTGGCTGAGGTACCCCACGGAAGCCTTACCCCTGCTGCTGTTGAAGGGCGATCTCGGGGCCGGCAAGACCTGCCTGGTGCAGGGGCTGGCGATGGGCCTGGGCATTGAGGAACCGATCACCAGTCCCACCTTCGCCCTGGCCCAGCACTATCAAGGCAGCGCCGACAGCAGACCCACCGCCCTGATCCACCTGGATCTCTATCGCCTGGAGCAACCTGGGGCAGCCGACGAACTCCTCCTCCAGGAACAAGAGGAGGCCATCGCCGTTGGAGCCCTGCTGGCCGTGGAGTGGCCTGAGCGGCTGAGCCGCCCTCCCGAAGCGGCATGGATGGTGGAACTGACGCTGCAGGATTGCAGCAATCCGGATCTGGGCAGGCTGGCAACGGTTGTGCTGCCTCGATCAGGGACGGAGCCAGACCATCAGCTCAGGGACGGCCGACAGCACCCCTGGGGCCACTGCACGGATGTTGCCAAAAGAGGCATTTTTCCTTAGTATTAGAATTGGGCGTAGTTTGGGAGTTGTAGTTTAGCAGTACTGTCATGCTGTCCGACAGACTGTCCGACCAAGTCCTCAGCTTCGATCAGCTCCCCTTATGCGACCCGCCAGCTCGACCGACGACTTTGACGTGATCGCTGAGCATGATCTGCAGGAAAGCTGGGATCCTGGGGTCGACGAGCCGATGACCTGGCATGACGCTTCACCCGATTCATCCACAGTGCGTATCGATCGCAACGATGAACTCGGCAACGTGGTCGGATACAGCCTGATCAGCGAAACCGAATGGGACACAACTGTTGAGTCCTACGATCTTGGTGACAACCTGATAGGCAGAACTTATACCAACATCAGCGGCTCTTCCCACAGCTATACATGGGAACCATCACTGGAAGCAGACGGAAAGGTTATTGGTGCAACCGCCACCTATGCCTCATCAGAAGGCTCCTTCAGCGACAGCCTTGTGCAGATTCACGACGCGGAAGGAAATCTGCTCTCCAGCAGTTACAGAAACAGCCACGGTGACTGGGCAACCAGCACTCGCGTTACACCGCCTGAGGAGTTGATCGGGCCGGCACCTCTCAGCTACGCCCTCCAGACCACAGGCGCCTGGGGCGACGGCATCACTTACCAGCGAACTGAACTGTTTGACATCCACGGCAACCTGGTTCGCTCGGAGAGCGCCTACAGCGATGGCTCTTCAGAGGATTACAGGATCATGCCCATCGCCAGCGAAGACGGCGTCGTTGAAGGCTATACGGGCACTTGGACCTGGATCGATATAAATGGCTACACCTCTAGCTGGGGCAATCACTTTGACAGTCAATTAAACTCCATCCAGACGTATAGCCATACAGCAACAACGGAACTCGCCTGTCTGACGTTTGAACCTGAAATATCAATTTGCACCTTCCCTGTTCCGGAAGTCCATGTGGATCCCATTCCTGATGAGCACGTTAATCCAGTCGATATTGAACTTGATGATTCTGGCGATCATGCTCAATATCAAGAGTCTCAGCACATATCAAACCCGCTGCGGATCGATCGCAACGATGAATTCGGCAACGTAATCGGATACAGCCTGACCACCGAAATCGAGTGGTACACACTAGTTGAAAACTATGACTTAGACAACAATCTAATCAGCGGCACCTACACAGATCTTGACGGCTATTTTTATTCTTACAGTTCTACTTGGGAATCTATTTTCGATTCAGACGGACTACTTGCTGGACAGCGGCACCTAGCTAGCTTCTCTGATGGCTCCTACAGCGACAGCCGTGTGGAGATTTACGACACAGACGGGAATCTGCTCTCCAGCAGTTACAGCAGCTCCAATGGCGATTGGGAAAACACGACCCGCACATCACCCCCCGAGCTCTCGATTGGTCCAGCTCCGCTAAGCCACGCCCTCACGACTTCAGGCGCATGGGCCGATGGCACGACCTACGAGCGGCTGGAGCTGTACGACATCAACGGCCAACTCGTTCACGCGGAGAATATTTACAGTGATGGCTCAAGCCAGCATTACATCATTGAGCCATTCTTCAGAGAAGACGGCAGCATTGAAGGCTATCAAGGCACATGGACCTGTACCTATCAAAACGGTGAGATTTCAAGCTTCATTGAGACCTTTGATTCAAACCTGAATCCTATCTTTCTACCAGTCATATGTCCAATGCCCACACCCTCCGAGAGTGATGGAGAGGATGGCATCTCGCTTGACCACTGCTTCGCCTATCCGAAGTCCTTCCCGGTGCTGTACTCGACCAACTCGACTATTGAACCTCAGATGGCCTATGCCTTCCGAGGGTTTTCCCCAATGGACGAATCGGCCGAGACCGACCAGCCACTCGTAGCTGCTCATGAAGCGCCCGTGGCATTGGGAGAGGCAGAGCCCCTTACCACTCCCGAAGAAGAAGGTGTTGATTGGACTGCAGACGAAGCGGTCAATTGGAATCTTGTTTCCACATCAACCCCTGCTGGCACCCTGGCAACCACCGCATCAATAGAGCCATTCATCACAAGTGAATTTCTTGATCTCAAACTCAACGTTCGCGAGTATCAGAACGCAACCCACGGAAAATTGCTGGGGGGACTAGACCTTATCCTCCGTGGCAACAAGCACACTAACGTTCTAGTTGGCAACACCGGTAATAACAGGATAGCTGGTGGGCGCGGCAAAGACCTGGTCACCGGAGGCGGCGGCAGCGATCAGTTCACTTTCCGAAACCGACGCCACTCCATCGACACGATCACTGACTTCAACGCAGCTGAAGACAAGGTCTTGCTCAAGGGCAAAGATTTCGGTGATCTCTTCACCTCACGCGGGCTGCGCAAGGAAGCGATCGGCAGCTCTCTGAGTTTCGATCAGAGCACCGGTTACCTGCTGTATTCGCCCAACGGTGATGGCGCCAACCCACGGCCTATCAAGCTCGCCCTGCTTCCAGGCCTCGAAGCCTCGGATTTCAATGCCGATCTGTTTCTGTTTGGCTGACCTCTGTTGATTCAGGGGGCTGCTCCAAAGACTTGCTGCTGGTCAAGAGAAAGTGGAGAACAGCCGTTGGCAGCGGCTGGGGATCAATGGCACCAGCCCCCTGGCACACCAGGGCGCCGCAGGCACTGGCAAAGCGCATCAGCTCCAGCGCCTGCCCGGTGCTGGCTCCGGCGAGCAGGTCCGGGGTGGCGACCAGCCCGTGCAACAGGCCGGCCGTGAAGGCGTCGCCGGCTCCGGTGGTGTCGACCACGGGCACCTGGAAGGAGGGCAGCTCGCCGGCCGCATCGGCCAGCCACCAGCGCAGGGGTGAACCGCCATCGGTGATCAGCACCGCCGGCCGCTGGGGCAGGGCCGCGCTCACCGCGCCCGGATCCACCGTGCCGAACAGCCACTGGGCCTCCTCGCGGGCGCATTTGAGCAGGGCCGCCTGGCCCAGCAGTGGCTGGATCGCAGCGAGCTGGGCCGGCGAGGGTCCGCTGGCGGGATCGGCGGCCGGATCCCAGAAGGTGGGCCGCCAGTTCACATCGAGGGCCAGGGCCACGCCGGCCGCCGCGGCCTCACGGCAGGCCAGCTGCAGGGCTGACGCCGCGGTGGGCGAAGCAAGGGGGATCGTGCCCACGAGCAACCAGCGCGCCGCCGCCAGCAGGGGCCCGAGTGCGGCAGACAGCTCGGCGGCAGCGAGCGCCTGATCCGCAAAGCCGCCAGCTCCACCTGCGAAACCGCCAAACTGCCGGTCGCCACTGACATCGCGTCGCACCAGCACCACCCGCGAGGGACGCTGCCCATCCCACTGGAGGGCGGAGGTGTCGACACCGCGCTGGGCAAACAGCTGGGCAAACGCCGCGCCGATGGCATCCAGGCCCAGCCGGCCCAGAAAGGCGCTCGGGGTGCCGAGGCGGGCGAGGGCGCAGGCCACGTTGGCGGGGGCGCCGCCGAGCCGGTCGTCGCCGGGGCCATCGTGAGCCGGATCCCCACCGGGCGGCCCCAGCCGGTCGACCAGGGCCTCGCCGAGGCAGAGCACCTGCGGGACTGAAGCTGGCGCTGGTCCCGAACAGGCGGATGGATCGGGCGTACCTGGGGCCATCAGGCGGCCGGGCGAGTCTTCTCAGCCTGAAGCCGCTCCAGCAACGCCGCAATGATGCGGGCGTTGGCGGCCGGGAAGGGGAAGTCGGCCAGCTGCTCGGGCCGCACCCAGCGCACCTGCTGGGAGGCCAGCGGCTGGGGGTCGCCGGAGAGCCAGGTGCACAGGTGCACCACGAAGCGCAGCTTCTTGTGGCTGTAGGCGTGGTCCACCACGATCAGCTCCTCACCCACCGCCGCCTCGATCGCCAGCTCCTCGCGCAGTTCGCGTCGGATCGTGTCGACAATCGGCTCGCCCGGCTCCTGCTTGCCACCGGGAAACTCCCACAGGCCACCCAGCAGGCCCTCGTTGAGCCGCTGGTCGATCAGCACCTCGCCGGCCCCGTTGCGCACCACCCCCACGCCGATCACCTGAAAGGGCAGCTCGCGCGGGGCGTCCTTCACGGGGTAGGCGGCGGGGTCGCCGGCAGCGTAGGCAGCGCAGTGCCCCTGCAAAGGACAGGCGCCGCAGCTGGGGTTGCGGGGCGTGCAGACCGTGGCGCCCAGGTCCATCAGGGCCTGGTTGAAGGCCCGGGGCCGCTGCGGGTCGAGCAGCAGCTCGCTCAGCTGCCAGAGCACCTTGAGCTGCCGCGCCGGCGGCCGCGGGCTGGCGATCAGCCGCGCCAGCACCCGCTTGACGTTGCCATCAAGGATCGCGAAGGGCAGGTCGAACGCCGAAGAGAGGATGCTGCCGGCGGTGCTGCGGCCGATGCCCGGCAGGGCCAGCCAGCTCTCGAGCGTGCGCGGCCAGGGTTGTCCCAGCAGCTGGCGGGCGCCCTGGTGCAGCCGGCGGGCGCGGGAGTAGTAGCCCAGGCCCTGCCAGAGCAGCAGCACGTCGTGCTCCTCGGCCGCCGCCAGCGCCTCCAGGCTGGGAAAAGCAGCCATCCAGCGCTGCCAGTAGGGCAGCACCACCAGCAGCTGGGTTTGCTGCAGCATCACCTCGGCCACCCAGATCGGGTAGGGGGGGAGTGCCTCCCCCGCTGCCGGACGGCTGCCATCGGCGCGCCGTTTCCAGGGAATGGAGTGGCGGCCATGGACCTCCCACCAGACCAGGAGCTGGTCGGCCGCCTGGGAAGGCTCAGGGGGAATGGGGCCCTCCGCTGGGGTAACTGGCGGGAGGGAGTCTGGCGCCCTTGATTGGCGCATGCTCCAGCTGCCGCGGCGACAGGGGCACAGCCGGCGGTGTTCCGTTCAGTTGATCGGCCTGCTCTCCTTTGCCCCGCCCAGCAGCTGCTCCACCACCAGCTTGAGCAGCAGCGACACCAACCCCACGCCCCCCAGCACCAGGGCAGCGCCATAGGCCAGTTCAGTGTCGTACTGCTTGTAGGCGTCTTCCACGAACAGCGGCAGGGTCTGGGTCTGGCCGGCGATGTTGCCGCTCACCACGGCCACGGCGCCGAATTCCCCCAGGGCGCGGGCGGTGGTGAGGATCAGGCCGTACACCACGGCCCAGCGCACCGAGGGCAGGGTGACCTTCCAGAACACCTGCCAGTCGCTGGCGCCGAGGGTGCGAGCCGCTTCCTCCTGATCCCAGCCCTCCTCCTCCAGCAGGGGGATCACCTCCCGGGCCATGAAGGGGAAGGTGACGATGATCGTGGCCAGGGCCATGCCGGGCCAGGAGAAGCTGATCTTCCAGCCCAGGCTGCTGATCACGCCGCCGAATACCCCGTTGGTGGGGCTGTAGAGCAGCACCAGCATCAGGCCCACCACCACCGGCGAGATCGAGAAGGGCAGGTCGATCACGCTCAGCAGAAGGGCCTTGCCGGGAAACTGCCGCCGGGCGATGGCCGTGGCGGCCGCCAGACCGAAGATCGTGTTGGCCGGCACCGCGATCAGGGTGCAGCGCAGGGTGAGCAGCACGGCGGAGCGCAGTTCCTCGGATTGGAAGTTCTCCAGGAACGGCGCCAGGCCCTTGGCAAAGGCTCCAGCCACCACCTCCAGGGCCGGCAGCAGGATGATCACGCCCACATAGAGGCAGGCGATCAGGGGGATCAGCGCTGACGCCCTGGGGCGCGGCAGGCGATGGAACACGGTGCGGAGTTGGGATCTCATGAACGAAACAGCCGGAGAATCGTGGGCAGGGCGGTGGCGATGAAGGTGGAGCTGCTGCGGCGGGCCTGGATGGTCAGGCGCCCTGCGCCGGATTCGCTTCCCAGTTGCGGCCCCACACCTGCAGGCCGTTGATCACCAGCAGGCTCAACAGCGAGAACAGCAGCATCACCATGCCGATCACCGTGGCGGAGGCGAAGTCGTATTCCTCCAGCTTCTGGATGATCAGGGTGGGGGTGATCAGGTCGCGGAACGGCACGTTGGAGGAGATCATCACCACCGAGCCGTATTCACCCACCGCCCGGCTGTAGCCCTGGGCCACGCCGGCCAGGATCGCCGGCATCAGCTGGGGCAGCACCACCTTGAACAGCGTCTGTCGCTGGCTGGCCCCCAGACACCAGGCGGCCTCTTCCTGGTCGATCTCCAGGGCTTCGAGCACCGGCTCCACGCTGCGCACCACAAAGGGCAGCGAGATGAACACCATGGCGATGGCCACCCCCAGCCAGGTGAACGACACCTTGAGACCGAACAGGGCCGCAAGCGGTGCGCCCAGCCAACCGTTGGTGCTGTAGATCGCCGCCAGGGCCAGACCCGCGACCGCCGTGGGCAGGGCGAAGGGCAGATCGATCAGCGAATCCAGCAGCCGCCGGCCGGGGAACGCACAGCGCACCAGGGCCCAGGCGATCACGAGGCCGAACACCCCGTTGATCAGGGCGGCCAGCAGTGCCAGACCAAAACTGATGCGGTAGGTGGCCAGGGCCTCGGGGGAGGTGGCCAGTTGCCAGAACTGGGCCGGGCCCACGGCGGCGGCCTTGAGGGCCAGGGCGCTGAGCGGCAGAAACAGCACCAGGGCCAGGTACAGCCAGGTGATCCGCCACGACCAGCTGAGCCGCAGCCAGCTCGGCCAGGCGAATCCCCGGCGGCGGGCCGGAAGCGCAGGAGCCATGGAGGAAAACCGGAGATGGGCGGACCGTATCACCGTTTGGCAATTTATTCAACGGTTCACCGGTGGGGAAATGGCTGTTTGCTGTAGGGTTGCGGCCATCGTTCCGTTTCCTCCCCTGCCATGGGCATCCGCGTTGCTGGTGTGTGCAAGGAGTTCGGCTCCTTCCGGGCGGTCGACAACGTCAGCCTCGATGTCGACACCGGCTCCCTGGTGGCCCTGCTCGGACCCTCCGGTTCCGGCAAGAGCACCCTGCTGCGGCTGATCGCCGGCCTGGAGGACGCCGATGCCGGACGGGTGTGGATCACCGGCGAGGAGGCCACCACCCGCTCCGTGCAGGAGCGCCAGGTGGGCTTTGTGTTCCAGCACTTCGCCCTCTTCAAGCACCGCACCGTGCGCCAGAACGTGGGCTTCGGCCTGGAGTTGCGCGGCTGGAAGCACGACGCCATTCGCCGGCGCGTGGATGAGCTGCTGGAGCTGGTGCAGCTGCAGGGTTTCGGCAACCGCTACCCCTCCCAGCTCTCCGGTGGGCAGCGCCAGCGGGTGGCCCTGGCCCGGGCCCTGGCGGTGCAGCCGCGGGTGCTGCTGCTGGATGAGCCCTTCAGTGCCCTCGACGCCAAGGTGCGCAAGGAACTGCGGGCGTGGCTGCGCAATCTCCACGACGAGATGCACGTCACCACCGTGATCGTGACCCACGACCAGGAGGAGGCCATGGAGGTGGCCGACCGGATCGTGGTGATGAACCAGGGGAAGATTGAGCAGATCGGCACCCCCGCCGAGATCTACGACCAACCGGCCAGCCCGTTTGTGATGAGCTTCGTGGGGGCCGTGAATGTATTGCCCTCCCACAGCCCCCTGGCGGGCGCCCTGCAGAAACCGGCAGAGGATTCGTCTCCTGCCGCCCAGCTGTTCATCCGGCCCCATGACCTTGAGCTGCACCCATCGCCCATGGAGGGGAGTGTTCCAGCAATCCTGCATCGCCTCACCCATATGGGCAGGGACATTCAGGCCGAGCTCAGGCTCAGCAGCGGTGAGGTGGTGGTGGCTCAACTCCCCAGAGAGAGAATTGATTATCGGCAACTGAAAGCAGGGGATCAACTGCACATCACCAGCCGAGAAACAAGAACCTTTGTGCCTGACTACGTGATCTAAGGCCAGGTGATCCAAGCAGGTCGCCAGAAAAATCAACCCAAAACCACTGTTCATCTCCCAGCCAATGCTGACAACTGCTCTGACCATCAGCGTCGATCCCATACCTTTTACTGAAGTCCTCGGTCGCTTTGCGGTGGCAGCAATTCTCGGTGGGGCAATTGGGTACAATGCCGATCGCAGTCGCCGGCCCGCGGGGATGCGGCTGTACGCGACGGCGGGGCTCACCGGAGCAGCAATCGCCCTACTCATGGTGTTCAGCAGCGCAGACGCTGCGGGCACGATCAAGACCTTGGCGACGGCCTCACTGCTAGCCAGAGCGGCAGCACTGCTGGCCTGCAGCATCATCTTCGGCCTGATCTGCCTGGGCCTGATCCTGCAGCAGGCTCCCTATTCCAGACCCACGCCTGGGCTGACTGCCGCCACCTCGCTGGCCCTTGTGGCCATCCTTGGTGTCACAGCCGGCCTGGGCCTCTGGCGTCCATTCATGGTGGGCGGGGTGCTCGCCATGGTGCTGCTCAAGGGAGGCACCTTTCTACGCAACCGTTCGCCGAAAAGGGAGAACCCCCTGTGATGAGCATCACTCCCGCAAAGGCAAGCCCTGGTCATCAAAGAACCCTTCGAACAAGGCTGTGCTGAGATAGCGCTCACCGGAATCCGGCAGCACCACAACAATCACCTTGTCCCGCATATTGTCCTCCCGGGCAATGTCGATCGCAGCGCACATAGCGGCCCCGCAGGACAGTCCCGCCAGGATCCCTTCCTCCCTGGCCAGGCGCTGGGCCATGACGATGGCAGCGTCGTCCTCAACCGTTTCCACCCGATCGACCAGCGAGAGGTCGAGATTGCCAGGAACGAAACCGGCCCCGATTCCCTGAATCCGATGGGGTCCGGGCTGGGGCTGTTCGCCGGCCAAGGTCTGCGAGATCACCGGGCTCGAGGCAGGCTCCACCGCAACCGACAGCAACGGCATCCCCATGGTCTTTTTGATGAAGCGACTCACCCCGGTGATGGTGCCGCCCGTACCCACGCCGGACACCAGCACATCAACCTGCCCACCGGTGTCCTTCCAGATCTCCGGCCCAGTGGTGTCGTGATGGATCTGGGGGTTGGCCGGATTGGAGAACTGCTGCAGCAGCACATAGCGATGGGGATCGCTGTTGGCCATGGCCTGGGCAGTGGCAATGGCCCCAGCCATACCCAGGGTGCCGTCGGTGAGAACGAGGTGGGCGCCGTAGGCGGTGAGCAGCTTGCGGCGCTCCAGACTCATCGTGTCCGGCATGGTGAGGGTGAGCGGAATTCCTTTGGCAGCTGCCACAAAAGCCAGGGCAATGCCGGTGTTGCCGCTGGTGGGCTCAATCAGCTCTTTGCCCGGACCCAGCAAGCCGGCCTGCTCAGCCTGGGTCACCATGGCGGCTCCGATCCGGCACTTCACTGAGTAGGCAGGATTGCGGCCCTCGATCTTGGCCAGAACTCGGGCAGCACAACCACTGGTGATGCGGTTCAGCTGCACCAGGGGCGTCTGGCCAATACTCAAACTGTTGTTGGTGTAAATCGGGCTCATGGTGGATCGAGATAGATTCCGCAAGGTGGGAGATGCATCAGACGCGGGTCATCGCCTGGGGCAAGGATTGGTCGGCGGGGACGACGGTGGATGCCTGCTCTTCAGCAGGTAGCGGACCCTGGTTGTTCATCGACGCGGACAATTGATGGTCATGCGACACCAGCATCCGAAACAGGTCCAGGCGATCGCTCTGGGCCAGTTCCCCGTCTCGACCCCAGTGGAGGCACCAGGGTGGAGTGCGCTGATTCATGGCTGGCCAGGGATCAGCAGGTCGTTCTCGCCGATGGCCACCAGCCGGCCTTCAGCCCGAAACCGGCTGAGCAACTTGGTCACCGTGACCCGGGTGAGACCGCAGAGATCTGCCAGGCCCAGATGGGTGAGATTGAGCTCGCTGAGGGACAGGCGGCTGCCGTGACGGTTGATCTGGCCGTAGGAGCGGGCAATCCAGCAGAGCAGCGTTAGCAAGCGACAATCGGCGGCGCGAATGCGCTGAATCGCCAGCAGCTCAGCCAGCATCTGCCGCTCCCGGCAGAGATGCTGTTGCAGGTGGGCGGAATCCAGCTCCAGGTGCTCAATCACCACGGCGGTGAGGCATTGCAGCTCCAGGGGCTGGATCACGGGATCGTCCGCATTGATCACATCCCCTGGACCCCAGAGGCCGAGGGTGATGCTCTCACCATCCATCGTCCAGCTGGCGGAGCGGATATAGCCCTCATGCAGCCGCCAGGTCCTGCGGTCCGGGAGAACATCGCGAGGGAGAAGGGTGAGCAGCAAGGGCTTCTGGGCCAATGCGGTTGTCATGGCGTTGGTGGGCGATGGGGTGGCTGGCCATCCGCTCCAACAGGAAGCGGCAGATCGGAGGCGACACGCATTCGCACGCAACAGGACATGGCCGGAGAACAACTGCCCGGAAGTATGGCGCATTCCCGATAGGTTAACCGGTGTTAAAGATAAGTCCCTTGAGTCTCGCAGCTAGAAAAGCCGACCGTGCTCAGATCCCGATGCGGGTCAGATGTAGAACATCGGGCTGGGCTCCCGCAGCCTGTCCCTCTGGAGCAACAGATGGGCCAGCGTGGTGGATTCCAGAACGTCAACCCTGGCTTGCTGAACCCGTTTCGCCAGGGCATCGAGCACCTTGAATTCGGTGTCGTCACGATCGCCCTGCCGCTCGCTGCGGCCATCGCCCTCCAGGCAGGCCTCCACCTCGGCGATTGTGATCGACTCCGGAGCTCGCGTGAGCTGGTAGCCACCCTTTGGGCCGCGAACGCTGGCGAGGTAGCCACCCTTGCGAAGGGCAGTGAGCATCTGCTCCAGGTAGCGCTCCGGCATGCCATGGCGCCGGCAGATCTCACCGGTCTGCACCCTGGTTCCCGTGGCGTAGGCGGCAGCCAGCTCCATCAGCGCCACCAGGCCGTATTCCGTCTTGGCGCTGAAGGCCATTGCTGAGAAAGCGGCTGGCGCCCAGTCTGCCAGGTAAAGAACGGCTTTTGGGTGGGGAATTGCACCCACGGGGATGTGCTTTGAGCCACATCCCACCAGCCCCTGCCAGCCATAGTTTGTACGCGTTCCCGACCGACGAACCGTGGTTAATTTGCCCCTGGCCACCCCCCTGCTCCGCCGCCAGCTCTTGCTGACGGGCCTTGCCGCCCTGCCCCTGGCCCTCACGACCGCCTCGGGGCTGAGCGGAGCGCAGGTGCTGGCCCAGCAGCCGCCCAAGGCCCAGACCCTCACCCTGGTCTCCTACGCCGTCACCAAAAATGCCTATGACCAGATCTTCAAGCTGTTTGCCGACGACTGGAAAAAGAAAACCGGTCAGACGGTCACCTTCAAGGGCAGCTACGGCGGCTCCGGTTCCCAGACCCGAGCCGTGATCGATGGCCTGAATGCCGACATCGTCAATCTGGCCATGGCCGCCGATGTCTCGCGGATCGAGCAGGCTGGGCTGATCAGGAAGGGCTGGGAGAGCCGTCTGCCCAACAAGGCCACCCCGATCCATTCCACCGTGGTGGCCTTTGTTCGTCCGGGTAACCCCAAGAAGATCAACGGCTGGAAAGACCTGGCCAAGCCGAATGTGGACGTGGTGACCGCCAATCCCAAAACCTCCGGCGGTGCCCGCTGGAACTTCGTGGCCCTCTGGGGCGCGGTGACTCAGGCCGGGGGCCCAGAGGCCCAGGCCCGGCAATTCATCCGCGACGTTTACAAAAACGTGGACGTGCTGCCTAAGGACGCCCGCGAGGCCTCCGACTTCTTCATCAAGCGCAAGCAGGGTGATGTGCTGCTGAACTGGGAAACCGAGGCGATCCTGGCCAAGCGCAAAGGCGAGTGGACCGCTGGCTACAAGACCTTCAGCCCCAACGTGCTCACCTCTCAGCCGGTGGCGGTGGTTGACAAGAACGTGGACCGCAATGGCACCCGCAAGGTGGCCGAGGCCTTCACCCGCTTCCTGTACACACCGGCGGCCCAGAAGGTGTTTGTCGACAACGGCTTCCGGCCTGCCACCACCGAGGGCAAGGCCTATGCCCGCGGCAAGTTTCCAGCGGTGAAGACCTACACGATCGAGGCCTTCGGCGGGTGGCCGGCTGTAACCAGCAAGTTCTTCCGCGATGGGGCGATCTGGGACCAGATCTTCCGCGCCTCCCGCTGAGCCCAGCACCAGGTTCCACACACGAGCAGCTCTCCAGCCCCGCGCCACCCGGCCGGGGCTTTTGCTTGCCCAATTCCCGATGGGCGAACCGTGGTACCGCATCTTCACATTTCCCACCGGATTACGTGACTTTCCAATCCTGGCGTCTGGCGTCCCTTCTCGCCACCGGCTCTCTGGTGCTCCTGGCCGGTTGCGGCGGTCCATCGGCAACACCCCAGGGCGGCAGCTCGGGTGAACGCCAGCGGCTGCTGCTGGTGAGCTACGCCGTCACCAAAGGGGCCTACGACCGGATCCTGCCCACCTTCGTGGAGCAGTGGAAGCAGAAAACCGGCCAGGAGCTGGAGATCAAGACCAGCTACGGCGGCTCGGGCACCCAGACCCGGGCGGTGATCGACGGGCTCGATGCCGATGTGGTGTCCCTGGCGCTCTCCGCCGACGTGCTCAAGCTGGAGGAATCGGGCCTGATCCAGCCCGGGTGGGAACAGGAACTGCCCAACAACAGCATCATCACCAACTCCGCCGTGGCGTTCCTCACCCGCCCCGGCAATCCCAGGCAGATCAGCACATGGAAGGATCTGGTGAAACCCGGCGTCACCGTGGTGACCGCCAATCCCAAGACCTCCGGCGGCGCCCGCTGGAACTTCCTGGGGCTCTGGGGTTCGATCACCCAGGCCGGCGGTACGCCCCAGCAGGCGGAGGCCTACGTCACCAGCGTCTACAAGAACGTCGACAACCTGCCCAAGGATGCGCGGGAAGCCTCCGACGTGTTCCTCAAGCGCGACCAGGGCGACGTGCTGCTCAACTATGAAAACGAGGCGATCCTGGCTACAAAAACCGGTGACCTCAAGGATCCCTTCGTGGTGCCGGAGCTGAACATCCGCATCGAGGGCCCCGTGGCGGTGGTGGATCAGAACGTGGACCGCAAGGGCAACCGCAAGGCCGCCGAAGCCCTGGCTGCCTACCTGTTCTCCGATGAAGCCCAGCAGGTGTTTGCCGAGGAGGGGTTCCGGCCCACCAGCCCCACGGTGTGGGCGCGGGTGAAGGATCGCTTCGCGCCGGTGAAGACGTTCTTCACGGTGAAAGACTTTGGCGGCTGGAGCCAGGTGAACAAGCAGTTCTTCGGCGATGGGGGCATCTGGGATCGCCTGTTCGCCAACACCCGCTGACGCCTCCATGTGTGAACTGCTCGCCCTCAACGCCAACACCCCCACCGACATGGGCTTCTCCTTCCGAGGGCTCAGCCGGCGCGGTGGTGCCACCGGCGAGCATGCCGATGGTTGGGGGCTGGCCAGCTTCACTCCCGATGGCCATCCGGATTGCCCCAGCCTCACCCTGCTGCGGGAAGAGGCCCCGGCAGCCTTCTCCGCCCTGGCGGATCAGCTGGCGGAGCGCTCACCCAAGGCGCTGGTGAGCATCGCCCATATCCGCAAAGCCACCCGCGGCGTGGTGGCACTGGAGAACTGCCATCCCTTCTCCCGCAACTGGGGCGGGCAGACCTGGGTGTTTGCCCACAACGGCGACCTCCAGGGCGCCATTCCCCTGGGCGATCGCTACCGGCCCTTCGGCAGCACCGACAGCGAAGCCGCCTT
>JBBASN010000059.1:0-15151 GCA_040399225.1 Prochlorococcaceae cyanobacterium | reverse complement strand
TGTTGTTGCCCCCCTGGCTGCGGCGCACCTCATCGCCCATCAGCAGCATCGGCACGCCGGGGGCCAGCAGCAGGGTGGCCAGCAGGTTGCGCATCTGCCGGTCGCGCAGGGCCAGCACGGCCCGGTCGGTGGTGGGACCCTCCACGCCGTGGTTCCAGCTGTTGTTGTGGTTGTCGCCGTCGCGGTTGTCCTCGCCGTTGGCCAGGTTGTGTTTGCCGTTGAAGCTCACCAGGTCGGCCAGGGTGAAGCCGTCGTGGGCGGTGAGGAAGGTGAGGCACTGGCCGGGATGGGGCAAGCGCGGCTGGTAGAGATCAGGACTGCCGCTCAGGCGCAGCCCGAGGCTCCAGGCGGTGTTCTCGTCGCCCTTCCAGAAGCGGCGCACGTCGTCGCGGAAGCGGCCGTTCCAGGTGGCCACGCGTCGGGCCGGGAAATCGGCCAGCTTGTAGAGACCGCCGCAGTCCCAGGGCTCGCTGATCAGCTTGAGGTCGGCCAGTTCCGGGTCGGCTTCCATCGCTTCGAACAGGGGGGGCTGCTCCAGCGGCATCAGGTTGTCGCCGCGGCTGAGGGCGATGCCCAGGTCGAAGCGGAAGCCATCCACCCCCAGTTCGGTGGCCCAGCAGCGGAGGGATTCCAGGATCAGGCGCCGCACCAGGGGGCGGTTGGCGGCGATCGTGTTGCCGCAGCCGCTCACGTCCTGGTAGTAGCCCTCGATCGACTGCTGGTAATAGAGGCTGTCGCCGAAACCCCGCCAGCTGAGGGTGGGCCCGTGCTGGTTGCCCTCACTGGTGTGGTTGTACACCACGTCGAGGATCACCTCGATGCCGGCCTGGTGGCAGGCGGTCACCAGCTGGCGCACCTGGTCGCGGGCGGTGAGGGGGTCGTCGCCCAACAGGTAGTCGGGATGGGGGGCCATCCAGCTGATCGGGCTGTAGCCCCAGTGGTTCTGGCGTCCCTCGGGCGCATCCGCAGGATCAAAGGCCATCACCGGCAGCAGCTCGATCGCGGTGATGCCCAGCTCCTGCAGCTGGGGCAGGCTGTCGATCAGCCCCAGCAGGCTGCCCTGGCGCTCGGCGGGCACGGGGCACCCCGTCCCCTGGGTGAAGCCCCCCACGTGCAGCTCATAGATCACGCTGCGCTGCCATGGGTGCCGCGGCCGGGGAGCGGCATCGAAATCAAAGCGCTCCCGTTCGGTCACCACCCCCTTCAGGCAGCAGGCGGTATTCGGCACCGCCCCCACCGCTGCGCCCCGCTGGTAGCCCTGCCAGCCGGCGATCGCCCGGGCGCAGGGGTCGAGCAGCACCTTGGAAGGGTTGAAACTGTGACCGCCCGGCTGCAGCGGCCCGTACACCCGGTAGCCGTAACAGCTGCCCAGCCCCACCCCCTCCACTTCCACATGCCAGTGGTCGCCGGCGCGATGGTCGCTGTTGAGCTCCACCACCCGCTGCGGTTCGCGGGCCTCGCCATGGGCAAAGAGCAGCACTTCCACGCGCGTGGCCAGGGGGGCCACCACGGAAAAATTCACGCCTCGGCGGGTGACGCTGGCCCCCAGGGGCCAGGGCTGGCCACGGTGCACCGGGGCGCCGGGGGTTACATCCGCTGTTGCACGGGCACTGACTGTTGCACTGGAATCGGTTTTGGCACTGGCGCCCTGGGGCGAGGCGGGCCTGGACATGGGCAGCAACGAGCTCGGCCGGCTTGGCCCACAAACTAGGCAGCAGATGCCTCGAACACTCGTTGTCACTGTTGACTGCTGACCTGGAGAGCGGCCGTCCGGCGCGGCAGGTGCGCCAGGGGCTGTGGCTGTTCGCCCCCAACCGCGACACCCAGGGCGGCAGCAGCTGGCTTTTGGAAGGACCGCAGGGTGATCTGCTGATCGACTGTCCGGCCTGGACCCAGGCCAACCTCGACCTGCTGCGCGGCCGGAGCGGCGGCGGCACGATCGTGCTCACCAGCCGGGAGGGCCATGGCCGCACCCGCCGCTTCCAGGAGGCCCTGGGCTGGCCCGTGCTGGTGCAGGAGCAGGAGGCCTACCTGCTGCCTGGGGTGGAGCAGCTTCACTGCTTCGGCCAGGAGCACCAGCTGGCGGAGACGGTGCGCCTGCTCTGGACCCCGGGGCCGACCCCGGGATCCTGCGTGCTGCACCACGGCGGCCCGGATTGGGACGGGCTGTTCTGTGGCCGGCTGTTACAGCCGCTGGCCTCCGGTGTGCTGGCACCGCTGCGCCAGCGGCGCACCTTCCACTGGGGGCGCCAGCTGGCCAGCCTGGAGCGGCTGCGGGCCTGGCTGCCGGCCGGCTCGCCGGCCTGGATCGCCTGCGGCGGCGGGCTTGGCGCCCTGCGCGGCGCGGTGCTGGTGGGGGATGGCAGCGGGGTGCTGGCGGGGCTGGATCTGGCGCAATTGGCCAGCACCGGGGTGCCCGCTGGGCCCTAGCGGTGGGCAAGTGCTCACCAGATCCATTGCTGCCAGACGCTTCTCTGTTGCGAAGCGGCCCCATGCCCCATACCATTAGCGCGCTCCACACCAGGGCGGTCGGCTTTTCCGACTCCCGATCCCAGACCGCCGCACAACAGGTTTCCCCGTCCCATGAACAAAGCAGACCTCGTCAATCTCGTGGCTGCCCGCACCGAGCTCACCAAGACCGACGTCGGTCTGGTGGTTGATGCCCTGATCGACACCATCATCGACTCGGTGGTGGATGGCAAGAAGGTGTCGATCCTCGGCTTCGGCTCCTTCGAACCCCGCGACCGCTCCGCCCGTCAGGGTCTGAACCCCAAGACCGGCGAGAAGATCAAGATCGAGGCCAAGCGGGTACCGGCCTTCACCGCCGGCAAGATGTTCAAGGACAAGGTGCAGGGCGTCGGCTGATCGCTGATCCAGTCCAACCGTTCCCGCCTGAGCTGCCTGCCCATCTCGGCAGTCAGCTCGCTTCGGGTGTGGCCCTGCGTGAGCAGGGCTATCGCGGACGCTTCGCTCCCTCCCCCACCGGTCCCCTCCATCGCGGCAACCTGCGCACGGCGTTGCTGTCCTGGCTGGTTGCCCGGCTCGAGGGCGGCGAATGGCTCCTCAGAATCGATGACCTCGACACCCCGCGCAACCGCCCGGGGGCTGAGGAGGCGATCCAGGCCGACCTGACCTGGCTGGGTCTGCACTGGGATGGTCCGATCTGGCGCCAGAGCAGCCGCCGGGGGACTTACAGCACCGTGCTGTCTGCACTCCGGCGAGCGGGCTGGCTCTACCCCTGCCGCTGCAGCCGCCGCATGCTGGCCGACGTCTCCGCGCCCCACGGCGCCGCGCCGGTGTATCCGGGCCACTGCCGCCACCTGGCCCTGGGCTGGCAGGCCCGCCAGGGCCGCCTGCCCAGCTGGCGCTGGCGCCTGCCTGCCGGGCCGATCCTGTGGCAGGAACGCTTTGGCCCCCCGGGCCTTCTGGATGGCCCCAGCCAGGTGGGCGATGTGGTGCTGCGCCGCGCCGATGGTTTTCTGGCTTACCACCTGGCAACCGCCGTGGATGAACTCAGCCTGGGCATCAGCGAGGTGGTGCGCGGCGAGGACCTGTTCTGGGCCACCGGCCCCCAGGTGGCCCTGATGGGGCTGCTGGGGGGCGAGCCGCCCGGCTATGGCCATGTGCCGCTCTGGCGTGATGCCCAGGGCCAGCGCCTGAGCAAGCGGGAGGGGGCCGAGGGCCTGGCCGGCATGCGCCAGCGGGGCCTGGATGCAGCGGCGGTGATCGGCGAACTGGCCGCCAGTGCCGGCCTGGTGCGGGCGGGCAGCCGGCTAAGTGCGGCCGAACTGCTGCAGGAGCTCAATCCCGGCCTGTTCGCCGAGCGGCTGCGGGCCGCCGCAGCGGATGGGCAGTCTTAAGGAAGCTTTCGGGATCATTGGGCTCCAAGCCCCCCACACTGGAGAGCATTCCCATCCGCTTCCAGCGAGCGCAGCCTCGATGTCCGCCAACCAGCAGCCCCATCTGGCGGCTGCCCCGGCCCCGTTGATTGATGATCAGATCAGTGCCGCCCTGCGCCAGGTGTGCCCCAGCTGCGGCGGCAGCGGCATGCTGAGGCTGGGCGACCAGCGCTTCCGCACCTGTCTCGACTGTCTCGGCCAGGGCCACATGCCGGCGGTTGGGGCAGCCACCACGGTGGCGGAAGTGTTCCAGCTCGACAGCCGCCGGCTCAACGCAGCTGCTTCTTCCGCTGCTGCCAGATGAAGAAGGCAGCGGTGCCCACCACCACCGCCAGGGGCGCGGCGGTGAGCAGAAGCAGGATTACGGCGGTCCAGTCGGTGTACATCGCTGCAGACGAAAACCGGAGCCATCATCCCAGGTGGTGGCTGCTTCGCTCTCGCTCCCTGCCGCTGTTGTTGCCACTCCTGATCCAGGCCCTGCTAGCCGCACCGGCCCGGGCTGGGGTGGAGTTTGACAACTGCCAGCCCAGTGGCGACGGTGGCGTCACCTGCGACACCCGTCCCACCGGCAACACCCGCATGGACGACCAGGACGCCCGCTACGGTCTGCTCGACCAGGCCACCCCCGGCTGGCGGGAATTCGACCCGGCCGGTGGCGAGGGGGAGTTCTCGATCGAAGCGCCGTTCTGAGCGGTCCGGGCCGGCCGGAATCGCCACACTGGAGCCAACGGAGCCGATTCCGCCGCGATGGCTGAGCCCAGCACGAGCCGGTCCGATCCCACCTACGACATCCTGCGCACGGAGCGCCGCCCGCTCGACGCCCTGTTCAATCCGGGCTGCCCGAGCGGGTGGACCTGGCGGTGATTGTCACGCCGGCGCCGGGGGTGCCTGAGGTGGTGGAGGCCTGGGTGGATCTGGCGGGCTGGCAGCCGCTGGACGCTCAGCCCGCCTGAGCCTCCAGCAGCGCCTCCAGGTGGGCCGCGCTGCTCTCCCCGAGGGCGCCGAGGTGGTAGCCCCCCTCCAGCACCGACACCAGCCGGCCGCCGCAGTGCTCGGCGGCCACGCCCAGGCAGCAGTCGGTGAGGGCGCCGTAGTCGGCGCTGCTGAGCTGGAAGCGGCCGAGGGGGTCGCGGCGGTGGCCATCGAAGCCCGCCGAGAGCAGCAGCAGCTGGGGCCGGAAGCGGGCCGCGGCCGGCCGCAGGGCCTCCTCCAGGGTGCGCAGCACCGTGGCGCCGTCACTGCCGGCGGGCAGGGGGCAATTGCAGGTGGTGCCGGCGCCGGGGCCCTCGCCCCGCTCCGTTGCGGCGCCGCTGCCCGGGTAGTTGCCCCACTCGTGCACGCTCAGATAGAACACGCTCGGGTCGCGCCAGAAGATGGCCTGGGTGCCGTTGCCGTGGTGCACGTCCCAGTCGACGATCAGCACCCGATCCAGGCCATGCACGGCCTGGGCATGGCGGGCGGCCAGGGCCACGTTGTTGAACACACAGAAGCCCATGCCCCGCTCCGGCTCGGCGTGGTGGCCGGGGGGGCGCACGGCGGCGAAGGCATTGGCCAGGGAGCCCTCCAGCACCCCATCCACCGCCGCCAGCACGCCGCCGGCCGCCAGCCGGGCCACGTCCTCGCTGTGCTCGCCGATGGCCGTGTCGCCGGTGGAGAGCTCGCTGCGGCCATAGGCCCCATCCCGGCGCACGGTGTGCAGATAGCTCTGGCTGTGGCAGCGCAGCAGTTCGGCGTCGCTGATCGGCCGGGGGGTGAGGCGCCGGCAGCGCTGCAGCAGGCCCCGCTGGCGCAGGGCCTGCTCGATGGCGTCGAGCCGTTCGGGGCATTCGGGGTGGTGGCTGCCGGTGTGGTGCAGGCGGAAGGCCGGATCCAGCAGCAGGCCGGTGGCGGGCATCACCTCAACTCCCTGCAAGGCTTCCCCCACAATCGCTGACAGCTGCGTTTTTGGTGGCTAACGAGAGGATGTGAGTGGGCGGCCCTTGCTGATGGAGCAGCCGATGGTGATGGCCACCCCCCAGCCCGCCTCCCGGGCGTCTCTGCCCCCTTTGGCAGTGGAGCGCACCAGCCGGCTGATCCGCCAGCAACGCGGTCGCGCCGACGCCCTGATCGAGGTGCTGCACCAGGTGCAGGAGCTCTACGGCTATCTGCCGGCGGCGGCCCTGGCCCAGGTGGCCCGGGAGCTGAGGCTGCCCCTCTCGCGGGTGCATGGGGTGGCCAGCTTCTACCACCTGTTCCGCCTGGAGGCCCCCACCGTCCACCGCTGCGCGGTGTGCCTGGGCACGGCCTGCTTTGTGAAGGGCGGCGGCGAGCTGGCCGAGCGGATTGAGCAACGGCTGGGCCTGCGCATGGACGATGCCGCCGGCAATGGCACCTGGGCCCTGGAGCACGTGAGCTGCCTGGGGGCCTGCGGCCAGGCGCCGGTGCTGGTGGTGGACGGCCAGCTGGAACCGCGCCTGCCGATCGACGACCCGGCGGCCCTGGAGGCCCGCCTGGATGCGCTCGGCCTCAGCGGAGCGGCGCCATGACCGCCCCAACCCCGCTGCAACTGCGCTGCTGCGCCGCCAGCGGCTGCCGCTCGGCCGGCGCCGATGCCCTGCAGGCGGCCCTGCACGCCGCCCGCGACCAGCTGGGCGGCGCCGCCGAGGGGGTGACGATCAAGCCGGTGGGCTGCCTGCGGCTGTGCGGCCGCGGCCCGCTGGTGGCCCTCGACCGGCCCAAAGGTGCCAGTGAGCTCTACGCCGATCTCAGCGCAGAGCAGGCGCCGGCCCTGCTGGCGGCGGCCACCGGCCTGGGCCAGGGGGACGCGCTGGCCAAGCAGCGGCTGGATCCTGCCCACCCGTTCTTTGCCCTGCAGCAGGCGGTGGTGCTGGAGGGCTGCGGCGTGGTGAATCCCGAGTCGATCGACGACGCCCTGGCCCACGGCAGCTACGCCCAGCTGAAGCGGGTGCTGGCCGAGTGCACCCCCGAGCAGGTGCGCGACCAGGTGAAGCGCAGCGGCCTGCGCGGCCGGGGGGGCGCCGGCTATCCCACCGGCCTGAAGTGGGACACGGTGGCCCTGCAGCCCCCCGGCCCCCGCACCGTGGTGTGCAACGCCGACGAGGGCGACCCGGGCGCCTTCATGGACCGCAGCGTGCTGGAGAGCGATCCGCACCGGCTGATCGAGGGGATGGCGATCGCCGCGTTTGCGGTGGGCGCCGACCAGGGCTACGTGTATGTGCGGGCCGAGTATCCGCTGGCGATCGAGCGGCTGCGCCTGGCGCTGAAGCAGGCCCGCGCCAAGGGGCTGCTGGGGGCCGGCATCGCCGGCAGCAGCTTCAACCTGCGGCTGGAGGTGCGGGTGGGGGCCGGCGCCTACGTGTGCGGCGAGGAGACGGCGCTGCTGGCCTCGATCCAGGGGCAGCGGGGCACGCCCCGGCCGCGGCCGCCCTTCCCGGCCCAGGTGGGCCTGGGGGGGGCGCCCACGTTGATCAACAACGTGGAGACCCTGGCCTCGATTCCGGTGATCCTGCGGGAGGGCGGCGACTGGTATGCCGCGATCGGCACCGAGGGCAGCAAGGGCACCAAGGTGTTCGCCCTCTCCGGCGCGGTGGCCCACACCGGCCTGGTGGAGGTGCCGATGGGCACCAGCTTGCGCACGGTGGTGCTCACCATCGGCGGCGGCGTGCCCGGCGGCGAGGGGCCCCACGGCGGCGTGAAGGCGGTGCAGACCGGCGGCCCCTCCGGCGGCTGCATCCCCGCCCACCTGCTCGACACCCCGGTGGACTACGAGAGCCTGCGGGAGCTGGGTTCGATGATGGGCTCGGGCGGCCTGGTGGTGATGGGCGAGAGCACCTCGATGCCGGAGGTGGCCCGCCATTTCATGCGCTTCAGCGTGAACGAGAGTTGCGGCAAGTGCGTGCCCTGCCGCGCCGGCACGGTGCAGCTGGCCCAGCTGCTCGACCGCTTCGTGGAGCGGCGGGCGGAGCTGGCCGACATGGAGCGGCTCGAGCAGCTCTGCCGGATGGTGGGGGCCACCAGCCTCTGCGGCCTGGGCCAGGCGGCGCCCAACCCGGTGCTCAGCACCCTGCGCTACTTCCGCCAGGAGTACCAGGCGGCCTGCCGGGATCCGGACCAGTGCGAACCCCTCAATGCCTGCCTGTTGCAGGAGGGGGCCCGATGAGCGTGCACACCCTCACGGTGGACGGGGTGGAGGTGGCGGTGCCGGCCGGCGCCTCGCTGCTGGAGGCGGTGCGGGCCGCCGGCGCCGAGCTGCCCACCCTCTGCCATCTCGAGGGCCTCACGCCGGTGGGCGCCTGCCGGCTCTGCCTGGTGGAGCTGGAGGGCAGCGGCAAGCTGCAGCCCGCCTGCGCCACCGCCGCCGGCGAGGGCATGGCGGTGCTCACCCAGACGCCCCAGCTCAGGGAGTGGCGGCGCATGGCGGTGGAGCTGTTCTTCGCCGAGGGCAACCACGTGTGTGCCTTCTGCGTGGCCAATGGCACCTGCGAGCTGCAGGACGTGGCGGTGGCGGTGGGGATGGACCACTCCCGCTTCCCGTATCAGTACCCCCAGCGGCGGGTGGATGCCTCCCATCCCCGCTTCGCGATCGACCACCACCGCTGCATCCTCTGCACCCGCTGCGTGCGGGTGTGCGATGAGATCGAGGGGGCCCACGTGTGGGACGTGGCCCACCGGGGCGCCGAATGCCGGATCATCGCCGGGCTCGACCAACCCTGGGGGGAGGTGCAGGCCTGCACCTCCTGCGGCAAGTGCGTGGACGTGTGCCCCACCGGCGCCCTCTTCCACAAGGACGACACCACCGGTGAGAAGGCGCCGCAGCGGCAGCGGCCCGAGCTGCTGCGCAACGCCCGGGAGCAGCACCAGTGGCAGAACCAGTGACCACCCCTTCCCCCAGATTGCGTTTCGCCACCGTGTGGCTGGCGGGTTGCAGCGGCTGCCACATGTCGTTTCTGGATCTCGACGAGTGGCTGTTCGAGCTGGCCCAGCACGTGGACGTGGTGTTCTCGCCGGTGGCCAGCGACGTGAAGGAGTACCCCGAGGGGGTGGACGTGTGCCTGGTGGAGGGGGCGGTGGCCAATGACGACAACCTGGAGCTGGCCTTGAAGCTGCGGGAGCGCAGCCGGATGGTGATCTCCTTCGGCGACTGCGCCGTGACGGCCAACGTGCCGGGCCTGCGCAACCTGTGGGCGCAGGTGGATGGTGGCAGCCGCCAGAGCGTGCTGGATCGGGCCTACCTGGAGCTGGCCGACACCGGCGCCCAGCACCCCCATGCCCCCGGAATCGTGCCGGAGCTGCTGGAGCGGGTGCTGCCGCTGCACGAGGTGATCCCGGTGGACCTGTATCTGCCCGGCTGCCCGCCGAGCGCTGATCGGATCCGCGCCGCCATCGAGCCGCTGCTGCGCGGTGCGCTGCCAGCGATGGAAGGCCCGGCGATGTTGCAATTCGGCTGAGGCCCTCCCATGACACGCACGATCACGATCGACCCGGTGACCCGCATCGAGGGGCACGCCAAGATCACGCTGCACCTGGATGAGGCGGGCCGGCTGGCCGATGCCCGCTTCCACGTGGTGGAGTATCGCGGCTTTGAAACCTTCTGCGAGGGGCGGCCGTTCACGGAGATGGCGGGGATCACGGCGCGGATCTGCGGCATCTGCCCGGTGAGCCACCTGCTGGCGGCGGCGAAAACGGGCGACAAGCTGCTGGCGGTGCAGCCGCCACCGGCGGCGCGCAAGCTGCGGCGGATGCTGAACCTGGCCCAGCTGTGCCAGAGCCACGCGCTCTCGTTTTTCCATCTGAGCAGTCCGGATTTCCTGCTGGGCTGGGAGAGCGATCCGGCCAAGCGGAATGTGTTCGGCCTGATGGCGGCCGACCCGGATCTGGCCCGGGCCGGCATCCGCTTGCGCCAGTTCGGCCAGCAGGTGCTGGAGCTGCTGGGGGGCCGCAAGATCCACGCGGCCTGGGCGGTGCCCGGCGGGGTGCGCACGCCGCTGAGCGCCGAGGCGCGGGAGTGGATTCTGGGGCGGCTGCCGGAGGCCAAGGCCACGGTGGCCACGGCGCTGACGCTCTACAAGGGGCTGCTGAATGGGCCGCTGCAGCGGGAGCAGCGCACGTTTGGCGATTTTCCTTCGCTGTTCATGGGGCTGGTGGCGGCCGATGGCGGCTGGGAGTGCATCGAGGGGGCGATCCGCTTCGTGGATTCGTCGGGCCGGATCGTGGCCGATGGCCTCAGCGAAGACGACTACGCCAGCTACCTGGGCGAGGCGGTGGAGAGCTGGAGCTACCTGAAGTTTCCGTATTACAAGCCGCTGGGCTATCCGGAGGGCATCTACCGGGTGGGGCCGCTGGCGCGGCTGAACGTGTGCGAGCGGATCGGCACGGCGTGGGCCGATGCGGAGCTGGCCGAGTTCCGCCAGCGCAGCGGCACGGCGGAGAGCGGCGGCCGGATTGTGACGTCGTCGTTTGCGTTCCACCACGCCCGACTGGTGGAGATCGTGGCCTGCCTGGAGGGCATCGAGCAGCTGGTGACCGACGACTCGTTGATGAGCGACCGCATCCGCGCCCGCGCCAGCCTCAACGCCAACGAGGCGGTGGGGGTGAGCGAGGCGCCGCGGGGCACGTTGTTTCACCACTACCGGGTGGACGACGACGGTCTGATCACCCGGGTGAACCTGATCATCGCCACGGGCCAGAACAACCTGGCGATGAACCGCACGGTGGCCCAGATCGCCCGGGAGTTCATCACCGAGCCGGTGGCGGAAGGGGCCGAGATCCCCGAGCCCCTGCTCAACCGGGTGGAGGCGGGCATCCGCTGCTTCGACCCCTGCCTCTCCTGCTCCACCCATGCGGCCGGGCAGATGCCGCTGCGGATTGCGTTGCTGGATGCCGGTGGAAGGGTGCTGACGGAGCGGGTGAGGGATTAGAGGGCGCAGGCGATATTCGGAGAATGGGCTGTGCTTGTGGCGCTTGGTATAGAGCTGAACGGTTATAGGCGGGTCCAGTGAAGATCCCCGCCTTCGCTGGGGGCTAGGCGAAAGCCGTTGCTATGCAGGGGGTTTGAGCGTGTTGCCGACAAAGGGGAGGTAGTTTATGCTGCTGGGGAGAGTAGGGGGAGGATCTTATGTGGGTCCGCCCATTTAGCGTTAGGCTGCTGAGTTAAAATGAAGCCATGAGCGAAACAACTCTCATCACTGACGAACGAGTTCTAATTGCGTTAATCTCAGCGGGAAGTGCTGTAGTTGGCTCGCTATTTGGTGCCATTTCCGCAGTCCTGGGACCCTGGTGGCTGAAGAGGCTAGAAATAAAGACTGATCGTGAAGCACGATACTTAGAAGCTCGACGGCTTGCGATAGTTCAATTTGCGAACAGCAAGCTCGACTCGATGCAACAATACAATCAGTCTATGCTTTCTGGAGTTAAATCGGAAAACCTAGCTTTGGCTTTCGGGGAAGCGAATAAACGCGCAACAGAACTATATTCACTTATAAGCAAGAAAGATTCCTCTGTTAAGAGCTGGATCAATGGGATGAGCTTCAAAGCATTTACGCTAAAGCCGAGCAATATTGAGGAGCTGTGCAGGGCTGACCTTTTTTTAGGAGTGGGCATCCAGCACTTACTTTCTTGGCACATCGGTGAAATACATAGCGCAGAGCTAAGACCTTTTGGGCTTGATAAAAGCGGAAACTCAATTTGGCTAAGTGATTGGGACCAACCTTGGCCTGAATGACACACTGATTAATTTGCCTAACAAGCCCTTCGAGATGGACAGGCCGCCAACAGCCCTCAGCTTTGCCACCCCATTCTTCCTGCCTGCCACTCAAGGGCAGCGTTAGACGGACCCAAGACAGGATCGCTATGCTTCGTTCCAATCTTCGCCACGTTTCAGACTTGGCGTGCCGCCGGGTGATGAGGGTCACGTCCGCATCGGCCTCCACCCGGTCCAGCACGGCCTTGAAGCTCTCCCGGGCCTCCGAAATGCTCACCACCTGCATGGTGTTGTCCAGCGAGCTGTCCACCAGCATGGCTGGATGGAGAGCGTGCCCACCGTGATCGGCATCGACGTGGGCGGCTCCCGCAAGGGCTTCCATGCCGTGGCGCTCACCGGTGGTGCCTACGCCGACCGGCTGGCTACGGCTGAGGTGCAGGAGCTGGCCCACTGGTGCCGCTCGGTGATCGGCGCCCAGCTGATCGCCATCGATGCGCCCTGCCGCTGGAGCAGCGATGGCCGGGCCCGGCCCTGCGAGCGCGAGCTCAACGCTGCCGGCATCCGCTGCTTCGCCTCGCCCACTCGCCAGGCGGCCCTCAGCCACCCCAGCAACTACTACGGCTGGATGCTCCAGGGCGAAGCGCTCTACCGGGAACTGGAGGCCAGTCATCCGCTGCTCTCTGGCCTCCCGGCCAGCGGTCCGGCCTGCTTCGAAACCTTCCCCCACGCCATCACCTGGCAGCTGCGCGGCGGCAACGCCAGTGCCGCGCACAAGCGCAGCCAGCGCACCGAACTGCTGCGGCAGGCCGGCATCAACCCGGCGCCCCTCACCAGCATCGACTTCATCGATGCCGCCCTCTGCGCCCTCGCCGCCCACCAGCTGGCCAGCGGCCGTCCTTGCCGGGCCGATGGCGAGGCGGGCTCGGGGTTGATCGTGGTGCCGCAGGTGCCCGATTGGAGCGACTGGACAGCCTGAGCGCGGCTCGTTGTTTCCTGCATCAGCCGGCCGACTTTTCCTGCATTGGAGCGCCGACTTTTTCGGCATTAGGATCCCGATATTTCCTGCATCAGGCCGCTGAGCGCGGCGCCGCCCATGGCCTCCAGCGCGGGCACTGCCTACCGCCCCCGTATCGCTGATGCCGAGCTGCGGGTGTGCCTGGCTGCCGCCGGCGCGGTGGTGCCGATGGCCCCCTCGATCCACGCACCGTGGCCGACCATCTGCAGGCTCTGGAGCGGCTGATGGTGCTCGAACACCAACCCGCCTGGCGGCCTCACCTGCGCTCCAAGGCTGCCCTGCGCCAGGCTCCCCGGCGCCACTTCTGCGATCCCTCCCTGGCCGTGGCGGCCCTGGGCGCGAGCCCCCAGCGTCTGCTCCACGACCTGGAGTGGCTGGGGCTGCTGTTCGAATCGCTGGTGGTGCGGGATCTGCGCGTGCTGGCCCAGGCGCTGGACGGCGAGGTGTTCCACTACCGCGACAACTACGGCCTGGAGGTGGACGCGATCGTGCAGCTGCGCGACGGTCGCTGGGGAGCGATCGAAATCAAGCTGGGGGCCGGACAGGTGGATGCCGCCGCCGCCAACCTGCTCCGCTTCCGCGAGCAGATCGACAGCCGTCGCACCGGCGAGCCCGCCTTTTTGGCGGTGGTGTGCGGCAGTGGTTACGGCTACCAGCGCGCCGATGGCGTCGCCGTGGTGCCGGTGGGGGCACTGGGGCCCTGAACAGCTTCTCCCTAGCCTGACTCCATGGCCGATGCAGACATCCGCTGGCGCCAGCGGTTCGACAATTTCGAGCGGGCCCTCCAGGTGCTGGAGCGTGGTCTGGACCTGGCGCGGCAACGGCCCCTGAGTGAGCTGGAGCAACAGGGCTTGATCCAGGGTTTTGAGTTCACCCATGAACTCGCCTGGAATCTGCTCAAGGACTATCTGCAGTACCAGGGAATTGAGGGCATCATTGGTTCTCGGGATGCCACCCGCCTGGCGTTCCAGAACGATCTGATCAGCGATGGCGAGGGTTGGATGGCGATGATCAAGGCTCGCAATCAGTCGTCTCACACTTACAACCTCGAGCAGGCCCAGGCGGTCGCCCGCGATGTGGTCGACCGCTTCGCGCCCCTGTTCGGCGCCCTGCGGGAGCGCTTCACCGCCTTGTGCGTCGAGCCGTCATGACCGTCCGCCCGCCACTGGCGACGGCGCAGGCCATCGGCCTGCCGGAAGCGGCGATTGTGGCCATCCAGCAGGTGCTTGCCAGCTACCCCGAGGTGGAAGCCGCGATCCTCTACGGCTCCCGTGCCTTGGGTCGCCATCGCCCCGCCTCCGACATCGATCTCACCCTCATCGGCCCCGCCATCGGTGCTGCCGCCCTGGCCCGCATCGATGCCGATCTCGATGATCTGCTGCTGCCTTGGGTGATCGATCTCTCCTGTCTGGCCTCGATCCGTCACCCCGCTCTGCTGGCCCACATCGAGCGGGCCGGTGTGGACCTATATCGCCGGCCGGATGCGCCAGACTGACCCCATGGCCGGATCTTCTCGCCCCTCCAGCTATCACGACGTGGTGGACGAGCCGCTGCTGCGCACAATCGCGGCGGAGATCCAGGCGGCCATTCCCGGCGCTGAGGTGCGGCTGTTCGGTTCCCGCGCCCGCGGTACTGCACGGCCCGATTCGGATCTTGACCTGTTGGTGACGGTGCCGGATGCCTGGCTGGCAACCCGTTCACGCTTGGAGCAAACCGATGCCCTGGGCTGGAAGCTGGCCTATCACCGCCTGCCAATCGAGTTGCTGCTCTTCTCCGCCAGCGAAGTGGCACAGCGCCGCCATGGCAGCTGCAATGTGATCGCCGAAGCCTTCCGCTATGGCCGGCGGCTGGATCCAGCGGAGCCCCTGCATGGCCCCTGCTGAAACCCAGGGCGGTTTTCTGCGCATCGCGCAACGCGATCTGACCGCTGCCAAAGCCAGGCTGTTGTTTCAGATGCTGCGCGATCACAACGCTCACATTGACCCATTCATCGCTGCCGCCTGGAACCTGCTCTGCTCTGATCTGCTCGATCAGGTGGCCACGCTGATCCCATGAACGAAGCCGAAACCCGGGCTGAGTTGATCGATCCGCTGCTGGTGGCGGCCGGTTGGGGCGTGGTGGAGGGCAGCCGCATTCGCCGCGAGTTTCCGATCGCCCCGGGGCGCATCGAGGGCGGCGGACGCCGCGGCAAATCCCTCAGCGCCGGCTATGTGCTCAGCTACCGCAACACCGCCCTGGCGGTGGTGGAGGCCAAGGCCGATACCCTGCCGCTCACCGAGGGGGTGGGCCAGGCCAAGGAATACGCCGCCAAGCTCCAGCTGCGCTTCACCTATGCCAGCAACGGCAAGGGCATCTACGCCATCGACATGGACTCGGGCGAGGAGGGGGAGGCCGAAGCCTTCCCCACGCCCCAGGAGCTGTGGGCGCGCACCTTCGCCGAGGAGAACGCCTGGCGTGATCGCTTCGCCGCCATCCCCTACCCTGACAAGGGCGGCAGCTGGCAGATCCGCTTCTACCAGGAGATCGCCGTGAAGCGGG
>JBBASN010000058.1:0-15244 GCA_040399225.1 Prochlorococcaceae cyanobacterium | reverse complement strand
CCGGTCGCTTCTCCTTCGATGCCGGCATTGTGCCGACGTTGCTCGATGGCCTCAGTGATGCCAGCGCCTCGGTGCCTGTCTCCACGCAGGGTGCTGGCGAGCAGCGGGTTGTTCCAGTGACCGTGAACACCAGCCCAGGGGGGTGAGCCATGCACGCATGGTTGGTGGCTTCCCCCCTGCCGATCGGCCAACGGAGTCGCAGCCTGGCTCGCCGAAGCCGACCGCGCGATGCAGCCCGCAACCCACGCTTCACATTTCTTCACACTAGGGTGGGTGAAAAGCGGACTGGCCCATGAACGACGTGCTGGCTGTGATCTATCTGGTCTGTTTTGCGGCGATTGCCGGTGGTGCCTTCGCTCTGATGAGCCAAAGTCTGCGGCGCTCTGAAGCGACGCCTGTTCAATCTCTGCGCAGGCGTGGCATGCGCCACCCCGAGGCTCCACAGCCTGGCGAAAAACTGCTCTATGTCGACTTCAGCCGCGAGCGTCTGGAGCAGATGTATCAGGAATCACCTTGAATCTTTGGCTGCCATCGGAAGCCAAACAACAGCCAGCAGGATCAATGCAGTGATCTGATCAGCTTCAGCTTGATCGAGATCTTCTCTGATTGGAATAATAAAACTGTAGTTCTCTACTTGTGGTCCTGGCAATAAGATCTGGATGTGTGCCCAGTTTCTTTCAGCCGAGTGTCTCTCAGTCAGGACGCTCTAGGAGTTGATAGAAGAATCCCTTGCCCGGGCTGGTCTGGTGCACCACCGCACAGCGACTGGCGATCCGCCACAGCGCCTGAGGGATAGGGGTGGGGTTGTACCTCACCAGAAGCGGAAACCGTTGCCGCAGCAAGGCTGTGCCGCGCCAGGCGTTGTAGTGGGGGATGCTCGGGTTGACGTGGTGACACACATGGGTGGCCCCAATGCCGTGGTGAAGAAAGTTGAGCAAGGGTCCGTAGGGACGATCCACTGTCTGCAGGGCACCTTTCGCCCAGGTCCAATCACTCCTGCTGAAGTGGGGAATATCGAGGTCGGTGTGTTGCAGCCAGGTGTAAGCCACCAGCCAGGCGTTGATCACCAGATAAGGCAAGCCATACACGCACAGCACCCGTGCCGGCGACCACGCCATGGCTGCCAGCCCCAGGATCACCAGCACGCCCAGATTGGAGAGCCACATCAAGGAGCGGAAGGAATCGGGAAACAGCAAACGGCGACCGTTGCGAAATGGCTTCCCGAGCCAGAAGTGGGAGGTGGGCGAGCCGTAGTCGGATCCGCTTGCCACACCGAAAAGCAGATAGAGCGGCCAGCCCAGCAGCAGATGGTTCACCAGCGAGAGGCATCCGAACAGGGCGGGGCCCAGCCGGCGATTAACCGCCAGCACCAGCTGGCCGAAGGGTGAATCCGCCCGCGGCGGCACATGGGTTTCGCCCTCTTCCAGGTGGTTGCAGTGGGCGTGGTGCACCGCATGGCTGCGCTGCCAGGTGTAGTAAGGCACGAGCAACAGGCTGTGCAGGACAAACCCCACCAGGGCTTCCACGCGACGGTTGGGATGGAAGGCGTGATGGCCGCACTCATGGGCAATCACCCAACAGCCACAGGCCACGGTGCCGGTGACCACTCCATAGAGCAGCCAGAGGGGAGCAGCGCCAGGAACAAGCGGGATCTGGGTTCCCAGTCCGTAGGCCAGCAGCGAGAGGAGAAGGGAGCTGCCAAGACTGCGCCACGCCTTGCGGGGGTTGAGCTCAAGCAGTTGGGGGCGGTAAGCAGGAGAGCAACTCAGACTTGCTCGGATAGGAGCTCGGGCAGGAGCTGGAAACGGTGGCCTGAGTAACGGTGAGGTTCGACAAGGTGGAGTCAGCTTAAGCACGGCACACCCCGGGAGACGCAGTGGACGGCGATAGGGCAGCAACGTCGGTAGAACCCTCAGAAGCCTGCGAGCAAGTGAGCATGCCAGTTCGCCCCTCTCGGTACCGGAGGCCTGAGCTGGATCGCCAGGTGCTCGGGGATTCACAGATGCATCGCGCCGGGTGGGGGTGCTGACCGGGATCGTGCCTCTGATCGGTCCCATGCGTTGCAGCCCTTGGTTTCAAGCTAGCCGGTGCACCGATCACAGCAACCGGCTGTCTAGCCAAACTGCTCCACCAGGCCTGTTTCCAACGGCGCCACGCCGATGGTGTGCCACAACGAGGGGGGCTCCGCTGGACCGTTGCCCTCGCAATGTGCAGGGCCCAGGAGATCGTCTGCGGGCATGGAGTCGAGCAGCTCCGCACCACCGATAGCGTGCGTCCAGATGTCGATACGCGTTTCAGGTGGACAGGAAAACAGCCATTCCTCAAAGGGAAAGATCACCTTCTCCTGGAAGAACGCATTCGCTCCAACACAGCGAAGAATCACCATTTGATTGCGGGCATTGCGGTAGTGATGGGTGCACATGATCGACCTTTCGCATTTCCCCCTGATCATCGCCGGGTGCCGCTGGTAGAAGTGGTCGCCCTTGACACCAGGCTGGCAAATGTCCCCTGATGGGGGTATCCCCATCGGATCACACCGCTAAAGTCCAAGATCGTTACCAGGGCTCAAGCGAGGCTTCGCGATGGCGAGTATTTCTGAACAGCTTCAGGCTTACGAAACATCCCTTGCAGAGGCCCAGGCCAAGGGCGATGGAGCGATCGCGCGCAAGCTGCAGCAGCAGATCCTCGACCTTCAGGCCTTTCAGCAGCGCCATCCCGATGAGGCTGTGGCACCATCACCCTTTGAGGTGTTCTGTGATCTCAACCCCTCAGACGTGAACTGCCGCGTCTACGACGACTGAGGACCTGCCTGTTGATCAATTCCTCGGATTGCCCCCAGATGGGGGGATCCCTGAGCCCGATTCTGCCTGAGGATTGATGCTATCTCAAGCACCGCAGTGATGAACGCCACGGCATCGGCTTCTGCGCTCACGATTGGCCAGCTGGAAGCGAGCTTTCCCCTGTATTGCAAGGCGTTGCGCATCCTGATCCGCGAGCAGAAGTCCCTGCAGCAGATCCAGAGGAGCGTCTGCTGGGATCGACTCAGCTGGCTCCATCACTGCCTGCCGCGCCAGTACAAGGACCCCCAACACCTCTACAGTCAGCTCAAGCGAGAGATCAGTGCATGAAGCGCGTTTTAACGGTGATTCTCGGCGGCGGAGCCGGCACACGCCTGCAACCGCTCACCCTCACCCGCGCCAAGCCCGCCGTGCCACTGGGTGGCAAGTATCGGCTGATCGACATTCCAATCAGCAACTGCATCAATTCCGGGATCTATAAGATCTATGCCCTCACCCAGTTCAATAGCCAATCACTGAACCGCCATATCAGCCGCACCTACAACCTCTCCTCCGGCTTTGACGGCGGTTTCGTGGAGGTGCTGGCAGCCCAGCAAACCCCGGACAGCCCCAGCTGGTTTCAGGGCACGGCCGATGCGGTTCGCCAATACCGCGAGCTCTTTGCCGCCTGGGACGTGGACCAGGTGCTGATCCTCTCGGGCGATCAGCTCTACCGGATGGATTACGCGGGCTTTGTGGCCGCCCACCGGGCCAGCGGGGCCGCGCTCACGGTGGCGGCGCTGCCCGTGGATCCTCAGGCCGCCCAGGGCTTCGGCTTGATGCGCACCGATCCCGCCGGCCGCATCCAGGAGTTCCGGGAGAAGCCCAAGGGCGAAGCCCTGGAGGCGATGCGGGTGAACACGGCAGCGCTGGGCCTGGCAGCCAGCGAAGCCGAACGGCGGCCTTTCCTGGCATCGATGGGCATCTATGTGTTTGATCGGGATGTGCTGTTCAAATTGCTGGCCAGCAACCCCCAGGCCACGGATTTTGGCCAGGAGATCATCCCTGCCGCATTGGCCGATGGCCAGCACCTGCAGAGCTATCTGTTTGACGACTACTGGGAAGATATCGGCACGATCAAAGCATTTTACGACGCCAATCTTGCCCTCGCCGATGAGAGCCCTGCCTTCAGTTTCTATGATGAGAAGGCTCCCATCTACACCCGCTCCCGCTACCTGCCGCCCAGCCAGCTAAGCAAGGCTGAAGTGAGCCGTTCGGTGATCAGCGAGGGCTGCCAGCTCGACTGGTGCCTGATCGAGCACTGCGTGCTGGGCCTGCGCTTGCGGGTGGAGCACGACGTAGTTCTCAGGGACACCCTGGTGATGGGTGCCGATCGCTATGAATCAGCACACGAACGAGAGGCCGTACGGGCCAGCGGTGGCGTACCCCTGGGCATCGGCGCACGATCGCGCATCAGCAACGCCATCCTCGATAAGAACGTGCGCATCGGAGCCGATGTGCAGATCATCAACAAAGATCATGTGCAGGAGGGTGAGCGGCAGGCCATGGGATTCACCATCCGCAATGGCATTGTGGTGATCGAGAAAAACACCATCATTCCCGATCACACCGTGATCTAGCCGCCGAGCTGATCAGCCGGGCAACAGGGCGTAGCGCGTGCTCAGCTCCGTGCTGGTACCAGGAGCCAGTTCAATCTTGCGGTCGCCGCTCAGCAGCGCCTGGCGCGGGCCGCTCCAGGGTTCGATGCACACCATCGGCCGGGGCGGCTCGGTCCAGAGCACCACCAGATCGAAGGGGTGCGTCAGCTGGAGTTCGAGCGTGGTGCCGGCCGCCTCATCCACCAGCCGCACAGGCCCCGTGGGCCGCACCAGCAGATCAATGCCGCTGGCCAGGCGATCCATCTGCTCCGCCGTGTCGGCCGGCGCCATGGTGAGGTGGTTGAGGCACTCCTCCGGCAGCCCCTCGACGCGCACACCGTCCAGGCTGGAGAGGTTGAAGTAGGGATGGAGCCCGAAGCTGAAGGGCATCGGAGCCGCACTGCGGTTGCTCACCGTGGTGGCGATCTCCAGGGCGCCCGGCGCCAGCCGCACCTCCATGCGCAGCAGGAACTGGAACGGATAGGCCTGCAGCGTTTCTGCCGTGTCGCTCAGTTCCAGGGCCACACCACGGCCATCGGCCAGGGGCTCCATCTGCCAGGGGAGCGTGCGGGCGAAGCCGTGCTGGCCAAGGGTGAAGGTGCCCTGGGGCAGGGGCAGCTGGTTATCAGGCAGCCCGCCGGTGATCGGGAACAGCACCGGGAAGCCCCCCCGCACCGACTGGGCGGGGTCGAGGAAGCGCTCCAGATCGAGATACACCAGCTCCCGGCCGCCGCAGCGCCAGCCGCTGATCAGGCCGCCGCGCTCCGGCACCAGCCGCAGCAGATCACCGCTGGCCGGATCGCTGAACTCCCAGTGGGGATAGGGGGCGGACTGCTGCGTGAGGGGCATGGCAGATCAGTTCGGCAGGGATTGCTACCACTCTGATGCATTTGCGCCGTGGGGTGGTCATGGCTGGGGGATGCGGAGGTGGTGCAGGCGGGTGATCAGATCGGCGATCGAAGCGTCCTTGGCGGGATTGCTGCTGGTGCTCACCAGCTGGCGGCCCACCACATGGGCCCCGAGGTGCGCCAGCTGCAGCCGCAGGGCCGTGAGCACCGTGGTGCCGCCCCCGCCGGAGTGGGTGGCGATCACCACCGGCCGGCCGTTGAACAGGGCACGGAAGTCGTCCCCCTGCACCGACAGCCAGGCGATGGCACTGGTGAGCACCGGCGGGATCGACCCGTTGTATTCCGGCGCGCAGATCACCCAGCGCGAGGCGGCCGCCAGCCGAGCCTGCAGCGCGGCCAGGGCCGGCGGCGTGCCGGCGGACTGGGCCCGGGGGGTGAACAGGGGCAGCGCGATAGCGGTGAGGTCGAGCACCGCGGCGCTCTGGCCCTGCTCCTGAGCAGCAGCGGCGAACCGCTCCGCCAGCTGCAGATTCTGGCCGTTGCTGGCGGCGAGCACCAGCACATCGCAGGGGGGAGTGGGCATGGAGGACAAGGGGGCACCTACGACGAACAGCTGTAGTGCGACAAACCGCCAGCGTGGAAGAACTCCCGGGGCTTGAGCCGGTCATAGCGCGTGGCCAGCTCCGGAGCAGGCGCCTCGTAGGGCCGGCTGAACAGCGCCTGCAGCTCCCGGATCAAGGTGGTGTCCCCCTGGGCCGCCTGCTCGTAGGCCGGGGCGACCAGCCACTCCCGCCAGGTGATCGCCGGGTTCACCGCCTTCATCGCGGCAGCTGTGGCGCGCGGGTCGCCCTGGGCCGTGATCGCCGCACCCCAGCGCTCCAGCCAGCGGCTCCATTGGCCGTCGAGCTCCTCGGAGCTGGGCAGGTAGAAGCTCTGCTTCAGGACTGAGAGCTGATCAGTGATCGCAGCGGCTGGGTGGGCGGCCAGCTCCGCCAGCCGCCGGAAGGCGATCGTGGTGTCGGCCCGGGAGCTCGCCAGCAACTGCAGGAGATCCTGCATCAGTTCAGGGTCGTAGCTGGTGAGGCCGAGCTTGGCGGCCCACATCGCCTCCAGCGCCTCCGCCATCGCGTCGGCGAAGCCGTCCTGGATCCCATCGAGTTGGGCCAGGGCGTGCGGGTTGTCCTGCAGCAGCGGCCGCAGCGATTTCACGAACATCCCGAAGTTCACCTCCGCCGCCGCCGGCTGGTTGAAGAAGCAGAAGTGCTCGCCGCCTCCGGTCCAGGGCTGGAAGCGCGGATCAAACAATTCACAGAAGCCGAAGGGTCCGTAGTCGAGCGTGAAGCCACCGGCGGCACAGTTGTCGCTGTTGAAGTTGCCCTGGCAGTAGCCCACCCGCATCCAGTGGGCCACCAGCACGGTGAGCCGCCCGCGGAACAGGCGTGCCAGTTCCAGCACCTGCTCGGCGAAGGGCAGGGCGGCATGGATCTCGGCGCGGTAGTGGCGCGCGATCAGGTGGGCCGTGATCTGCTGCAGTTCGCGCAGGGCAGCGGGGTGGGCGTTGCTGCGCGCCCGGCGGGCGAACAGCTCCAGCTGGCCCACCCGCAGGAACGACGGCGCCACCCGGGTGGTGATCGCCGCCGGGTTGTCCACCATCACGTCGGGCTCAAACGCGCGCGAGCCCGGCGAATACCAGGGCCGCCGCACCCCTTCGCTTCGCGACATGAACAGCGACAGCGAGCGGGACGTGGGTACCCCCAGGGCATGCATCAGCTCCTGGGCCAGGAACTCACGCACGCTGGAGCGCAACACCGCCCGGCCATCGGCGCCGCGGCAGTAGGGCGTGGGGCCGCCGCCCTTGAGCTGAAACTCCCAGCGCTGGCCCCCGAACACCCCTTCAAACACCGAGATCGCCCGGCCATCGCCGTAGCCGTTGCCAGTACCGAACGGGCACTGCTGGATGTATTCCGTGCCGTAGATCGAGAGGGCATAGCCCGTGGCCCAGCCATGGGGGCGCATCGGCCCGCTGGCGGCCGTGATGTCGCCGGAGAACAGCCGCCGGAACTGCTCGTCGTGGGCCAGCGCCTCACTGAGCCCCAGTTCAGCGAACAGGGCCTGGCTGTGGGCCACCAGCTCCGGATCGGGCAGCGGCGTGGGCGCCACCGGCACGTAGTGGCCGGACAGCACCTGGCGGGGCCGGTGGTCGCGGCCATCGGCCCGGGCCCGGGGATCGGGCTGCAGCTGATCCAGCAGCGAATAGTCGGCCCGCTCGGCGAAATCCCCAAATCTGGTGACCCGATCCGCGCTGGACACTGGGGTGGGCAGTGTGGTGGTCACTGGGGGCGGCACCGGGCTGAAGGAACCATCCTGGCGAACCTCGGATCAGAAGTGGCGGCTGCCGGCAGTGAACCTAGGCTCCGGTTTGCACGCAATTCAGCTGGTGATCCAGACACTCCGATTCACCGCAACGGCGGCCCTTCTGGCACTCCCCCTCTGGCTTACGGGCACCGCCCTGGCCCAGAAGCGGATCCCCAAGCTGCCCGGCTACGACGAGTGCCCGCTGGGCTACGTGAACGACCTCAAGCAGCACTGCAATTCACCGATCGACTACGAGGTGAAGCCCAGCAACGGAGAGCCCTGTGATTCGGGCTGGATGAACATCGGCGCGGGCTATTGCAAGAAGAAAACGCTGGGCATCTTCTGATCCGGGGCCCATCCCCTCAACGCAGGGGGGTGAACGTGTCCTACTGGCCGATCAACCGTCCGTCGACGCCTGGGCCAGCACCGTGACCAGGGCCGTGTCCACGCTCAGGGTGCGCGGCCCCAGGCACACCCGCCGGGCAATCACCGCCTCGGCCAGCTGGATCTCGAAGGGCACGAAGCCGCCCTCCGGGCCGATCATCACCACCGCCGGCACGGGCGGTGCCTCGGCCAGGGCCAGCGGGGCGTCCATGTGGGCCAGCCAGCAGGGCCGGCCGGCACAGATGCCGGACAGCTGGTCCTCCACGAAGGGGCGGAAGCGGCGGTGCAGGTGCACCCGGGGCGCGATCGTGTCGCGGCTGCGCTCCAGCCCAGCCAGCAGCGCCTCCTCAAGGGCGGCCGGCTGCAGCAGCGGGCTCTGCCAGTAGCTCTTCTCCACCCGGGCGCTGTGGAGCAGGTGCAGGTTGGCGATGCCGAACTCGGCGCACTGGCGCAGGATCCGCCGCAGCGTCTTCGGCCGCGGCAGCGCCAGCACGATGTCGAAGCGATGCCGGGGCGGCGGCGGATCGGTGAGCACCACCCGCAGGCGCACGCCATCCGGCTCCACGGCCTCCACCAGCCCCTGCCCGCACAGCCCGCCCAGCAGGCCCACCCGCAGGCTGTCGCCCACCTCAGCCTGGAGAACCGTGCGGATGTGCCCGGCGCGCCGATCCCGCAGCAGCACGCGATCGGCGTCGATCCAGTCGCCCTGGCGCAGCAGCACGAGATTCATCGGATGGACAGGCATTCGCGTTCAGCACAGTGACAGCGCTGCCTGCCAGCCGTTTGATGGCCACAATCCGGGAACGTGCTGTTCCCACCATGCCGAACTCTGCCCGCCTGCGGACCCTGGCCATCACGGCCGGCCTGGGTCTGGTTGCGTCCGCCGTCCTGCCCGCTGCCGCCCTGGCCTGCTCCCGGGTCACCTGGACCGGCCCTGATCAGCAGGTGATCACCGGCCGTTCGATGGACTGGCCCTACGGCTTCAATTCCCACTTCCACGTGATTCCCCGCGGCGAGGTGATCGATGGCGGCGGCGGCATCAATTCCCTGCGCTTCACCAGCCGCCACGGCGCCGTGGTGGTGAGCGGCAGCACCGAGCCCGGCGGCGTGGTGGATGGGGTGTTCGACGGCATGAACGAGCAGGGCCTGGCCGCCAACCTGCTCTACCTGGCCGAGAACGACTTCGGCATCGCCAGCGCCGACACCCGCCGCCCGCGCCTCTCCTTCGCCGCCTGGACGTTGTATCTGCTCAGCCAGTACGGCACGGTGAAGGAGCTGGTGGCGGCCGTGCGGGAGGACCGCATCCAGATCGTGCCGGTGCCGTTCGGGCCCGGCGGCAAGGCCAAGGCCACCGTGCACATGGCCGTGTCGGATGCCAGCGGTGATTCGGCGGTGATCGAATACCTCAAGGGCAAGCCGGTGATCCACCACGGCCGCCAGTACCAGGTGATGACCAACAGCCCGATCTACAGCGAGCAGCTCAAACTCAACGGCTACTGGGTCACCCGCGATCGCAGCAAGGAGCTGCCCGGCTCGATCCAGTCGCCCGACCGCTTCGTGCGGGGTTCCTACTACAACGCGCAGCTGCCGCCCACCAGCGATCCGCGCCAGGCCCTGGCCGGCGTGATGAGCGTGATGCGCAACATCTCGGTGCCCTGGGGCACTCCCGACCCGGAGCACCCCAACATCTCGCCCACCTGGTGGCGCACCCTGCTCGATCAGAAGAACGGGGTGTACTACTTCGATTCCGCCCTCTCACCCCAGATGGAGTGGCTCAACCTGCGCCAGATCGACTTCAGCCCCGGCAGCGGCATCCGCGCCATCGCCATCGAAACCAACCCCTCCCTGCAGGGCAAGCTCAACGCCCAGCTCAGGCCCGGCACAGCGATCCGCTTCCTGGCGCCGAAATCCTGAGTGGCGCCGCAGAATCCACACCGCGCGCCAGGAAGGCAAGTCCACCTGTGAGGCGGTGCCCTTCGATACGTCAACAGCTCCCGCGAGGTTCGTAAAGTTTCTTCAGGTTTATCCCTCCAACCGCCTCCCATGACCGAATCCACCTCCTCCCCCCGCTTCGGTTTCGTGGCCTTTGCCGAAACCTGGAACGGCCGTCTGGCCATGCTCGGCTTCGTGATCGGCCTGGGCACCGAACTGCTCACCGGCCAGGGCATCCTCGGCCAGCTGGGTCTGGGCTGATGGCGGAGGCCGGAACGCTGCGCTTTCTGCTCGCTCCGGCCGACGCCCTCGCCGCCGACCAGCTCAGCAGCGCCGATCTGGCGATCGTGCAGGGCCAGGGCGTCACCAGCGCCTCTGCCTTGCGCATCGTCGTGAGCCACGACCTGGGCGGACGCTTCCAGCGGGTGTGCGATGCCATCACCCCCAGCTTCGAGCCGGAACGCCTGTGGCTTGGGGTGTACCAAGCCTCGCCCGCCCTCCCCAGCCATTGGCAGCGGCTGGACTGCTTCCCCCTGAGCGAGGCCCGCAACGAGAGCTGCTGGTTCTATCCCACCCACAACGGCCACTACCTCAGCTGGCAGCGGCAGCTGCAGGTGAACCTGGCGCCGGGGCAGGTGGCTGAAACTGCACAGGAGTCTGCTGCTGCAACAACAGAGGACTACAGCCGCGAGGCCATCGCCCTGCTCTGGAGCCTGCTTGCCGACGACACCAGCCTCACCTGCGTGGGGCTCACCTACGCCGGCCGCCGCATCGACTGGCCCCTAAGCCACAGCCAGTGGGCGCCATCGGCCAGCTGGTGCAGCTTCTCGGTGGAGTCCAGCCGAGATCAGCCCTTGATCGTGCACAGCCGCCGGGAGGTTTCCCCAAGCCCGGCCGACCAGGAATCGGGCTGACGCCACTAGTGCTGGTGGGATTCCTCCAGCTGCAGGGTGCTCTTGCGGATGCCGGCCTCTGCCAATGCGTTGCGGGCAAGGGCCAGCAGCTGGTCGCCGCTGAGCTGGGCAGCGGCCAGGGCGGCGGGATCGATCACCAGGTGGGCAGTGAGCGCGCTGCGTGAGGTGCTCAGGCCCCACACGTGCAGGTCTTCCACGCTGCGCACGCCGGGCAGCTGGCGCAGGCTTGTCTTCACGGCGCCCAGGTCGATGCCCCGAGGCACCGCATCGAGGTTGAGGGCGATCGCCTCGCGCAGCAGCCCCAGGGCGCTCCAGATCACGGCCCCGCCCACGCCGATGGCCGCCAGGGCATCCAGCCACACCCAGCCCGTGAGCCCCACCAGCAGGGCACTCACCAGCACCACCACCGAAACTGCCGCATCGGTGAGCAGGTGCAGCACCGCTGCCCGCTGGTTGAGGTCGTGCTGGTGATCGTGGCCAAACAGCTTGGCGGAGCCGAAGTTGATCACGATGCCGGCGGCAGCTGCCCAGGCCACCGGCCCGGCGACCAGGTGCACCGGCTTGAACAGCCGCTCGATCGCCTCCGCCACCACCACCGCCCCCGCCCCGAAGATCAGCAGCCCATTGATCAGCGAGGCCATCTGGGTGCTGCGGCCGTAGCCGTAGGTGAAGCGCCCCCCGGCCGGCCGGCGGCTGAGGCGGTCTGCGCCCCAGCCCAGCACCAGCCCCACCACATCGCCGAGATTGTGCAGCGCATCGCCGATCAGCGCCAGCGACCCGAAGGCGAAGCCGATCACCAGCTGCAGGGCGGTGAGGCCGCTGTTGAGCACGATGCTCCAGCGGAAGGCGCGGCCGGCGGTGTTCCTCTTGTCCATGGCTTCCAGCTGCGCTGCTGTTGTATCAGGATGAGGAAGGCGCCCCGTGGGGGGCGCCTTAGCACCGGTTGCGGAGCGTGGCCTTGGCATCTGGGGCCCGGTCCGGTCGGGTGTCTGGGGTTTCCCGCATGGCCTGTCGGAGCCTGGCAGGCAAGGACTGGGATCACGTCTCGGAGAAGAGATGCTCGGGGCTTGACCTTCTCGGCTGTGATCCGGGCCCGGGTTATGCAGCCCGGGGGCTCAAGGAGCGGGAAACGGAACTGGCATATGGCTCGCTGCTGCACTGCGATGGCATTCGCGCCACGCCATCGCCCTGTGAATCGAACACACGCATTTCGGGCGCACCTCCTGGACGCGCACCGGCTCGGGTGATCCCTGGCCGGACTCTCTTGGAGGGCAAGGCTCGGGTTGGCTCCCTTCCTCCCCTCAACCTCAAGCTAGGAGCTGCAGCCTCCGGCGGTGGCTCTGGGCGGTACCTGTTTCCGTACCCCCCTGGATGCAGGATGGAATGGCGTGCTGCCTCGGCGCATTGTTCGTGCGAAAGAGTGGCGAGTGCTGCCACCCCGCCGCCGCCCGCCACCTCCATGCCGCCATCTCCATGCCGCCACCCCTGCGCTGCCACCTGCTGATCGGCCAGCCCGCCAGCGGCAAGACCACCCTGGCCAGGGCCCTGGCGCCCCTGCTCACCGCCCCCGCTGAGCCGCCGGCAGTGGTGCTCTCCACCGACGCCATCCGCGCCGAGGTGTTCGGCGATGCGGCGGTGCAGGGCCCCTGGACGGACATCCAGCAGCGGCTGCACCAGCGCATCACCGACGCCGTGGCCGCCGGCATCCCGGTGATCGTGGATGCCACCCACGCCCGCCGCCCCTGGCGGCTGGCGATCACCCAGGCGTTGCCGCTGCCGGCGCCGGTGGAGTGGATTGGCTGGTGGCTCTACACCGATCTGCCCACCTCCCTGGCCTGGAACGCCAAGCGGGAGCGGGCTGTGCCGGTGCCGGTGATCCAGGCGATGGCCGCCGCCCTGGCCGATCCCCACTTCGGGCCATCACGGGCGGAGGGGTTTGCGGCGATCTGTGCCGTGGTGCCCACCCACCACAGCGATCTCACGCCGGTGCTGGAGGCGGAGCTGGCGGCCCTGGATCGCCGCATCCGCGGCGCGGCCAACCGCGAGCGCAAGCTCCAGCGCCACGGCTACTCGCGGCTGCTCGATCTGGAGCGGCTGCTGTACCTGATCAAGCTGCTGAGCACCTGGCCCGACCTGGCCGCCAGCGATCCGGCCAGCGCCGAGGAGCTGGAAGCCATCCTCTCGCCCCTGCCCCAGGGGGATCTGGCCGACCGGGCCGCCGCCTTCCTGGAGCGCCTGCATGGGCCGTGCTACGCCGATGCCACCGCCATTCGCGGTGATCTGGACTGGCTGGAGACCAACGGCTTCTGCTCCCCTGCCCCGGTGCAGGCGCCGATCCAGCTGGCGCCCGCGCCGCCTGGGCCCATCCATGGCGGCCTACCGCCCCTGGGCGATGGCCCGGTGTTCCTGCGGGTGTTCACCCTGCTGCGCCACCTGCTGCAGACGCCCTTCGACCGGCCGGCCGAGCACGGTGGCAACCTGCACGAGCACCTGATCGCCGCCACCGCCGCCGTCCCCGGCGGTTACATGCCGGGCGAAATGGCCACCCTGCGCAAGGACCTCGAAAAACTCCTCACCCCCTACGGCTTCCGCAACCGCAACGACAACGTGCGCCACGGCTACTGCCTGGGCACGGCGCTGTTCTCACCGCCACGGTTGCGGGAGCTGCACAACGTGGTGCGCCAGGCGGCCGGCCGCCTGGCCGATCCCTCCGCCCACGACCTGCTGGCCGAACTGGATGAGCGCCTGGGCTGGGCGGGGATCAGCGCCGACGGCCTGCCGCCGGTGCGCAGCTATGCCCGCCATGCGGTGGTGGACACGGCCCTGGTGCGCCGCGAGTCCCTGGCTGCCCCTCGGCGGGCCGAGGCAATCGAGGCGGCGATCGTGGAGCACCGGCGGGTGCTGCTGCGGCGGTTCGATGGCGTGGGCTCCAATCCGGACAGCCTGGATGGGGAGCTGCGGGTGTGGCCCCTGCAGCTGATCTTTCACAACGTGGGCTGGTACCTCCTGTTCGAGGACGACCAGATCGGCCAGGAGCAGGGCCTGCTCCGCAGCGAGCGGCTGGATCGGCTGGCCCTGACCAGCAGCCATGGCGACCTGCGCCGCGGCGAGCAGCAACACCGCTCGGCCCTGGCCCGGCTGGAGCGGCTGCTGCACCACAGCGGCGGCATCTATTTCGGCACGGATCTGGAGCAGCAGCTGCAGCTGGCCAGCCCCTCGGCTCAGCGGCGCGCCCAGGCGCTGGTGACCCTGCGCTTTTGCTGCGCCCCCTGGGCCTTTGCCTTCATCCGCGAGGGGCTGCAGCGCTACCCGATCGAGCACACCCGCTTCTCCAGGCCACTGCCCGCCGATACCTGGTGGCACCACCCCAGGGCGCCGCATGTGCTGGAGCCCGGCCCCGCAGATGCCAGCCACCCCTACCCGGTGGAGCTGGATCTGCCCCCCTGGACCGTGGCGGCCGACATCGACCTGCGCAGCTGGCTGTTCGCCTTTGGCGGCGGCATCCGCATCGAGAGTCCCGACGCCCTGCGCCAGGAGCTGCTGCAGCGCTGCCGGGAGGCGCTGGAGGCCAACAGTCCCAGCGCCCCAAGGGAGCCTGGGTTCAGCCGGTGGCGCCCTGCCCGGCCGGACTGAGAGGCAGGATGATCACCACTTCGGCACCCCCGAGCTGGCTGCTGCGGCCAATGAGAAGGTCACCGTGATGATTGGCGGCAGCGGTCTGGGCCAGGAACAATCCCAGGCCCATGCCGGTGGATTTGGTGCTCCTCGGCACCTCCCAGCTGCCGCCGTTGGCAACGTCTTCAGGGAAGCCGGGGCCACTGTCCGCCACCACCACCCGCAGCTGCCCAGGAGTGCGCTCCAGCTCCACAACCAGCTGCCTGCTGCTGGCCGACTGGGCCTTCATCGCCTGGATGGCGTTGCGGATCAGGTTCACCACAGCCGTCTGCAGCTGGGCACCATCCCCCTGGATCATGCAGGGCTGCTCCAGACCTCCATGCCCCACCTGCACATGATGGGCCTTGATCTCGCTGCGCAGATACAGCAGCACGCTGTCGAGCGTTGACGCCAGATCGATGCGGCTGTGGGTCGTTTCCACATTGCGCAGCAGCATGCGCATTCGCTCCATCGTGGCCGCCATCTGTTCGGCATCGCCTCTGAGCGAGAGCAGGTGCTGCTTCAGGTGAGCCAACGCCTCGCCATCCCGCCGGGCTGCGAGGTCCTGGCCAACCAGTCGGCACTTGAGCAGGATGGCGGCGAGCGGCTGCTGGATCTCATGCACCACCGCTGCGGCGGTGAGGCTGGTTTTCAGTTTCTGCTCCAACAGCTGCCGGCGACGCTCCTTGTCGTGGGCCTCACGCAGATAGGCCTGCTCCAGG
>JBBASN010000057.1:0-15253 GCA_040399225.1 Prochlorococcaceae cyanobacterium | reverse complement strand
ACAGGCCGATGGCCCGCATCAACACGTGGGCGTTGATCTTGCGGGTCTTGTCGACCCGCACGTACAGCAGGTCGTTCTTGTCGGTCTCGAACTTGAGCCAGGCGCCACGGTTGGGGATCAGGCTGGCGTTGAAGGTCTTGCGGCCATTCTTGTCCTGCTCGTCCTTGAAATACACGCCAGGGGAGCGCACGATCTGGTTCACGATCACGCGCTCGGCGCCGTTGATGATGAACGTGCCCCGCTCGGTCATCAGCGGCAGCTCGCCGATGAACACCTCCTGCTCCTTGATCTCGCCGGTTTCCTTGTTGACCAGGCGGCAGGTGACATACATCTGCGAGGCGAAAGTGGCGTCACGCCGCTTGGCCTCTTCCACATCGTGGCGAGGGCGCTTGAGGCGATAGGCATCGCCGACGAAGTGCAGCTCCAGCTTTCCGGTGTAGTCGGTGATGGGCGAGAAGCTCTCCAGCTCCTCGATCAGGCCCTTCTCCAGGAACCATTTGAAGCTCGCCCGCTGTACCTCCACCAGATCGGGCAGGTAAGTGGCGGTCTTGGCGACCTGGATCGCGCTGCTCATGCGGTGAACCTGCAGGAACGGGTAGGAGATGACTGGTCAGCCGGCCTGACAACAGACTGAAACGGTGGTTCGCTCTGGCTAACGACCCACAGGAACAGCCGTCCCTCGAAGGAGGAACGGCTGGCCGCACGGACGTGCCTAACGAACTCGCTTCAGGGCTGCAGGCGTCGACAACAAGGAGCGGATCCGCTTCCAGACCAATTGATCATCATACAGTGTGAAGCGGTAGGTGGAACAGGCGCGCAGCGTTGGCGGTGCTGGTAAGGCACACCTCCTCCAGGCTTTCGCCGCGCAGTTCGGCCACCCGGGCGGCCACTGCGGCCACGTAGGCGGGCTCGTTGCGCTTGCCCCGCCGAGGAACGGGGGCCAGAAAGGGGCAGTCGGTCTCCACCAGGTAGCGGTCGGCCGGCACCTGGCGTGCGCAGGCATGGGTGGCGTCAGCCTTGGGGAACGTGACCACGCCGCTGAAGCTGATGTAGAAGCCCAGCTCCAGGAAGCCGGCCATCTCTTCGGGGGTGCCGCCCCAGCAGTGCATCACCCCACGCGGGCAGGCGCCCTGCCCAGCCCGTTGGCGCAGCTCGGCGAGCATCGGCTCGGCCGCGTCACGGCAGTGAATGATCACCGGCAGATCCAGTTCACAGGCCAGATCCAGCTGCGGCCGCAGCACGGCCAGCTGCTCCGCCAGGTTTTGCTCACGGAACAGATCCAGGCCCAGCTCGCCGATCGCCACCACCCGGGCATCGGCCTGGGCCGCCGCCCGCAGCACCTGCTGGCAGTCCGGAATCCAGTGCTGGGTGTCAAGGGGGTGGACGCCCACCGAATAGCGCAGTTCCGGGAAGCGGTCAGCCAGGGCGCGGATCGCCGGAATCTCAGCGGGCTCCACACAGGCGTGCACGAGAGCCCGCACACCGGCCTCGCGCCACCGCTGGGCCACAGCATCCAGGTCCGCATCGAAGTTGCGGAACACGATGTGGCAGTGGGAATCAACCAGGGGAGGAGGAGCTGCAGCCAGGGCTCCAGGCTGGGCCAAGGCAACCTGCTCGCCCCCTGGGTCCTGCCCAGCTGTGGACGCCTGCGCTGCCAGGGTGGGCAGTGCTGATGCTGGAGCAGGCGTCATGGCTGGCGCAAGTGAATTCAGGCCTGGGCGGCCGGCTCGATGGCCTGCTTCACGACCGCGCTCAGGCGGGCCTTCTGGTGGGCGCCGTTGTTGCGGTGCAGGGCACCGACCTTCACGGCCTTGTCGATCTTGCTGAAGGCAGCATTCATGCTGGTTTGCACCACCTCCTTGGCGGCGTCGCCCGGCTGGTCGCCGTAGCTGCTGCAGGCGGCGAAGCAGCGCTTCATCAGGGTGCGCAGGGCGGATTTATAGGTGCGGTTGCGCAGGCGGTTGCGCTCGGCCACCTCGATGCGCTTCTTCGACGATTTGTTATTGGCCACAGGCGGACGGATGCTGAATCGGCAAAGGAGGATCGTACCGCCTGGTCGTCACCTGCAGCCGCCTAGCGTGAATGGCTCCCATCCCGTGCCCGCCGTGGTTGCCTCGCTCGCCAGCATCGCCTGCCTGCGCGACCGCCACGCCGCCGCCGACCGCCTGGCCGCGATTGCCGAGCGCACCAGCGGCGCCCAGATGGCTGAGGCCATGGCGCGGGTGGAGGCGATCGTGGACCAGGTGCGGCGCGAAGGCGACCGGGGCCTGCTGGAGCTCAGCGAGCGCTTCGATGGGGTGCGGCCCGACCCCCTGCGTATTCCGGCAGTGGAGCTGGAAGCTGCCTGGCAGGCCTGCGACCCCGGGCTGCGCCAGGCCCTGGAGCTGGCCCACGGGCGGATCCTGGCCTTTCACCAGCGCCAGCTCCCCGCCGATCTGCACCTGGAGGGCCCCCATGGCGAACAGCTGGGGCGCCGCTGGCGGCCGGTGCAGCGGGCTGGCCTGTACGTGCCCGGTGGCAGGGCCGCCTACCCCAGCACGGTGCTGATGAATGCGGTGCCGGCCCAGGTGGCCGGGGTGGAGCGGCTGGTGATGGTCACGCCCCCGGGTCCCCAGGGCGCTCCCAACCCCACCGTGCTGGCTGCCGCCCACCTGGCCGGGGTGGATGAGATCTACCGGGTGGGCGGCGCCCAGGCAGTGGCGGCCCTGGCCTATGGCACCGAGAGCATCCCCCGGGTGGATGTGATCAGTGGGCCTGGCAATCTCTACGTGACCCTGGCCAAGAAGATGGTGTACGGCAGGGTGGCGATCGACTCCCTGGCCGGCCCCAGCGAGGTGCTGGTGATCGCCGACCACACCGCCCAGGCCGACCAGGTGGCGGCGGATCTGCTGGCCCAGGCGGAACACGACCCCCTGGCCGCCGCCATCCTGCTCACCACCAGCGAGGACCTGGCCAAGGCGGTACCTGCCGCCCTGGAGCGGCAGCTGGCGGGCCACCCCCGGGCGGAGATCACCCGGGCCGCCATCCGCGACTGGGGCCTGATCGTGCACTGCGACAGCCTGGAGACGGCCGCCGAGCTCAGCGACTGCTTCGCCCCCGAACACCTGGAGCTGCTGGTGGAGGATCCCGAGCCCCTGGCGGCCCGCATCCAGCACGCCGGCGCCATCTTCATGGGCCCCTACACCCCGGAGGCCGTGGGCGACTACCTGGCCGGCCCCAACCACACCCTGCCCACCAGCGGCACGGCCCGCTTCGCCGGTGCCCTCAGCGTGGAGACTTTCCTGCGCCACACCTCCCTGATCCAGTTCAACCGCGCAGCCCTGGAGGCCACCGGGCCGGCCGTGATCACCCTCGCCGAAAGCGAGGGCCTGCACAGCCATGCCGAATCGGTGCGGCTCCGGCTCGCGTCCCAGGACAGCTGAACGAGCTGGTGCTCATTCGCCTGGAGAGGGCGGGGTCGGCTGCAGTGGGGGGCACGTGTCGGACTGACCAGCCAGCTGATCCCAAAACTGACTGCACCAGCCGGGCAGGTCCTCCGCCGGCATCGGCCGAGCGATGGCGAATCCCTGGGCCAGTTCACAGCCCATCGCCCTCAACGCCTGCAGGTGCTCAGGCTTCTCCACGCCTTCAGCCACGCAGGTGCGGCCGAAGGCATGGGCAAGATCCACCACGGCCCTGACGATGGCCTGATCGGCCGGATCCACCAACATCCTCGCCACGAAGGAGCGGTCGATCTTGATCGTGGAGATCGGCAGCCTGCGCAGGTAGGTGAGCGAGGAGTAGCCGGTGCCGAAGTCATCGAGGGCAAAGCTCACACCAAGCTCCCGGCAGCGGGCGATGCTCTGGGCCACCTGCTCAAGATCCTCCAGAGCGGCGGTTTCCAGCACCTCCAGCCTCAGCGCCGAGGCAGGCAAGTCGGGATGGCGGGCCAGGGCCGAGCGGATCCGCTCCGAGAAGCCCGGATCGCGCAGCTCCCGGGCCGACATGTTCACGCTCACGGCCGCGCACTGGCCTGCCCGCACCCAGGCCGAGCAGTGGTGCAGCGCCTGCTCCAGCACCCAATCGCCGAGACGGATGATCTCCGGTTGATGCTCGATCCAGCCCAGCCAGGCCTGCGGCGGCAGCAGCCCCTGCTGGGGGTGCTGCCAGCGCACCAGGGCTTCGGCAAAGCGCAGCTGCTGGGTGGCTAGTTCGATCACCGGCTGCACGAACAGGCGCAGCTGCTGCCCGTCGATGGCCTGGCGCACCTGCTCCAGCCGGGAGCGCTGCAGCAACTGGCGCCGTTCCAGCTCCACGTCGAAGTGGTGCATCCGTCCCGGACCGTCGCGCTTAGCGGCATACATGGCCTGGTCGGCCTGGCGCAGCAGGGTGTCCGGGTCGGCATCGTCGGGCGGCACTAGGCGGAAGCCGATGCTGGTGCTCACGGCCACGCAGAGCGTCTCGCCAAGCAGAGTGGGCTGGGCCACCGCGCTGAGCAACCGCTCACCCAGCGCCTCCAGCTCGGCCAGGCTGCTCAGGCCGGGAAGGATCACCACGAATTCGTCCCCACCCAGCCGGCCCACCGTGTCGCCCGGTCGCAGGCAGCGGCAGAGGCGTTCAGCTACGGCCACTAGCAGCTGGTCCCCCACGGCATGGCCATGGCTGTCATTGACGGGCTTGAAGTTGTCCAGGTCGAGGTAGCCCACCGCCAGCTGGGTGCCGTTGCGCCTGGCCCGCTCCAGCTCCTCTCCCAGCCGCTGACTCAGCAGGGAGCGATTGGGCAGGCGGGTAAGCGGATCCTCGTAGGCCAGCTGACGCAGTTGCTGGTCGATCAGCCGACGTTCGAACCCCTGGGCAAAGCCGCTCACTACGATCGAGAGCACGGCCACCTCCTGGTCGCTCCATTGGCGGCTGCCGCGGATGTGGTCGAAGCCCGCGAACCCCTCCAGCCGCCCCCGCCGCACCAGGGGGAGCACCAGCAGCGACTGAATGCCCTGGGAGCTGAGATGGACCCGCTCGGCATCGGCCCCGACGGGGAGATCGGCCAGCGACTCGAGATTGATCGCCCGCCTGGCCCGCATTTCCCCCATCAACCAGCCGATCGACGCCTCTGACACGTGCTGGAGCTGGTGAATCTGCGGTTCCACTCCATGCGCGCACCACTCGTGGGTGTTGCTGGCAAAACCCGGATAGCGCGTCAGGGAGAACGCATAGGCCCGATCCACATCGAACAGGCCGCCGATGGACGCCAAGGTGCGATCAATGGTGGCGTCCAGTTCACTAGTGGGCTCGACGATGAACGCCTCAGCCGTATCCGCCAACAGCTGGAGCAGCTGCCTGCTGAGGTCGCCGTTGGGCACCGTTCGTCTAGCCCGCAGTAGATCGATTCATTCTGGAGGTGCTAACCCGCCAAGGCCAGCCGCCCGGCAGCGCAGCAGCACTGGAGAGCATCGGCTCAGCGCCTCGCGAGATCGCGCACCCCGGCCACCCCGTCCACCACTTCACCCACCAGCACCTGGTCGGCAAGGTTCACGAACAGGCCGTTCTCCAACACGCCGGGCAGGTTGTTGATCGCCTTCTCGAGGCTTTCAGGATCACTGATGCCGCCTGCGAATTTGACATCCAACACCAGATTGCCCTGGTCGGTCACCACCGGGCCGGCCTTCTTCACGGCCATACGTAGCTGGGCATCGCCACCCATCTCCCCCAGCTGGCCCTGCACCTGGCGCCAGGCCCCCGGGAGCACCTCCACCGGCAGCAGGAAGCCCAGATTGAGGGTGTCTACCAGCTTGGTGGAATCCACCACCACCACGAAGCGCTCGGCCCGCACCGCCACCAGCTTCTCCTGCACATGGCAGGCGCCGCCACCCTTGATCAGCTGGAAGGCCGGGTCCACCTCGTCGGCCCCGTCGATGGCCAGGTCGATCCGGTCCACGGCATTGAGGCTCTGCAGCGGGATGCCCAGCTCGGCGGCCAGCACCTCACCCTGGAACGAGGTGGTCACGCCCACGATCTCGCTGAGCTCACCGCTGCGCAGTCTGGCGCCCAGGGCCTGGATCATCAGGGCGGCGGTGGAGCCAGACCCCAGCCCCACCACCATGCCGCTGCGGATCTGCTCGGTGGCGGCGGCCGCCACCGCCTGCTTCATCTGATCCTGCAGATCCGCCATGGCCTCAGCCCTTTTGCGCAGGGACCGTAGCAGCGCTGCGCCCAGGGATCCTCAGCCAGCCGGAGGCAGGGCCGCGGGCCGGATCGACACCTTCAGCTCCCGCTGGCCGCGGACCAAGGTGAGGGCCAGCGGCTGGCCCACCTCGGAGCGTTCCACCAGCTGCAGCAGGGAGGCGGGATCGCGGATCGGCCCCTCGCCGGCCGCCACCACCAGGTCGCCGCGGCGCAGGCCGGCCTCCGCAGCCGGGCTGTCCTCCAGCACCCGCTGCACCAGGGCGCCATCGCGCTCGGGCAGCTGCAGCAGGGCATCGGGATCGCGGTTGTTCTCCCGGGCCCGGCGGGCGGTGAGGGGCACCAGCTGCAGGCCCAGGTAGGGATGCACCACCTGGCCCCCGTCCGCCAGCTGCTCGGCCACCCGCTTGGCCAGGTTGATCGGGATGGCGAAGCCCAGGCCTGCGCCGGGACCGGAGCGCACCAGGGTGTTGATGCCGATCACCTGGCCGGCGGCGTCGATCAGGGGGCCGCCAGAGTTGCCGGGATTGATGGCGGCATCGGTCTGGATCAGGTCGAGCCGCTTGTCGGAAAAGCCCAGGCTGTTGATGTCCCGGTGCAGGCTGCTCACGATCCCCAGGGTGACGGTGCGCTCCAGGCCGTAGGGACTGCCCAGGGCGATGGCCCAGTCACCCACCTCCAGGGCCTCCGAGTCGCCCAGGGGGGCGGCCTGCAGATCGCGCACGCCGCGCAGGCGCACCACGGCCAGGTCGGTCACCACGTCGGCTCCCACCACCTCGCCATCGAGCTGGCGGCCATCAGCCAGGGTCACCTCCACGCTGTCGACCTGGTCGACCACGTGGGCGTTGGTGAGCACCAGGCCGCGGGCAGCATCAATCACCACGCCCGAACCCTGGCCCCGCTCGCGGCGGCTGCCGGCCGGATCGCCGAACAGATCGCGCAGCAGGGGATCGAGCATGGCCGGATCGAAGGGCTGGCGGGCCACGCTGCGCTCAATGTCGATGCGCACCACGGCCGGTGCCACCTGGCGGGCCGCCTCGGCCACAAAGCTGTGGGGTACCGGCTCGGCGCGCACCGCCAGGGGCTGGACCAGCAGCAGGCACAGCACGAGCAGCAGCTGCACTGGCAGGCGAAGCAGGCGGCCCGGGATCCTGAAGGGCGCGAGGGGCACGGCTGAAACCAGCAGATCCTCCCGAAGCTAGGCAGGCTGCTGCTGCTGCGGCGCCGCCCAGCGCAGCAGCTGGTGGCGCAGGGGCGCCCCTGCCGAAGCCTCCAGCCAGAGACCTCCTGGATCGTCCGGCCGGCCCAGGGGGCAGGGCTGCACCGGCCCGAAACCGCAGAGGGTGGAGGGGCAGCCGAGCAGCAGCACCTCCTCCCGGCCGGGCAGCACCCCCTGCCAGTACTGGTGCACATGGCCGAACAGCACCGCCTGCAGGCCCAGGGCTGCGCGCAGCAGCTGCAGCAGCCGCTCCCCATCGCGCAGGCCGATGGCGTCCATGGTGGCGTCGCCGATCGGCAGCGGGGGATGGTGCACGGCCACCAGCAGCGGCCGGGGTTCAGCCTCGTGGCCCAGCTGGTGGAGCTGGGCCTCCAGCCAGGCCAGCTGGTGGGCTCCCAGCCAGCCCGCGATGCAGCCGTGGCGATGGCTGTCGAGCAGCAGCAGCCAGGCGTCGCCGCAGGGCAGCAGGGCCGGCGCCATGGCAGCCCGGCGCCCGAGGGCCGCGCGCAGCCGCTGGGGGTGGTCGTGGTTGCCGGGCAGCAGGGCCACCGGCGTGGGCCAGGGCTCCAGCAGCTCCCGCAACTGGGCGTAGCCGGCCCAGGTCTCGTCCTGGCAGAGATCACCGCTGATCAGCAGCAGATCGGGAAGGGGCACCGGGTTCCGGGCCTCGGCCTGTTGCAGCACCTGCCGCAGCCGCGCCCAGGGCTGGCGCTGGCGGTATACGCCCGCTGGATCCGCCAGAAGGTGGGGATCGCTGAGCTGCAGCAGTCGCATCGATCTAAGTTGCTGGTGCCGCTCCTGATGCGCACGATGGCAGCAATTCCTCCCGGCAGCCGCCAGCGCTGCAGCCTCTGTCAGGTGGAGATCCAGGGCATGGTGGGCGGCGGCGACCTGGTGCACTTCAGCCAGGGCGGTCCGGGCACCAGGGCCAAGCTCTGGGCGCGGGTGTGCCAGTACCTCAAGAACGACGAACAGCGGGCCCAGTGCCTCAACCAGGACGTCAACCTGCGCGGCACCATCGGCCCCGGGGACTACTACGCCGAGCCTCCGGCGGTGGACCTGGGCCCTGCCCTGGGCATGCCGGGCAGCACACCCGCCACCGATTCCCAGACCGATTCGTAGGTTGAGGGCAGATCCAGCCCCTGCCGTGGCCCATCCCCTGATCCCCGAGCTGGAGCAGCTCGCCCAGGCCACGCTTGCCGGCGGCGCCTTCGAGCTGCGCGGACTGCAGCTGCTCACCCACCGCATCCCCCTCACCCTGCAGGTGCTGGTGCAGCGGCGCGACGGCCAGGACATCACCCTGGACGAGTGTGCCGGCCTCAGCACTCCCCTCGGCGACGCGCTTGAGGCGGCGGGGCTGCTGGGGGAGACGCCCTATGTTCTGGAGGTGAGCAGCCCCGGCGTGAGCGAGGAGCTGCACGACGATCGCGACTTCCGCAGTTTCCGCGGATTTCCGGTTGCCGTGCTCCATCGCGACGCCAGGGGCAGCGAGGCCCGCTGTGAGGGGCTGCTGCTCGAGCGCAACGACGCCGAGCTCCAGCTCAATATCCGCGGCCGCATCAAGCGGATCCCTCGCGAGGCCGTGCTCCAGGTGCGCCTGGCGACGGCCAGCGACGCCGACTGAGGCGGCCGCCGCTCACCCCACAACCGAATCACCCTCAAAACCGAAGAACCATGGCTCTGGTCCTGCTCCCCGGGCTCAACAACCTGATCGAGGACATCAGCGAAGAGAAGAAGCTCCCCCCCGCCGTGGTGGAGGCCGCCCTGCGCGAGGCGCTGCTCAAGGGCTACGAGCGCTACCGCCGCACCCTGTATCTGGGCATCAGCGAAGACCCCTTCGAGGAGGACTACTTTTCCAACTTCGACGTGCAGCTCGACCTCGACGAGGAGGGCTACCGGGTGCTGGCCTCCAAGATCATCGTGGAGGAGGTGGAGAGCGACGACCACCAGATCGCCCTGGCCGAGGTGCAGCAGGTGGCCGATGACGCCCAGGCCGGGGACACCGTGGTGCTGGACGTGACCCCAGAAAAGGACGACTTCGGCCGTATGGCAGCCTCTACCACCAAGCAGGTGCTGGCCCAGAAGCTGCGTGACCAGCAGCGGCGCATGATCCAGGAGGAGTTCGCCGATCTGGAGGATCCGGTGCTCACCGCCCGGGTGATCCGCTTCGAGCGCCAGAGCGTGATCATGGCCGTGAGCAGCGGCCTGGGCCGCCCCGAGGTGGAGGCCGAGCTACCCCGCCGCGACCAGTTACCCAACGACAACTACCGCGCCAACGCCACCTTCAAGGTGTTCCTCAAGGAAGTGAGCGAGGTGGCGCGGCGCGGCCCCCAGCTATTCGTGAGCCGCTCCAACGCGGGCCTGGTGGTCTATTTGTTCGAGAACGAAGTTCCCGAGATCCAGGAGGGTTCGGTCCGAATTGTCGCCGTAGCCAGGGAAGCCAATCCCCCTTCCCGCTCAGTCGGCCCGCGCACCAAGGTGGCCGTCGACTCGGTGGAGCGCGAGGTGGATCCAGTGGGCGCCTGCATCGGCGCCCGCGGCTCCCGCATCCAGCAGGTGGTGAACGAGCTGCGCGGCGAGAAGATCGACGTGATCCGCTGGTCGCAGGATCCGGGCCAGTACATCGCCAACTCCCTCAGCCCGGCCAAGGTGGAGATGGTGCGCCTGGTGGACCCCGACGGCCAGCACGCCCACGTGCTGGTGCCGCCCGACCAGCTCAGCCTGGCCATCGGCCGGGAGGGCCAGAACGTACGCCTGGCGGCCCGGCTCACCGGCTGGAAGATCGACATCAAGAACGCCAACGAGTACGACCAGGACTCCGAAGACGCGGTGGTGTCCGAGCTGATCGCCCGCCGCCAGGAAGAGGAGCAGCTGCAGGCTGAGGCGGAGGCCCGGCTGGAGGCGGAACAGGCCGCCCGCGCCGAGGAGGATGCCCGTCTGCGCGAGCTCTATCCCCTGCCAGAGGACGAGGAGGAGTACGGCGAGGCCCAGGAGGAGGAAGCCCAGGAGGAGGAAGCCCAGGAGACCGATGCAGATGCTGAGCTGGCCGAGGCGGAGCTCGCTGAAGTTGGGGTCCCCGAGGAGGGTGCACCCGAGGAGGAGGAGGCCTGAGGACCATGGCTGGCAGGCCTGTGCTGCGACGCTGCGTGGCCTGCCGCACCCTGAGGGACCGGCGGGAGCTCTGGCGCGTGGTTCGCCAGGCGGAGGGCGGCGTCGTGCTCGATCAGGGCATGGGCCGTTCCGCCTATCTCTGTCCCCAGCTGAGCTGCCTGGAGGAAGCCCGCAAGCGCCGGCGGCTGCAACGGGCGCTTCGCTGCCCGCTGGACGAGCGCCTGCTGGACGTGCTGATGCAGCGCTTGAGCAACGAAGCTCTACGCCCCACACCCCCCTGAGGCAAGATGGCTTTTGGCCGCATCGCGCCGGCGGCCTGGTGTGCCCTGGAACCGCCTGGCGGTCTGGAGGCCCCGACCATTGGAGACCTGAATGACCAGCAGCGGCAAAGTCAGAATTTATGAGCTGTCCCGGGACCTGGGCCTGGAGAACAAGGACGTGCTCGATGCCGCGGAGCAGCTGGGGGTGGCCGCCAAGAGCCACAGCAGCTCCATCAGCGACGACGAGGCGGCACGCATCCGCCGATTGCTCGACAAGGGTGGCAACGGAACCGCAGCCCAGGACAGCCGCCCTGGCGCCAGTCACCCTGCGGCCAGCCAAGGCAAAGCCATTCTCACCGTGAAGAAGGCCGCCCCCGCAGCCACCCCTCCAGCAGCCGCCCCTGCCGCTGTGGCCGCACCCGCAGCTCCTGCCAAGCCGGCCGCTCCCAGGCCACCGGTCAGCGCCCAGCCGGCGCCCCCGGCCAAACCGGCACCCCCCTCCCGGCCTGCCCCGGCCAAGCCTGCGGTGATCCCGGCAGCGCCCGCCAAACCGGCGGCCTCAGCACCCGCACCGGCCCGGCCCAGCACGCCCGCGCCAGCTCGCCCGGCGCCTGTACCGGCCAACAAGCCGGCGGCACCCGTCTCCACCCGGCCAGCAGCGAGCCGCCCGCCGGCCCCGGCACCGGCCCGGCCCAGCACCCCCCAGCCCCGCCCCGTCACCGGGGCCAAGCCGCCCGTGGTGATCGCCTCCAAACCGGCGCGACCTGCAGCAGCACCGGCCCCCAGCCGCAAACCCGAGCAGCCCAGCCGACCCGGCGGCAGGCCCCAGCTGGTGGGCAAGCCCATGGGCGGCCAGCCTGGCGGCAGTAGCCGGCCTGCGCCCCCCGCCAGCCGGCCAGGCCTGAGCCAGCGTCCTCCCTCGCCCCAGCGCTCCGGAGCCCCGGCGCCCACCCGCCCGAGCCAGGGCGGCCGGCCCAGCCCCACGCCCCTGGAGCTGGTGGGCAAGCCGATCCGGCGCGACAGCAGTGCCGGCAACGGCGGCAACAGGCCGGCCCCTCCCAGCCGACCCGGCATGCCAACGGGGATGCGCAAACCCGTGGCACCCGGCCAGCTGATGCAACTGCAGAAGCCTTCGGGCCGCACCCCAGCCCCGCCGCCGCGCCGTCCCGGCGAACGCAGCGAGGCGGCCCCATCCGCACCGGGCACGCCCGATCTGGTTCGTCCCACAGCCACACCGCCTTCAGCGCCGCGCCGCCCCGGCTTCCGCGCGGGCACCCCAGGGCCAGCGGGCAGGCCGCGGCGTCCCGACTGGGATGACAGCGCCAAGCTGGAAGCCCTGCGCAGCCGCTCGCCCCAGAAGCAGCGGCCCAAGGTGCACATCATCGGCGAAAACGATGATGCCCTCACCGCCGAAACCGGTGGCTTTGCCGGCGAACAGGAGGCGGTGCTGTTGCAGGCCAGCCTGGCCCGCCCCGCCAAGCCCCGCCGCACCGCCAGCCCGGCGGCCAAGCCCACCGTGGCGGTGCGCAAGCGCAAGAAGGAAACCACCCGTCAACGCCAGCGGCGCCGGGCGATGGAACTGCGCGCGGCCCGCGAGGCCAAGCAGCAGCGGCCGGAGATGCTGATCGTGCCGGAGGGCAACCTCACGGTGCAGGACCTGGCCGAGAAGCTGGGCGTGGAGAGCTCCGAGATCATCAAGAGCCTGTTCTTCAAGGGGATCATCGCCACGGTGACCCAGAGCCTCGATCTCTCCACGATCGAGGCGGTGGCCGAAGAATTCGGCGTGCCGGTGCTCGAGGACGACGTGGAGGAGGCCGCAGCCAAGACGGTGGAGATGATCGAGGCCAGCGACCTTGCCCACCTGATCCGCCGTCCGCCTGTGGTCACGGTGATGGGCCACGTCGACCACGGCAAGACCAGCCTGCTCGACGCCATCCGCAAGACCCGGGTGGCAGCGGGCGAGGCCGGCGGCATCACCCAGCACATCGGTGCTTACCAGGTGGAGGTCGAGCACGGCGGCGAGACCCGCAAGCTCACCTTCCTCGACACCCCGGGCCACGAGGCCTTCACGGCCATGCGGGCCCGCGGCACCAAGGTGACCGACATCGCCGTGCTGGTGGTGGCCGCCGATGACGGCGTGCGCCCCCAGACCCTGGAGGCGATCAGCCACGCCCGGGCCGCCAAGGTGCCGATCGTGGTGGCGATCAACAAGATCGACAAGGAGGGCGCCTCGCCCGACCGGGTGAAGCAGGAGCTCTCGGGCCAGGAGCTGGTGGCCGAGGACTGGGGCGGCAGCACCGTGATGGTGCCGGTGAGCGCCATCAAGGGCGAGAACATCGACAAGCTGCTCGAGATGATCCTGCTGGTCTCCGACGTGGAAGATCTGCAGGCCAACCCCGACCGCATGGCTCGGGGCACCGTGATCGAGGCCCACCTCGACAAGGCCAAGGGTCCGGTGGCCACCCTGCTGATCCAGAACGGCACCCTGCGCACCGGCGATGTGGTGGCGGCCGGACCGGTGCTGGGCAAGGTGCGGGCGATGGTGGACGACACCGGCAAGCGCGTCAAGGCAGCCGGGCCCTCCTATGCGGTGGAGGCCCTGGGCTTCAGCGAAGTGCCCACAGCGGGCGACGAGTTCGAGGTGTACCCGGACGAGAAGGCCGCCCGCGCCGTGGTGGGCGACCGGGCCAGCGAGGCCCGGGCCACCCGGCTGGCCCAGCAGATGGCCTCGCGGCGGGTGTCGCTGGCCTCGATGTCCGGCCAGGCCAGCGAGGGCGAGCTCAAGGAGCTCAACCTGATCCTCAAGGCCGACGTGCAGGGCTCGGTGGAAGCCATCCTCGGGTCCCTGGAGCAGCTGCCCCAGGGCGAGGTGCAGGTGCGGGTGCTGCTCTCGGCACCTGGGGAGATCACCGAGACGGACGTTGACCTGGCCGCCGCCTCCGGCGCCGTGATCGTGGGCTTCAACACCTCGATGGCCCCGGGTGCCAAGCGGGCGGCGGACGCCACCGGCGTGGACGTGCGCGACTACGACGTGATCTACAAACTGCTGGAGGACATTCAGCTGGCCATGGAAGGCCTGCTGGAACCGGAGCTGGTGGAGGAGCCCCTCGGCGAGGCGGAGGTGCGGGCCGTGTTCACGATCGGCAAGAGCGCCGTTGCCGGCTGCTACGTCACCACCGGCAAGCTGCAGCGCAACTGCAAGGCGCGGGTGTGGCGCGGCAAGGAGAAGGTGTTCGAGGGCGACCTCGACTCCCTGCGCCGCAACAAGGACGACGTCAAGGAGGTGGCCACGGGCTTCGAGTGTGGCGTTGCCTGCGATCGCTTCAGCAGCTGGCAGGAAGGCGACCGCATCGAGGCGTTCAAGCTGGTCACCCAGCGCCGCACCCTGAGCACCTGATCTCCCGCCGGCATCCCCCAGGAGGTCCCTGGCCGTGAATCCCCGCAACGAGCCCCTGCTCTGGCTTCAGCTGGTGGCCCTCGGGGCCATCCCGCTGGAGCTGCTGCTGCTGCTGCTCGTGCTGGCGGGGGCCGATCCCGGGCCCCTGCCAGCCCTGGAGCGGGCCCTGGCATGGGGGCTGGGCGTGCTCGCCCCCAGCCTGCTGCTCTGGCGGCGGCCGGCCGACTGTGGATCGCTGCTGATCGTGCAGGTGCCCTCAGCAGGACGCAGCCCCTTGCTTCGCCAGCTGAATGCCCTCCAGCAGGGCTGGCCGCCGAGGATCCTGCTGACCATGGGCGCAGCACTGCTGCTGGCTGCTCTCTGGATCGTGGACAGCCGGGCCGGCCTGGCCGCTCCCCTCTCCCCCCTGGACGGGGCCAGCCGGCTGGTGTCGATGATGCTGGCGGTCCCCCTGCAGGCCGTCCTGCTCTGGCAATGGCAGCAACTGGGCCAGGCCCTCTGGCTGCTGAGCCGTTCGTCTCAGCAGGTTGAGCAGGCCGGCAGTGGGGACGTCCCTCTGGCGGACAGCAAACTGCTCAGCCTGGGGCTGCCCCTGCTGCTCCTCCCCCCCCTGCAGGGCCGGGATGCAGGGGCCAACACAGCGCTCAGCGAGGAATCCGCGCCACAGCCCCGGCAAACAGAGCTAGTGGAGCCCTCAGCGGTCCTCGCCGCCGAGATTGCCAGCACCGTTGCGGCTGCCGCGGTCACGGTCGAACCAGAGCAAGCCGGCGAACAGGGCGAGGGCGGCGAGCTGGATCAACAGGTCGACTGACGCCACTTCCTGGCCTGAAGCCAGCCGCAGGGCCATGGCCGCGAGGCCAACCCCACCGGAGGCTGCCAGAGCCAGCCAGAGGGCACGGCGCAGGCCTCGCCAGGGGGTCTGCAGTTCCCTGAGCAGCCGGGCCTGGACGGCGGGATCCAACTGGCTTGAGCTGGGTTGGCTGGATCCCATGGGACACAATGCCGGAGGAATGCTGAATGCTAATTTGCCTTTGTTGCCGGTGTAGCTCAGGGGTAGAGCAACTGATTCGTAATCAGTAGGTCGCAGGTTCAAATCCAGTCACCGGC
>JBBASN010000056.1:0-15288 GCA_040399225.1 Prochlorococcaceae cyanobacterium | reverse complement strand
ATGCGCAGCATGTTGGTGCGGTTGTTGTTGCCGTAGCAGATGAACACCGGCGCCCAGGTGAAGCCCGACATGCTCCCCTGGGCCACCAGCCGCTTGTAGCTGTTCACCGTGGGGGCGATCACGGCGCAGATCGCCGCTGCATGCCGCAGCACTCCGGCCATGAAGTGGTGAGCCAGCTCACTCACTGCTCCGGGGGTGCGATCGGCGGTTTCAAACAGGTTGGTTGCGCTGCTGAGATCCGCCAGCGACATGTTGAAGTGGGCGCCACTGCCGGTGCGATCGCCGTAGGGCTTGGGCATGAAGGTGGCGATCAGCCCATGGCGGTGGGCGATCTCCTTGGCCATCAGCTTGAAGAAGGTGAGCCGATCCGCCATGGTGAGCACCTCGGCGTAATCGAAGTCGATCTCGAACTGGCCGGGGCCATCTTCGTGATCGAAGGAGTACACCCCCCAGCCCAGCTGGTTCATCGCCGCCACCAGCTCATCGAGCCAGGGCAGGTTGTCGAGCAGGGTGCGCACGTCGTAGGCCGGCTTGTCGAGGCAGTCGCGCTGGCTCAGGGGCACCGGCCGGCCCTGCCCATCGCGGCGCAGCACGAAGAACTCGGTCTCGATGCCGAGGTTGAAGCGGAAGCCCATGGCAGCCGCCTGGGCCTGCGCCCGCTTGAGGATGGTGCGGCTGCAGGCCTCAAAGGGCTGGCCGTGCAGGTGGAGGTCGCTCGCCATCCAGGCCAGCTCCCGCTGCCACGGCAACACCGTGGCGGTGGCCGGGTCGGGCACGGCGGCGACCTCGTCGTCGCTCACCTCCTGGGGCACGCCATCGAGGGCGGCGCCGGTGAACAGCTCCGAGCCGCCCAGCATCTGCCCCAGGTGGCTGAGGGGCACGGCCTTGGCCTTGCACACCCCGTGGAGATCAACATAACTGGCCAGGGCGTAGCGCACGCCCTGGCTCTCGAGCTCGCGGCGCAGTGTCTCGGCTGAGGGCCCGGCAGCGTGATGGTGGGTGGTGGTCATGCCGTCACCAGCGCCGGAACGGCGGCTGCGACCACCGCGGCCCGCTGCTCGCGCACCCACTGGTGCCAGCTCTCCAGGCCCTCGCCACTGCTGGCCGAGACGCGGATCACCGCACAGCGCGGATTCACGGCGCGGATGTGGGCCTCGATGCGCTCGATGTCGACCGGCAGGTAGGGGAGCAGGTCGGTCTTGGTGATCAGCACGCAGTGGGCCTCGCGGAACATCACCGGGTACTTGAGGGGCTTGTCGTCGCCCTCGGTGACGCTGAGCAGGGCCACCTTGCGGTGCTCGCCCACCTCGAATTCGGCGGGGCACACCAGGTTGCCCACGTTCTCCACCCACAGCAGGTCGAGGCTGGCGGGATCGAGGCGCTGCTTGAGCAGCTTCAGGCCGCCGCTCACCATCGCCGCATCGAGGTGGCAGGCGCGGCCGGTGGTGATCGGCACCACAGGCACCCCCACGGCCTCGAGCCGCTCGGCATCGAGCTGGGTGGTCATGTCGCCCTCCAGCACCGCCATCTGCAGGTCGGCGGCGAGGGCGGCCAGGCTGCGCTCCAGCAGGGAGGTCTTGCCGGCACCGGGACTGCTCATCACGTTGAGGCAGAGCAGGCGCCAGGCATCGAAGTGCTCGCGGTTGTGTTCGGCCTGGTGCTGGTTGGCGGCCAGCAGGTTGAGGCCGAGGGTGTCTTCCAGGGGCATGTGCATGGCCGTTACACCGCGGCAGCGGTGGCGAAGGGGGCTTGGGATGGGGTCGTCGCGCTGGGGCTGGCTGGCTGGCTGGCTGCTGGGCAGGAGGGATCGGGCAGGCGGTAGTCCACGGAGCGGATGCGCAGTTCCCGGCCGCTCACGATCTCCTCCATCGGGTGGTTGCAGCAGGGGGAGCGGTAGGCCTGCTCGGGATTCGGGCTGTAGGTGCAGTTGCAGGCCAGGCAGCGTCCCACCAGCGGCACGGTCTCGATCGCCAGCTCGGCGCCGTCCAGCCAGCTGCCGCGCACGGCCGCCTGCCAGGTGGAGACAAGCTGTTCGGGCTCCACGCAGGTGAAGGTGCCCACCTGGAGATGGAGCCGTTCCACCTGAGGGGTGAGCGGCGCATGCTGCTGGCGCCACTCCTGCATGGAGAGCACCAGGCATTTGGTCATGTCGACTTCATGCATGCCGCTATCTCCACGTCTGGTCGACGGTCATGTTGCAGACGTCGTTGATCCAGCTGGGTTTGTGCTTGCGCGGCAGCTGGCCGCTCACCACCAGGTGGGCCATGGTGTCGCAGATCACCCGGCAGGCCATCAGGGACGTCATGTCGCTGATGTCGTAGGGGGGAGAGACCTCCACCAGCTCCAGGCCGCACACCGGCACGTTGCGCACGATCAGCTCGAGCAGCTTGAGGGCTTCGCGCGGCAGCAGACCGCCCGGCTCGGGCCAGCCGGTGCCCGGCACGAAGCCGGCATCGATGCAGTCGATGTCGAAGGAGATGTAGACGCAATCGGTGCCATCGGTAGCGCGCTCGATGGCGAACTGGGCAGCGGCCTCCAGCCCCATCTCGCAGATGTCGGTGACGGTGAGCACGTTGGTGCCCCGCTCCCGGCACACCTTCACGCCTTCGCGCGGCACCTGCCAGCCGCCGATACCCAGCTGCACCAGGTTCTTGGCTGGCGCATTGGCCATGTTCGTGGCGTGGAACCACGGACAGGTGTGCATGCGCTCGTCGAGGTCGATCTCCTGGGTGTCGACGTGGCGGTCGAAGTGGATGATCCCCACCTTCTTGTCACCCAGGTGGCGGCAGACGCCGCGCACGGTGGGGAAGCCGATCGAGTGGTCGCCGCCCAGGATGATCGGGAAGGCACCGCTGGCGAAGATGTGGGCGATGCCCTTGGAGATCTGGTCGAAGCTCTTCTCGTTGTTGGCGGGGATCGTGAAGATGTCGCCCACGTCGCAGAGCCTGATCTGCTCGCGCAGATCCACCCCCATCTCGTAGTTGTAGGGGGTGTAGAGCGCCGAGATGCGGCGGATGCCCTGGGGGCCGAAGCGGGTGCCGGGCCGGTAGGTGGTACCGCTGTCGTGGGGCACGCCCACCACCGCCACATCGAATTCGCCGACGCGGTTCACGTCCTCGATGTAGGGCGCCTTCATGAAGGTGTTGATGCCCGCGAAGTGGGGCAGTTCGCCGCGGGAGAAGGTGGAGATGCGCCGGTCGACGATGCTCTCGGCCGCCTCCAGGCCATAGCGGTGGCCCAGCTCCACCTCCTGCTGCCAGCCGGTGAGCGGCAGGCGGGCCTCCTTCTCCAGGGCTTCTGCGCCCTGGCGGCCCCGCGGCCGTTCGAACGCGCCTGCTGGGCCGGTGGGATCACTCATGGGGATGCACGGGGTTGGTTGAAGCGGTCTCCCGGGCTTTTGTCCCTCCGTGCAACCGGGCGTGCCCGGTGAGCTTCTCTCGGACCAGTCATTTCGCCGCCCTGCAGAGCATGGACGGTGCAATCGGAACCCTAGAAGCTGCTTCCGCGCAACAAGATTCACCCCGTTGCGGCAGATCCGTTGTGGCGATGGCTACCAGCCCTGCTGAACACCATGGGGCCCATCCGCAGGTCCTCTCTCTGCGGCCGGCCCCTCAGACATCGGGCTTCGGCGTCTGCATCCTGGGAGTAGCGGGCTGCAGGACGTCATGGATCATCAAGCCGTTTCGGAACCCGTCGTGAGCCGCATGCGCGCGCTGCGGCGCGCGTTGCACCGCCACCCCGAATTGGCTTTCCAGGAGGAGCGCACCGCGGCCCGGATCATGGCCGAGCTCGATGCCCTCGCCATTCCTTACGCCTACGACGGGGTGGGCAGTGGCGTGATCGGCAGGCTGGGGCCGCAGCAGGCCAGCACCACCATTGCCCTGCGGGCTGACATGGACGCCCTGCCGGGGGAGGAGTCGACCGGGCTGCCTTTCGCCTCCAGGGAGCCGGGGCGCATGCATGCCTGCGGCCACGATGCCCATGTGGCGATGGTGCTCGGCGCCGCCCACCTGTTGGCGGCCGCTCCGCCGGCGGTGGGGGTGCGGCTGGTGTTTCAGCCGGCCGAAGAGAGGGGCGGCGGGGCACGCACCGTGATCGCTGCCGGCGCCCTGGAGGGGGTGAGCGCGATCTTTGGCGCCCATGTGACCCATCACTACCGGGTGGGGCAGATCATGGTGGCGGCCGGGGTGATCACCGCTCAGTCGGACAGCTTCCGGATCGACTTGCGTGGCCGAGGTGGCCATGGCGCCAGGCCCCATGAGGCCACTGACGCCGTGGTGATCACCGGTTTTCTGATCACCGCCCTGCAGACCCTGGTGTCGCGGGAGATCGATCCCGTGCATCCCTCGGTGGTGACCATCGGCCTGGTGCAGGCCGGTTCGGCGCCGAATGTGATCGCCGAGACCGCCGTGCTGGAAGGCAGCATCCGCACCACCCTGCCGGCGGTGCGTGAGCAGCTGCACGCTGGCTTGCGGCGCATGGCCCGCGCCCTGGGCGATCTGCACAATGCGCAACTGAAGGTGACGATCAAGCCGGGCTATCCGCCGGTGGTGAACACCGCCCCAGAAGCCCGCCTGGCCGAGCGGGCCGCCCGCCGGGTGGTGGGGGACGCCGGCCTGATGACGCTGGATCACCCCAGCATGGGCAGTGAGGATTTCGCCTACTACCTGCAGCGGATCCCCGGCTGCTACGTGCGTTTCGGGGCCCGGCCCGAGGGCAGTGCCTACGTGCCCTTGCACAGTCCTGCCTTTGACATCGACGAGGGTGTGCTGCCGGTGGGTGCTGCCTTCTTCGAGGCGGTGGTGCGCGAGGCGGAACGGGCGCTGGAGTCCTGAGGGCGGGGGATGGACTTCACGCCGTCAGCGGCCTTCTCCGTGGGCATGGAGCTGGAGCTGCAGCTGCTCGATCCCGCCACCCTTGATCTGGCCGACGGTGTGCTGCCGCTGCTCGAGACCTACAGCGACCGCCGCTACGTGAAGCCGGAGTTCCTGCAGAACACGGTGGAGGTGGTGTCGCCGGTAGCGGCGGATCTCACCGAGCTGGAGGCCTGCCTGCGGCCGCTGCTCATAGATCTCCTCCAGCATGCGGACCGGCTGGGGCTGGGCGTGTGCGGCGCCGGCACCCATCCCTTCAACCGCAGACCGGCGACCTATACCCCTGGCGAGCGCTATCGCCTGATGGAGCGGAACTCTGGCTGGCTGGGTCAGAACCAGGTGACCTTCGCCACCCATGTGCACCTGGGCATGCCGAGCGGTGGCGAGGCGCTCACCGTGATGCGCGAGCTCATGCCGTTCCTGCCACTGCTGGTGGCCCTTTCCGCCAGCTCACCCTTCTGGCATGGCAGCGATACCAGCTTCGCGGCCTTCCGCCAGCGGGTGCTGGCCGCCTCGCGCACCTACGGCATCCCGCCCGACTTCCCGGACTGGCCAGCCTTCCAGCGCTTCTTTTCCACCATGGCCCGGGCCGGCGCGCTGGGCTCGGTGCGTGACATCCACTGGGATCTGAGGCCCTCTCCCCACTTCGGCACGCTCGAGGTGCGGGTGATGGATGCCCAGCCCACGCTGGCGGAGGCGCTGGCCCTGGCCGCCCTGCTGCGGGCGCTTGTGCGCTTCCTGCAGGCATCCCGCGGCTCCTGGACTCCGCCCGCCGCCCTGGCGCCCCAGCCCTGGTGGATCCTCCGGGACAACTGCTTCAGCGCCTCGCGCGACGGGATCGAGGCCTCGCTGATCGCCAGCCAGGACGGTGATCGGATGCCCCTGAAGCGGCTCGCCGCCCTGGTACTGGGCTGGGTGCGGCCCTGGGCCGCAGCCGATGAGCACCCCTGGCTGGATCGGCTCGAGGCCTCGATCACCGCGGGGCTCCCCTATGTCCGCCAGCGTCTGCTGTTGCGGCGCGGAGACAGTGTCCAGGGGGTGGTGGCGTCCCTGGCAGGGGAGTTCCGGGCCGACCTGGCCTGAGCGCCGGACGGGAGGGGCTGGATCAAGCCGGCGCGTGGGCGTCGAAGAAGGCCAGCTCCAGCTCCATCGCCCGCCGGTAGGTGTCATCAAGCGGGGTGCCGGCAGTGGCCAGGCGATTCAACAGCCCCTCCAGCTGCTGGGTGAGCTGCTCGAAGCCCGGGTCGGCGTAGGTGTTGATCCAGTCGGCGTAGGCGTGCTCTGGCTGGCCCACCTGGGCCCGCAGCTGCTGCCCCAGCCAGGCGTAGAGGCGCAGGCAGGGGGTCATGGCAGCGCAGATCAGCCCTGGATCGCCGGCCTTGGCGGTGGACAGCAGGAATGCGGTGTAGGCCGTGGTGGCCGGCAGGGGGGTGGTGGCTTCAAGGTTGATGGCCCAGCGCTGCGCGTAGCCGGCGTGCAGGTCTAGTTCCGCCAGCACCCCCTGCAGCAGGCCATTGAAGGCGATCAGGCTGGCCTGATCCGGGCTGTGGGCGATGGCCAGGGCATAGGCCCGGGCGAAGCTTTCCAGGAAGCTGGCGTCCTGGGCCACGTAGCCGGCAAACACGTCGGCTGGCAGGTTGCCTTGGGCCAGCCCCTGAACGAAGGAGTGCTCCAGGCAGCGCTGGGCCAGGGCACTGTTGGCGTCCCAGAGCTGCTGGGCCAGGGAGGCAGAGGCAGGGCTGGGGATGGCGGGCTCACGGCTCATGGTGGCTGGTCTGCTCAGGGCTGCATCGTCTTGCATCGGGCTGGAGGGCCTCCACCTCCTGGATGTCGCGCGATGGGCCGAGGAAGACTCCCTGGCCCAGGTGTACCCCCATGGCCAGGAGCTTCTGGCGGGTTTCCTGGTCGCCCACGAATTCGGCAACCACGATGGTGCCGAGGCCCTTGGCAAGCTTCACCAGTGCCTCAATGATCAGACAGTCGGTGGGGTCGTTGTCGGTGCCAAGGCCTCGCACGTATTCGCCGTCGATTTTGAGCACATCAACGCGCAGATGTTTGAGATAGAAGAAGCTTCCGAACGCTGCGCCGAAGTCATCGAGCGCCAGTCGACAGCCGAGCTTGACCAGGCTCTGTTTGAACTGGCGCGCGCATTCCAGATTGGCCATCGCCACCGTTTCGCTGAGTTCAAAGAGCAGCAGGTGTCGGGGAAAGCTGGTTGTGGCCAGTTTGTCCTGCAGGAACGTGATGAATCGCTTGCCTTGGAGTGAAGTGCCACTGAGGTTCACCCCGAGGGCCAGTCGACCTGCGGGGTCCATCTGCTCCAGCAATTGAATGGCCCGACTCGTGACCCATTCGTCAATGGAGATGGCCATGCCAAAGCGTTCGGCCGTGTAGAGGAACACCTCTGGGGGAATCAGAATTCCCCCCGGTGCCCGCAACCGGATCAGCAGCTCGTAGAACGCCACATCGTCGGTGAGGAGATTGATCACCGGTTTGGCATGCAGCACAAAGCCGTTGTTGTCGAGGGCATCACGGATCCGCTCTGACCACAGCAGCCGGGCATGAACCTTTTCGTGCAGGCCGCTGTCGCTGTGAAACACCTGCACGCGACCACGGCCGGATTCCTTCACCTGGTACAGGGCTAGATCGGCGTTCATCAATACGTCGTCGGCACATTGGCCGTCGTTGCTCAGGAAGCCCGCCACCCCACAGCTGGCGGCAACGTTCATGCCTTGGCCGGCGCCGTCAACCACCACCCCTCGCAAGGCTGTGAGAATCGACTCGGCATGGCCAGTCGCCTCGCTAAGGGTTGATTCGGGCAAAATAATTGCAAATTCATCACCCCCGAGCCTTGCCACCACATCGGTTTCCCGTGAGTTTGCGACCAGGGCCGTGGCCACGGCGATGATCAGGGCGTCGCCGGCGGCGTGGCCAAATTGGTCGTTGATGCTCTTGAAGTGATCGAGGTCCAGCATCAGCACGGCGCCGCCACCCCCGTGTCGGCGTACATAGGCGAGCTGGCGGTCAACCTCGATGCGGAAGCGCCGCTGGTTGTAGAGAGACGTGAGCGGATCGTGGTCAGCAAAGTACTCGAGCTGACCCAGGAAATGTTTGCGCTCGGAGATATCTTGCAGCTGCACGATCAAGGGCCTCCCCAGGCCGGAGGTGTTGACCCTGGCTGGCGCAAGTGTTATCAGCCCCCAGGTGCGATGGCCATCCGCATGCTCGAAGCGTTTCTCGAAAGAGCAGGTGTGACTTTCTCCATTGATCAATCGGGCGACCTGGTCTTCACCGATGGCGACATCGTCGCGGTGCACCAATTCAGCGAAGGCAAGGCCAGCCAAGGAGTCTTGGCTTCTGCCGGTGAAATAGGCCATGGCGCCATTGGCGGAATGGATCGTTCCCAGGCCTCCCCTCTCCCCACTGGCCTCCACGAAGACCATGGGAATCCCTGCGTCACTAAAGGCGCTCTCGCCGAGTTCCAGGGTCATCGGCGGCTGCGCGGTGGGCTGGGCCAGGCAGATCCCAGACAGCCATCCTGGCGACGGATTCAGGTGCTGGTTGAGCCAGGCTTCAAACCATGGCCTGCGGTTGTACCCATTGGTCGAACGCCTCGGCGCTGAGCTCGCCCAGCATCAGGGCCGCCTCCTTGAGGCTGAGCTGGTGGTTGTGGGCGTGCTTAGCGATGGCGCAGGCGCGGTCGTAGCCGATCGCCGGGGTGAGGGCTGTGACCAGCATCAGGCTCTGGTCGAGCAGGGTGGCGATGCGGCTCTCATCGGCTTGAAGGCCTTCAATGCAGTGCTGGCGGAAACTGGCGCAGGCGCCGGTGAGCAGGTCGATGCTCTCCAGCAGGTTGTGGGCGATCAGGGGCTTGAACACGTTGAGCTCGAAGTTGCCCTGGCTGGCGCCCATCTGCACGGCGGTGTTGTTGCCCATCACCTGCACGGCCACCATCGTCAGGCTTTCGCACTGGGTGGGATTCACCTTGCCCGGCATGATCGAGCTGCCGGGCTCGTTTTCCGGCAGGATCAGCTCGCCCAGGCCGCAGCGGGGGCCGCTGGCCAGCCAGCGGATGTCGTTGGCGATCTTCATCAGGCTGCCCGCCAGCACCGTGAGGGCGCCGTGGGCTGCGGCCAGCGGCTCATGGCCCGCCAGTGCCTGGAACTTGTTGGGGGCGGAGGTGAAGGGCAGGCCGAGGCGCTCGGCCAGCCGGGCGGCCACCGCTTCCCCGAAGCCGGCCGGGGCATTGAGGCCGGTGCCCACAGCCGTGCCGCCGATGGCCAGCTGGTGCACCTGGGGCAGGGCGGCCCGCAGGCTCTCCAGCCCGAGCTCGAGCTGGGCGGCGTAGCCGCCGAATTCCTGGCCCAGGCTGAGGGGCACCGCGTCCTGCAGGTGGGTGCGTCCGATCTTGATGATCGTGGTGAACGCCTCGGCTTTGGCGGCCAGGGCATCGCGCAGGGCCTCCACCGCCGGGATCAGCCGCTCCTGCACCTCAATCGCCACGGCGATGTGCAGGGCGGCCGGGAAGGTGTCGTTGCTGGACTGGCTGAGATTCACATGGTCGTTGGGGTGCACCGGGCTCTTGCTGCCCAGCACGCCACCTGAGGCTGCGATCGCCCGGTTGGCGATCACCTCGTTGACGTTCATGTTGGTCTGGGTGCCGGAGCCCGTTTGCCACACCTTGAGCGGGAACTCCCCGTCGAGGGTGCCGGCGGCCACCTCCTCAGCGGCGGCCACGATCAGGGCGGCCAGCTCGGGGCTGAGCTTGCCCTTGGCCTGGTTCACCTCGGCGCAGGCCGCCTTGAGCTGGCCGAAGGCATGCACCACCGCCAGGGGCATGGGCTGGCCGAAGGGGAAGTACTGGAGCGAGCGCTGGGTCTGGGCACCCCAGTAGTGCTCCGCGGGCACGGCGATAGCGCCCATGGCATCGCTTTCCTGGCGGCTTGCGCCGGGTGCGGGCGGCTTGTCCTGATCGCTCACCGGCGCACCACCTCGGCGTTGAGCTCGTTGATGCTCACGGTGGTGCTGCGACGGAATTCCTCAGGGATGGTGATCCCGGTGGCCTGGCTCACGGCGTCGTTGATCGCATCGAGGGGCACCTGGCCCTCCTGATCCAGGAGCACCCGGCCTTCAGGGCTGAACACCACCACCTGGGGAATGCGCCCATGCCAGTAGTGGGCCGGATCACTGGGGCCGCGTTCGGGGCGGTTCTGCAGGGGGTCGGTGACCAGGGGAATCAGCTCAATCGTGTTGCCCCACAACCGCTGCAGCTCCGACACCACCGGTGCGAACTGCTTGCTGGCGGTGTCGTCGTCGAGGTAGTAGATCACCACCGCCGGGCGCTGCTCCGCCAGGGCCTGTTCCAGGCTGCTGCGGGGGGGCACCAGGGAGCCGTTGCCCGCGTAGAGGGCGTAGATGTTGCCGTCGTAGTTGTTGTTGGTGAGGGAGGCCTGGGCGCTTGCCGGCGCCAGCCCCAGCAGGCCCACCATCAGGGACAGAACGACCACGACACGGCATGCGGCTCTGAAGCTGCGGTTCACCCTGGACGGTTCGGTTGGCGCCATTGTGGCGGCTGGCCGATCAGGAGCGGCCGAGGCTGCGGCCCATGCCCTGGAGGATGCCGCGACCCACCAGGCCGATCGCCCGGCCCACCACCTGGGTGAGCAGCACCACCAGCAGGTCGCCGATCCCGCGGATCAGCTGGCGCAGCTGGGGCCCGACCGCATCGCGGGCCTCCAGGGAGAGGGTCACCACCTGCTGCAGCCAGCCGAGCCTGCGCAGCTCCTGGTCGCGCGGTTCGAGCAGATTGCGGCTGGCGATGCTGCCGCCCTCGAGGCAGAGCAGCTCACGGCGGCTCTCATAGAGGGCGATCGGCCGGCTGAACCAGCTCAGCCAGCGCTGCTGGGCATTGAGCTGGTTGCGCAGGCGCTCGAGATTGCGGGTGGCCAGGAGCTCGGGCCGCAGCAGGTAACGGCGCAGTTCCGGCCAGTCGCCGCAGCAGGCCAGCACGTCGGCGGCCAGCAGTTCGGCGTTGCGCAGCAGCCAGTTGGCCACCAGTTGCTCCAGGTGCAGCACCGCCCTGGGCTCATCCGGGGGCAGCAGCTGGCCGTCCACCAGCAGGGGGCGGGCCAGCAGCAAAGTGGCCAGCATCGGTTGCGGGTCGGGCAGTTCGGGGTCGTCCAGGCTCAGATCGCTGGCCTGAACCAGGGAGGAGGCGACGGGCTGAAGCTTGCCCTCCAGGGGAATCTGCACATAGGGGCTGGCCATCGCCAGCAGGGCCTGCTCCCGCAGCCTGGGTTGCAGCACCCGCCAGCGCTGCTGCAGCAGACCCACGGCATCGCCGGGGGTCTGGGCCAGTTCCTCGACCAGCTGCTGGCGCAGTGCATCGAGCTGGCTGAGCAGGGCGATCAGCAGGTCGGTGCGTCGGTCGACGTTCAGTCCTTCAAGGGCGAGCAGCTGGCCGCTGCGGTTGGCCAGGCCGGCCTCGATGGCCGAGCTCAGCCGCCCCCGCACGGCCAGCCACACGCCTGAGGCGTTGCGCTGCTGCAGGGTGAGGCTGCTGCTGCCCGCTCCCGGACCCCTGGGCTGGGGGGCGACCGGTTCGCTCCAGGCCAGGCTCACCGGTCCCCAGATCCAGAGCAGGAAACGGCGCGCCATGGCCATCTCCCGCAGCCGGCCTTCCAGCAGCAGCCGCGCCAGGGGGTGAATGCCGACCCGGCTGAGCAGCAGGCGGCAGCCGCTGCTGGCGATGTCCAGTTGCTGAAGGCCGCTCAGCAGCAGGGCCTGGCCGATGGTGGTCGGCCCTGCCTGCCCCTGACGCTCGAAAGGCTCCTGCCGGCCGGGCTGCAGCTCCAGCACCCGGCCGCCTCCCAGCAGGGTGTTCAGGGCGGCCAGCAGCTGGCTGGCGTCGGGTGCTTCCAGCAGGCCCTCGCTGGCCAACAGCAGCAGGTCGCTTGCAGCAAGACCGTGCCCTTCGCTGAGTACCAGCAGGAGGGGGGCAGGGTGCCAACGCTCGCGCAGCAGGGTGGCTTCCCTCTGCAAGGCGGCCAGGGGCATCCCGGGGGCGGGAGCCCAGAGCACCAAGCCAGGCGGCCCCTGCAGGGCATCCACCCCGGTCAACACCTGGATGTCGCCCGTCAAGCCGCTCCCCGCATCGCTTCGGCCCGATTGAATCCAGCTGCCCAAGCCCGCAGCCCGCAGGGGCTCAGCCAGTAGCAGGAGCTGGGTGGTCAAGCGGGAGGACACAGCGGCACGCTCAAGGTACCGAGCTCAGCAAGGCCGCCGCCGCCCCGAGAGGTGCAGGGTGTACGACTCGATCGCGAAGCCGGTGTGGGCTTCGATCTGGCGCAGCAGTTCAGGCGGGAGTTCCACGTCGAGGTCCTGGATTGCCCCGGACTCCAGGCAGGTGAGGTGACTGTGGGGATCGCTGCGGTAGCCGTAGAGGCGGCCGCTGGCCCGGTCGAGGCACTCGATCACCCCGGCCGACTGCAGGGCTTCAAGGTTCTGGTACACCGAGGTATGGCCAATGTTGCGGCCGAGGTTGTTCAGTTTCTCAAAGATGTCCCGGGCGCTGAGATGGCTTTTCTCGCTCCAGAGCAGATCCAGCACCATGCGCCGCTGACGGCTCAGGCGCATGCCCAGGTCGCGGCAGCGGCGGTACACATCCTCCACCGAGCTGCAGCCCGGTTCGCCTGGGCTGGGGTCAGGAGGCGAGCACTGGGGGGCTCCGGTGTGGCGCGGGCCACCGGCATCACGCGGGCCTGGAGTGAGGGCGACGGCGCTCACGGAACACACCGGAACAGCTGATCCATCTGTTATAAGCCAGTCCGCAATCGATCCGCGTTAGGCGATGGCGCTGCTGCCCGGCGTCTCGGGCACGTCCTGCCAGCGGCCGGCACCAATCGCCTGCAGGGCTTCGGCCAGGTTGACCCGGCCGTCGTAGAGAGCTCGGCCCACGATCACCCCGCTCACCCCCAGGGACTGGAGGGGCAGCAGGGAGAGCAGGTGCTCCAGGGTGCCGATCCCCCCGGAGGCGATCACCGGCACCGCGCTGGCCGCCGCCATCGCCCGCAGGGCATCCAGATTGGGCCCGGCCAGGGTGCCGTCGGTGGCGATGTCGGTGCTGATGATCGCGGCGATGCCGCAGGCCGAGAGCTCCCGGGCCAGTGCCGTGGCCTCGATGCTGCTGGTCTCCAGCCAGCCGCGGGTGGCCACCTGGCCGTAGCGGGCGTCGATGCCCACCACGATCCGCCCTGGGTGGGTGCGTGCCAGCTGCTTCACCAGCTCGGGCTGCTCCAGCGCCACCGTGCCCAGGATCACCCGCTCAAGGCCCGCGGCCAGCAGCTCCTCGGCCCGCTCGGCGCTGCGCACGCCGCCACCCAGCTGCACCGGGATGGCGAGGGCGGCCGTGATGGCCTTGATGGCGGCGTCGTTCACTGGCTCGCCGCTGCGGGCGCCGTCCAGGTCCACCAGGTGCAGCCGCTCCGCCCCCTGCTCCTGCCAGCTGAGGGCCTGGGCCACCGGGTCATCGCTGAAGCGGGTGACCTGGTCGTAGTCGCCCTGGTGCAGGCGCACGCAGTGGCCGTCGAGCAGGTCGATGGCGGGGATGATCTGCATGGGCGGCGGCAGGGGATGCCAGCCAGGCTGCCAGAGCTCGCGGTTGGCCAGTTCGGCCAGGGGCAGCAGCAGCCGGAAGCTGCCATCGAGCACGGCGGCCAGCTCCACGCTCCGCTGGCGGCCGCGCCCCCGCTCCCCCACCAGCCGGAAATGGCGGAAGCCACCGCTGCGGCCCAGGGCGGCGGGCTGGGCGGTGTAGGCCGGACTGGGGCGCATCGGTGTGGGATTGCGGGCAAGAGATTGGGGGGTGAGGACGTGCCCTGCTGCCGGCTGTCGCTGGAGCTGCTGCTGCCCTGCGCGACCATCCTGGGGCGGTTGCCCCCCTGTGGCCTACCCCCGTGCTGGTGCTGCTGGAACTCGGCCCGGCCCTGGCGCTGGGACTGCTGCTCGGCCGGCGCTGGCCCCAGCTGCCCGCCCGTCTGGCGCCCCCCCTGGTGACCTGGGGGGTGCCCTTCAGTCTCACTGGCCTGCTGTTGCGCGCCGGCCTGGACTGGCGCTACGGCCAGGTGGCCCTGCTGGCCCTGCTGGCTGTGGCGGCCGGGCTCCTGCTGATGCGGGGCTGCTTCCCCAGGCCCCATGAGCAGCTGGCGGCTGTGGTGGGCAACACCGCCTACTTCGGCATCCCGGCCGCCCTGGCCCTGCTGCCGCCCCAGGCGGTGGGCTACGCCATCAGCTACGACCTGGCCGCCACCCTGTTCACCTGGTGCCTGGGGCCCCTGCTGCTGGCGGGTGAGCGGCTGCGGCCCCGGGCCCTGCTGCGGGCCCTGCTGGCCAGCCCCGCCAGCCGGGGCCTGCTGGGGGCCGGTGTGCTGCAGCTCACCCCCTGGAGCGCTGTGCTGGCGCAATGGCTGTGGTGGCCGGCCCGTGGTGTGGTGTTGCTGTCGCTTCTGCTGGTGGGCATGCGACTGGCCCGGAGTACGGCCATCCGCTTGCCGCGCCGCCTCTGGCTGGTGCTGGTGGTGAAGTTGCTGCTGTTCCCCCTGGTGCTGCTCGGGCTCTGCCTGCTGCTGGCCCGCACCCCCCTGGCCCTGCCGCCCCTGGCCATGGCCGCCGTGGTGCTGCAGGCGGCGGCGCCCACGGCGGTGGCGGTGCTGCTGCTGGCCGAGGCCATGCCCCAGCGGCCGGCGGCGATGGTGCAGGCCGCCGCCGGCCTGGTGTTGGTGAGCACCCTGCTGGCCCTGGTGAGCGTGCCGCTCTGGGCCTGGCTGCTGGCCCGCCTGGGGATTGGCGGCGCTGCCGGTTGATGGGCAGGCCGGGCGCGGCGCCGCTGCGGGGGACCACCAGAATGGCCCCCGTTTCACGGCCCGGCAGCGGGCAACGACATGGACATCCTGGTGATGGGCGGCACACGCTTCGTGGGCAAGCCCTTGGTGGAGCGCCTGCAGGCCGCCGGCCATGCCCTCACCCTGTTCACCCGCGGCAACAAGCCGGCGCCAGCGGGGGTGGAGCACCTGGTGGGCGACCGCAGCACGGCCGAGGGCCTGCAACAGCTGGAGGGCCGCCGCTTCGATGTGATCGTCGACAGCTCCGGCCGCACCCTCGAGGATTCCGAGGCGGTGATTGCCCGCACCGGGTCACCCAGCCACCGCTTCGTGTATGTGAGCTCGGCCGGGGTGTACGCCGACAGCGAGCTCTGGCCCCTCGATGAGGACAGCCCCACCGATCCGGCCAGCCGCCACGCCGGCAAGCTCCACACCGAGGAATGGCTGCGCAGCCAGGGGATCGCCTTCACCAGTTTCCGCCCCACCTACATCGTGGGCCCGGGCAACTACAACCCGGTGGAGAGCTGGTTCTTCGA
>JBBASN010000055.1:0-15298 GCA_040399225.1 Prochlorococcaceae cyanobacterium | reverse complement strand
GTTGATGCAGAAGCCTCTTCGTGTTGTGGCTGGGACCACGGCATTGGCGATGTCGTTCTCCCTGGTCGCCTGTGGCGGCGGTGAACAGGCTGCCGGCGATTTCGACGGTGAAGTGAAGGTGGGGATCCTTCACAGCCGCTCCGGCACCATGGCCATCTCCGAGAACACGGTGGCCGAAGCCGAGCTGATGGCGATCGATGAGATCAATGCCAAGGGCGGCATCACCATCGATGGCAAGAAGCTGAAGATCGTGCCCGTCGAGGAGGACGGCGCCTCCGACTGGCCCACCTTTGCCGAGAAAGCCAAGAAACTGATCGACCAGGATCAGGTAGCCGTGGTCTTCGGCGGCTGGACCTCCGCCAGCCGCAAGGCGATGCTGCCGGTGTTCGAGGCCAAGGATCACTTCCTCTTCTATCCGATTCAATATGAGGGTCAGGAGTGCTCCAAGAACATCTTCTACAGCGGTGCCACCCCCAACCAGCAGGCTGAGCCAGCAGTGTCCTGGCTGCTGAAGAACAAGGGCAAGGACTTCTTCCTGGTGGGTTCGGACTACGTGTATCCGCGCACGGCCAACACCATCATCAAGGAGCAGCTGAAGGCCGAGGGCGGCAACCTGGTGGGTGAGGACTATCTGCCCCTGGGTAACACGGAAGTGGCCCCGATCATTGCCAAGATCAAGCAGGCCCTGCCCAAGGGCGGCGTGATCGTGAACACCCTCAATGGGGACAGCAATGTGGCCTTCTTCAAGCAGCTGAAGGCCGCCGGCATCACCCCGGCCAATGGCTACGCGATCATGAGCTTCTCGATCGCTGAGGAAGAGGTGGCCGCCATCGGCCCCGAGTATCTGGAAGGCACCTACGCAGCCTGGAACTTCTTCCAGAGCCTCGACACCCCCGCCTCCAAGGCCTTCACCGAGGCGTTCAAGGCGAAGTATGGCGACAACCGGGTCACCAACGATCCGGCTGAATCGGCCTACAACATGGTGTACCTCTGGGCAAAGGGTGCTGAAAAGGCCAACAGCGTCGACGACAACAAGGTTCGGGCGGCCCTGATCGGGGTTACCTTTGATGCTCCCCAAGGCAAGATCGAGGTGCAGCCCAATCACCACACCACCGAATTGGTGATGATTGGTGAAGTGCAGAACGATGGCATGTTCAAGATCATCGAAGACAAGGGTGTTGTGAAGCCTCTTGCCTGGAACCAGTTCGTGCCGGAAACCAAGGGCTACACCTGTGATTGGACCCGCACCGACGTGCCCGATCCCGGCAAGTTCAAGATGTGATCCTCTGCATCTGAGCCCGCGGCGGGGAGGTAAAGGTCTTTCCCGCCGCCTTTCTGTTGAGAGTCTTGCGTCCAGCTCAGGCCACTGCGCTGATCGGCTGCTCGCGAGGCTCTCGTTTTGTGTTCTCTACTGCAGAGCCCGCACGGGCCCCATGGATCTCCTTTACGACACTCTGTTCAACGGTCTGGCGATCGGTTCGGTGCTGGTGTTGGCCGCCCTCGGCCTGGCTGTGGTCTTCGGCCTGATGGGTGTGATCAACATGGCCCACGGCGAGTTGATGATGATCGGCGCCTACACCACCTTCGTGGTGCAGAACCTGTTCAAGAGTGGTCCTCTGGAGACGCTCTTTCCCGCCTACATCCTGCTCGCGATTCCAGCCGCTTTTCTGGTGAGTGGGCTGTTCGGTCTGTTGCTTGAGAAAACGGTGATCCGCCGCCTCTATGGCAGGCCTCTGGAAACGCTGCTGGCCACCTGGGGCGTGAGCCTGATCCTGCAGCAGCTCGTGCGCTCGGTGAGCACCTCCTTTGCCGTTGGCCTGGTGCTGGCGGTGGCCGTGGGCCTGCTGATCCCCCGTTTCACCCCCGGCCGCTGGTGGCAGCAACGCTGGACCCCCCTGCTGGCCGTTGGCAACTGGCTGTTGGCTGCTGTGCTCGGCATCGGCGCAGCCCTCGGACTCGCCGGCGTCCGCTCTATGCGCCAGCCCTGGTTCAGCGCCCGCAACCTTGACGTCACCGCTCCCCAGTGGCTGCGCGGCTCGATTGAGGTGGCCGGCATCACCATGCCCACCGCCCGCCTGTTCATCGTGGCTCTCACGGTGGTGGCCCTGGTGCTGGTCACCTGGTTCCTGCAGAAGAGCGTCTGGGGCATCCGCATCCGGGCCGTCACCCAGAACCGCCCCATGAGCAATTGCCTGGGCATTCCCACGGAGCGCGTCGATGCCCTCACCTTCCTCGTGGGCTCGGGCCTGGCGGGGGTGGCCGGGGTGGCCGTGAGCCTGCTGGGCTCGGTGGGCCCGAATCTGGGCGGCAACTACATCGTGGACTGCTTCATGGTGGTGGTGCTCGGTGGCGTGGGCAAGCTGATGGGCACGGTGGTGGCTGCCCTTGGGATCGGCATCCTCAGCTATGTGATCGGTTCGGGCTCGCTGCTGCTGGTGTGGCCGGCCATGCCCACCGGCCTCAATGAGCTGGTCACCTTCTTCGCCACCACCTCAATGGCCAAGGTGCTGGTGTTCGCTCTGATCGTGGTGTTTCTGCAGTTCAGGCCTGCTGGCCTTTTCCCGCAGAAGGGCCGCATGGTGGAGGCCTGAGCGATGGCCCGTTCCTTCCTTCTGCCTGCGGGGGGCCCCGGTGCAGGCCGTCCCGGCTGGGTGCGCTGGCTGATCTGGGCCGTGATCGTGCTGCTGGCGGTGGTGCTGCCGGTGCTGCTGCCCCCCTTCCGCCTCAACCTGCTGGGCCGGTTTCTGGCCCTGGGGATCGCCGCCCTGGGCATTGATCTGATCTGGGGCTTCACCGGCATGCTCAGCCTGGGGCAGGGGATCTTCTTTTCCCTCGGCGGTTATGCCCTCGGCATGCACCTGCAGTTGCTGGCCCTGGAGCCCGGCAAGTTGCCCGAGTTCTTCGGCCTCTATGGCGTTCAGGACCTGCCGGCCTTCTGGCAACCCTTCAATTCCGCCCTGTTCACCTTCTTCGCGATCTGGGTGATTCCGGCGCTGGTGGCTGGCGTGCTCGGCTATCTGGTGTTCCGCAACCGCATCAAGGGGGTCTACTTCTCGATCCTCACCCAGGCCGCCTTGCTGGTGTTCTTCAACTTCTTCAATGGCCAGCAGAAGTTGATCAACGGCACCAACGGTCTCAAGACCGACACAGCCCGCATCTTCGGGGAACTGGTGGGCAGTGATGCCATGCAGCGCAACCTGTTCTGGCTCACGGTGGTGCTGGTGGTTGCGGCCTTCCTGCTCTGCCGCTGGCTCACCCGCGGCCGCTTCGGCGATGCCCTGATCGCCATCCGCGACGACGAACCACGCCTGCGCTTCACCGGCTACAACCCCACCGCCTACAAGACCGTGGTGTTTGCGGTGGCAGGAGCTCTGGCGGGCATCAGCGGCGCGCTCTACACCGTGCAGTCGGGCATCGTCTCGCCCCAGTACATGGCCGTGCCCTTCTCGATCGAGATGGTGATCTGGGTGGCGGTCGGAGGGCGCGGCACCCTGATCGGTGCCGTGCTCGGCGCCGTGTTGATCAACTACGCCAAGAGCCTGGTGAGTGAGGCCCTGCCGGAAACCTGGCTGTTCATCCAGGGCGGTCTGTTCCTGCTGGTGGTGACGGCCCTGCCGGATGGCCTGGTGGGCTGGTGGCGCAGCGGCGGACCCGGTCGCATCCAGGCGATGGTGGGCTGGCCGCCCCTGGCAGCCACCTATCCCGAGCTCGATCTCGATCCGGCCGTGCAGGCCGAGAAAACGGAACTGGAAGGAGGTGCGCGATGACCACTGCACGCACCAGCTCCGCCTGGGCTTCCGCTGGTGTTGCTCCGCTGCTGGAGCTGCGCGGGGTGAGCGTGAGCTTCGATGGCTTCTGGGCCCTCAACGACCTCAACCTGCGCCTCGCCCCCGGCGATCTCAGGGCGGTGATCGGCCCCAATGGCGCCGGCAAGACCACCTTTCTCGATGTGATCACCGGCAAGGTGCGACCCACGAAGGGGGATGTGCTGTTCAGGGGTCGCTCCCTGGTGGGCACCGCCGAGCACCGCATCGCCCGCCTCGGCATCGGCCGCAAGTTCCAGACGCCGCGGGTGTATCAGAACCTCACCCCGCGGCGCAATCTGGAGCTGGCAGTGAGCCGGCGGGCGTCCCCCCTGGATCTGCTGTTCGGCCGCCTTGATTCCACTGCCCGTGACCGGGTGCAGCAGCTCCTGGGGGTGGTGGGACTCGAGTCCCACGCCAACCAGCAGGCCGGGGGGCTCTCCCACGGCCAGAAGCAGTGGCTGGAGATCGCCATGCTGGTGGCCCAGGACCCCCAGCTGCTGCTGGTGGATGAACCGGTGGCCGGCCTCACCGATGAGGAGACCGAGCGCACCGCCGATCTGCTCAAGCAGCTGGCTGGGGAGCACACCGTGCTGGTGATCGAGCACGACATGGAGTTCATCCGCGACCTGCAGGCCCCGGTCACGGTGCTGCACGAGGGTCACGTGCTCTGCGAGGGCTCGATGGATCAGGTGCAGAGCGATCCCAAGGTGATTGAGGTGTATCTGGGCAGCGAGGCGGAGGGGGAATTCCGATGACCGCGCCGATCGACGTTTCAACCAGCGACCACGTGTCAACCAACCATCCCCACCGCGATTCCGGCGGAGCACCGCTGCCGCCCACGCTCCAGGTTCAGGGGCTGAACGTGTATTACGGCGAGAGCCACATCCTGCGCGATGTGGACCTCACCGTGCAGCCGGGTCAGATGGTGTGCCTGATCGGCCGCAACGGGGTCGGCAAGACCACCCTGCTCAAGACCGTGATCGGCCTGCTGCGCCAGCGCCGCGGTTCGGTGCACCTGCAGGAGCGGGAGGTGTCGGCCCTGCCGCCCCACAGCCGCGCCCGGGGGGGCATCGGCTACGTGCCCCAGGGCCGGGAGATCATTCCCCAGCTCACGGTGCGCGAAAACCTGTTGCTCGGCATGGAGGCCCTGCCGGGCGGCCTGGCCCGCAACCGTCACATCGATCCGATCGTTTTCGAGCTGTTCCCGATCCTGGAGAAGTTCCTCGGCCGCCGCGGCGGCGACCTCTCCGGCGGTCAGCAGCAGCAGCTGGCGATCGCCCGGGCGCTGCTGGGCAAGCCCAAGCTGCTCCTGCTCGATGAGCCCACCGAAGGCATCCAGCCCTCGGTGGTTCTGGACATCGAGCGGGCCGTGCGCCGCATCATCGAGGCCACCGGCATCAGCGTGCTGCTGGTGGAGCAGCACCTGCACTTCGTGCGCCAGGCCGACTGGTACTACGCCATGCAGAAGGGCGGAGTCGTGGCCAGTGGTTCCACCAGTGACCTCAGCAAGGACGTGGTGGAGCGCTTCCTGAGCGTCTGATCAGCGAGCGCGGTTTCTGATCAGTCGAGCAGCTGGCGCCACAGCTGCTCGGTCTGGGCAAGCCAGGCCAGGGGGCATCCAGCCAGGTGGCTGATCGGCCGGCAGCTGAGGCTGTTGAGCAGGAGCGCGCCGCTGCTGCCCCGCAGGGCGGCTTCGCTCAGCTCCCTGGGGCCGGCGTCCTGCGCCAGCCCCAGGGCCAGGGCGCGGGCGCGCATCACCCCGGGCAGGCAGCCGCTCGCCAGGGGCGGGGTGAGCCAGCGGCCCTCCAGCCGCACCAGCAGGTTGGCCGTGGTGCCGCAGCACAGGCCGCCGGCGCTGCTGTTCAGCAGGGCATCGTCGGCACCGGCGGCCTCGGCCTGGCGGCGGGCCTGGATGGCCGGGCCATAGGCGAAGGTCTTGCAGCGGCTGAGCACACTCGTGGCGCTGCGCTCCTCGGTGGGGCTCACGATCACCCGCAGCGGCGCGAAGCAGGGAGCCGTGGCCGTGAGCTGCAGCCAGAAGCGGTGGCGGCAGCGGCCCGGGATGCCGATGCCCCGGGCTGCGCTGCCAGCGGAGCCGCGGCTCCAGTTCAGGCGCAGGGCACCCTGGCGGATGCCGCTGCGTGCCACCGCCTCGCCGATCAGCGGCTCCAGCTGGGCAGCCGCCGGGGGCGCGTCCATACCCAGCAGGGCCGCGCCCTGCCGCCAGCGCGCCAGATGCTCCGCCAGCAGCCGGGGGCGCCCTTCCTCCACCAGCACCGTTTCAAAGAGGCCGTCCCCCAGCAGCAGGCCCCGATCGTCCAGGGGCACCCCCAGCTCCTGGGGCAGCCCCCAGCGGCCGGCGGGGGCGGGTTCGTCGACCCAGGCGATCACGGGCTCAGCCATCGGTGGTTCGGCCGCAGCCCAGGGCCCGCAACAGCGGCTGCAGTTTCCAGCCCAGCTCCTCAGCTTCAGCCTGCGGATCGGAGTCGGCCACGATGCCGCAGCCGGCGTGAACCCGCAGGCTGCGTGCCTGCACGAACAGGGAGCGGATCAGGATGCTGCTGTCGAGGTTGTGGCGGCCCTGCAGCCGGAACAGGCTGCCGCAGTAGGGGCCCCTGGCCACGGGCTCCAGGGCGTTGAGGCGCTGGCAGGCACGGATCTTGGGGGCGCCGGTGATCGAGCCCCCGGGCCAGCAGGCCCGCAGCAGCTCTGCCGCGCCCAGCCCTTCCCGCAGTTGGCCCTCCACCACCGAGGTGAGGTGGTGCACCTGGCTGTAGCTCTCCAGGCCCACCAGCTGGGGTACTCGCACCGAGCCCGGCCGGCACACCCGCCCCAGGTCGTTGCGCAGCAGGTCCACGATCATCACGTTCTCTGCCCGGTCCTTGGGGCTGCTCACAAGCTCGGCCGCCGCTTCGGCATCGGCCAGGGGGTCGCCATGGCGGGGCCGGGTGCCCTTGATCGGCCGGGTTTGCACCAGTCCATCGCCCGTGAGCCGCAGAAAGCGCTCCGGGGATGCCGAGAGAATCGCCTCCCCGGCCGCCGCCGCTCCAGCGATGGCCAGGCCGGCAAAGGGGGCCGGGCAGTGCAGGCGTAGCCGCTGGTACAGGGCCAGCAGGGCCGCCGGCTGCAGTGGCTCCAGGAGCAGCTGCTCGCAGCAGCTGGTGAGATTGGCCTGGAACAGGTCGCCGGCGGCGATCAGGTCCTGCAGCTGGCGCACGCCTGCCGCAAAGCCGTCGGTGTCAGCATGCAAGTGCCAGCCATTCAGGGGCAGGTGGGGGGGCGGCCCAGGCCATCCCGGGCCGGTTGGCTGGGGATCCCAGGGATCACCCAGGGCCTGGATCAGCGCTTCCAGCCGCTGGCCCAGACCCTCCAGGCGCTCCCCATCCTCCCCGTGCAGCCACAGCTGACGCGCCCCATGGTCAAACACCAGCAGCGGATCCACTCGCATCGCCCAGAGCAGCGCCATTGCCGGCCGCCGCCAGTGGCTGCCGGGCTCCAGCCAGGCCGCCGCCTCGTAGCCCAGCCAGCCCAGCCAGTGGCCGCCATCGGCCTGGAGCTCGGCGAGGGTGCTGAAGGGGTCGCTCGCATGCCGATCCCCGGGCAGGCCCCGGCACACCACCTCGGCCTGGGGGTCGATGGCCAGAAAACTTTGACCGCCCAGCCGGGAGCCGTCGCCGTCCAGCCACACCAGCCCCGGCTGCTCCAGTTGGGGCAGCAGGGCGTCAACCAGCCGCTCAGGGGCACACCAGGGCAGGGCCCGGCGACGGCTGGCGCTCATGGCCGTGAGCCACCACTGGCCAGGGCGGCCAGGCCGGCGGCCACCAGGGCGTCGTCGCGGATGCGGCAGCTGTCGCACAGCCCGCAGGGCTCGGCGCCGCCGCTGTAGCAGCTCCAGGTGCTGGCGATCGGCACCCCCAGCCGTTGAGCCTGGCGCACGATCTCCGTCTTGCTCCAGTGCACCAATGGGGCCCACAGCCGGGCCCCGTGGCCCTCACGGCCCGCCTTGCTGGCCAGGTCGGCCAGGCTCTGGAAGGCAGCCAGGTAATCCGGCCGGCAATCGGGGTAGCCCGAGTAGTCCACCGCATTCACCCCCAGCACCAGGCGCTCGGCGCCGCGGGCCTCCGCCAGGCTCAGGCCGAGGGCGATGAACACGGTGTTGCGGCCTGGCACGTAGGTGCTGGGGATCACCCCCTCCTGCACGCCCGTGGTGGGCACGGCGATCGCCGCGTCTGTGAGAGCCGAGCCACCCCAGGCTGCCAGGTTGACGCTGATGGTGTGGTGCTCCGTCAACCCCAGGCTGGCGGCCACCTGCCGGGCCGCCTCCAGCTCGCGGCGATGGCGCTGGCCGTAATCAAAGGAGAGGCCGATCACCCGGTAGCCCGCCTCCTGGGCGAGGGCCGCAGCGGTGGCGGAGTCCAGACCGCCGGACAGCAGGGCGATGGCGCAGGCCTCGGGCCTGGGCTCGCCAAGTGGCTGCCGGCTGGCCTCCGGGTTTGACGGTGGCAGCGGTGGTTGGGGCAGCGGTTGGGGCGGCATGGGTGGGCGCGCGGTGCGCGGCGGAACCTGGTCCGGCAGACGGTGCACCGGGTCGGGCAGCCGTCCATTCCTGGCGGACGCACGGGGCGGTGTGACGCTCCCCATCCTCTCCGACGTCCGCGCTGGACGCGGCCGGCACCCCGGGTCACGATGGCGCCAGTGACGCCGAACAACCGTGATCTGGAGATCCGCTGGATGGGGCCGCCTGGCGGCGCTGCTCGCTCTGCTCAGCGGCCTTGGGGCGCCGGCCGCCGCCCCGGCCATTCCCCGGCTGGATCTCAAGCCCTACCCCGCTCCGGCCGCCGATCAGCGCCGCTGGGTGATCCAGTTGCCGGGGGTGTTGAAACCCAGCAGCGATCCGGCAATCTCCGCCAACCCCGCCGACTGGCGGGTGGAGCTGATCGTGGGCCGGGAGCTGGAGGTGGACTGCAACCGCCAGCTGCTGCGAGGCCGGATCGAGGCGGAGACCATCCCCGGTTGGGGCTACCGCATCTTCCGGGTGAGCGGTGGCGACGCGGTGGCCTCCACCCGCATGGCCTGTCCGCCGGACCAGCCGCCCCGCCGCCAGTTCGTGGCCCTGGGCGGCGAACCCACGGTGGTGCGCTACAACGCCAGTCTGCCGATCGTGGTCTATGCCCCCCGCGACCTGCAGGTGCGCTGGCGGTTGTGGAAGGCGGAAACCAGCCAGCAGAAGGCGCAGCAGCTCTGAGTAGCTGCCGGCTCAGCGCACGCCCAGCAGCTTGTGGCTCTGAAGGCTGAGCCGCCATCCAGGTGAGCGGCGCACGTGCTCCAGGGCCAGGTCGCGGCCGGCATCGCTCTGCCAGCCCGGCTGCAGCAGCAGGGCTGGCCGGTTGCCGGCGGAGAAGGCGGCGGCCGCCATGGCCTCGGCGAAGGCCAGGTCCGCCGCTTCATGCACGATCACCTTCAGTTCCTGGCAGCAGGCCAGCAGGGCTTCCAGCGGCGGCCGGTGGCGCTTCGGGGACAGGGTGATCCAGGCGAACTGGCCCGAGAGCGGATCCACGCCGCTGGTCTCCAGGTGGAGGGGCAGTCCCGCCCCGGCCAGGGCGTCGCAGAGCGGGGCCAGGTTGTGGTGCAGCGGCTCGCCGCCGGTGATCACCACGAACGCCGCACCGGCGGCTGCGGCGGCACTGGTTTCGGCAGTCAGCTCCTCAGGCGTGCGCCGGGCATGAATCGCCTGCGGCCAGGAGTGCTTGGTGTCGCACCAGCTGCAGCCCACCGTGCAGCCCCCAAGACGGATGAAGAAGGCACTGCGGCCGGCGTGCAGCCCCTCCCCCTGCAGGGAGTGGAAGGTCTCCACCACGGGCAGGGTGGGGGAGTCGCTGTCGGTGCCCTTGTTCGCCGTGGGGAATCCTTCCATCGGGATCGATGGCCATCAGACCATAGGGAGGTCAGGTGGCGAGGCGTTCCCCGGCACCTGCCGCCCCATCGCCGGGTTGGCAGGATGCCTGGATCGGGCAGGTTGCTGATGGATCAGGTGGACGTCTCCCGGCTGGCGCGTTACCGCCTGCTGCGCCCCTACCTGCGGCAGGTGTTGCTGGAGGAAGCGCTCGCGGGGATCACCCTGAGTGACGAGGACATGGCCGCGGCGCAACGGCGCTTTGTTCAGGAGAACGGGATCGCGGATCAGGAAGGCCTGGAGGCCTTCTGCCGCGATCACCAGCTCACGGCGGCGGATCTGGACTATCAGATCACCTATCCGCTGCGTCTGCGGGCCTTTGCCGATCGTCAGTTCGCTGCCCAGGCCGAGTCCCGTTTTCTGAAGCGCAAGCCCGGACTCGACCAGGTGGTCTACAGCCTGTTGCGCACGGCGGATGGCGGTCTGGCCCGCGAGTTGTGCCTCCAGATCAGGGAGGGGGAGGCCACTTTTACCGACCTCGCAGCCGAGCATGCGCAGGGGCCGGAGCGTGCCACCCGCGGCATCGTGGGGCCCGTTCCCCTTGATCAGGGCCATCCGGATCTCGTGAACCGCCTGCGCACAGCTGAGCCGGGGGTTGTCCTGGATCCGTTTGCTATAGAGTCGTGGTGGATTCTGCTGCGACTGGAGAATTTTGTGCCCGCTGTCTTTGGGCCCGAAGCGGCCCAAGCCATGACCCAGGAGATGCTGGAAGAGTGGCTTGAAGAGCAGGTGGATCAGCGCTTGCGAGCACAGCCCAATCAGCCGCCACCAGCCTGATGCCTCCCTGTGGGCGGCTCCCTTGTCCTGATGTCGTCGCCCATCACTGTTGTCCGTCCCTAGCGTTCTGCTGCATTGATGATGGGTTGATTAAGGCTTCAGTTCCCTCCAGAGCTTTACCTCCTGCCAAGGCTTCCGTTCAAGGCTTTTCTTCCCGTTGAACAACGCCCCCGTCGATGTCCCCAGCCGATCTCTCCAGTCCGTCCCTCCTCCGGGACCATCCCGCGTTTGCCGGGATCAACAATCGGGCTGCCGAGCGGCTGGAGCGCCAGGCTGAGTCACGGCGCTTCCGGCTGGGCCAGCCCCTTTGCCACGACACGCTCATCCCGGCGGAGGTGCTGCTGATTCGCTCCGGCACGGCCCGGCTGCTCTGGCAGGACGGTGGGGTGCTCAAGACGGCGGAGAAGCTTGGGCCCGGCAGTTTCGTGGGTCTGGCCTCGTTGCTGCGGGCCATGGCCTGCGAGGAGGTGGCGGCGGCATCGGAGCTGGAGGCGCTGGCGATCCCGGACCAGCTGGTGCTGGAGCTGCTGAAGCAGGAGCCCCCTTTTGCTGCCTGGGCGGCCTCCCAGTTGTTCGGTGCCGAAACCCTGGCCCTGGTGGCGTCGTTGCTCGGGCGCAGGGCCCAGGCCGGCGTGCCGGTGCTGGAAGCCTGGCGTGCGCTGCACGGCCAGGCCCGGCTGGTGCCTCCCAGCCAGGCGGCCCTGCGCAACTGGCCGGATGCGGTGCTCCTCTACGCCGCCAGCAACAATCTCGTCGATCAGCCCCTGGGTGCCCAGCTGGATCCCGCCGCCGGAGTTCCCGCCAGTCGGGGACCGCTGCCTCCCCGTTTGATCGCCCTCCCCCAGGCAGCGGCCAAGGCCCTGCTCACGCCGGTGGGTGAGTCGGCCCCAGCCCAATCGGAACCATCAAACGCTGCCCCGGCCCCGGCCCCCCTGGCCAGTGGCCTTGATCTCGGCCAGCGCGACCGGCCGGAGCTGTTGCTGCTGCGGGGCCAGGGCCCCCTGGAGGAGACCCTGGCCTGTTTCCAGATGCTGTCGGCCCAGCTGAAGCTCCCCTTCCGCCGCGATGCGATCGAGAAGATCCTGCGCGATGTGCTGCGCCGCGGGCAGACGCCGGATCTGCAGCTCTGCGGCAACATCGCCGCGATGATGGGACTGCACGTCACCGGTGTGCAGGTGCCCGCCAGCCAGGGCAACCGCCTGCAGGTGCCGGCGATGGTGCCCTGGAAGGAGGGCTTCGCGGTGGTGCGGGCCGCCGATGCCCGGGGGCTGGTGCTGGCCTCTCCCCGCGATGGCTGGGTGGAACTCTCCCCAGCCCAGATCGAGGCCACCTATCCCGAGGGGATCGAGGTGCTGCTGGTGGAGCGCAGCAGCAGCACGCCGGAGCAGCGCTTCAGCTTCGCCTGGTTCTGGCCGGCGTTGCAGCGCCACCGCGGCATCCTGCTCCAGGTGCTGGTGGCCTCCTTCGTGGTGCAGCTGTTCAGCCTGGCCAATCCCCTGCTGATCCAGGTGATCATCGACAAGGTGATCAGCCAGCGCAGCCTCGACACCCTGCAGGTGCTGGGCATCGCCCTGGTGGTGGTGACGGTGCTGGAAGGGCTGATCGGCGCCCTGCGCACCTTCCTGTTCACCGAGACCACCAATAGGCTCGATCTGCGCCTCGGCGCCGAGGTGATCGATCACCTGCTGCGCCTGCCCCTCTCCTATTTCGACCGCAGGCCGGTGGGGGAGCTGGGAACCCGGGTGGCGGAGCTGGAGAAGATCCGCGAATTCCTCACCGGCCAGGCCCTCACCACGCTGCTCGATACCGCCTTCTCGGTGATCTACATCGTGGTGATGGTGTTCTACAGCTGGTTGCTCACGCTGATCGCCCTGTGTGTGCTGCCGATCCAGGTGGGGCTCACCGTGCTGGGCGCTCCCCTGTTCCGCCGTCAGTACCGCGATGCGGCCCAGGAGAACGCCCGCACCCAGAGCCACCTGGTGGAGGTGCTCACCGGCATCCAGACGGTGAAGGCCCAGAACGTGGAGATGATCAGCCGCTGGAAGTGGCAGGACCTGTACAACCGCTACATCTCGCGCAGCTTCGAGAAGACGATCACCGGTACGGCCCTGGTGGAGACCTCCCAGGTGCTGCAGAAGCTCTCCCAGCTGCTGGTGCTCTGGGTTGGGGCAACCCTGGTGCTCAAGGGCGAGATGACCCTCGGCCAGCTGATCGCCTTCCGGATCATCTCCGGTTATGTCACCCAGCCCCTGCTGCGGCTCTCCTCGATCTGGCAGAACATCCAGGAGCTGAAGGTGTCGTTCGAGCGCCTCGCGGATGTGGTTGACACACCGGAAGAGTCGGATGAAGCCGACAAACAGAAGATCCCCCTGCCGCCGATCGACGGTGAGGTGGTGTTTCAGGACGTGACCTTCTCGTTCACCAGTGGTGCTCCGCCGGTGCTCTCCCACGTGGATCTGCAGATCCCAGCCGGCACATTCGTGGGCGTGGTGGGCCAGAGCGGCAGCGGCAAGAGCACCCTGATGAAGCTGCTCACCCGCCTCTATGCGCCCAGCTCGGGCCGGATCCTGATCGACCACTACGACATCGACAAGGTGGAGCTGTACTCCCTGCGCCGCCAGATCGGCATCGTGCCCCAGGAGCCGCTCCTGTTCACCGGCACCATCGCCGAGAACATCGCCCTCACCGATCCGGATGCCAGCAGTGACTCGATCGTGGCGGCGGCGCGCATGGCCTGTGCCCACGAGTTCATCATGGATCTGCCGGGTGGCTACAGCGCCCAGGTGGGCGAGCGGGGCGCCGGCCTGTCCGGCGGCCAGCGGCAGCGCCTGGCCCTGGCCCGCACCCTGCTCTCCAACCCCAAGCTGCTGGTGCTCGATGAGGCCACCAGCGCCCTCGACTACGACACGGAACGCCGGGTCTGCGACAACCTGCTCCAGGGGCTGCACCACTGCACGGTGTTTTTCATCACCCACCGGCTCTCGACGATCCGGCGCGCCGACCTGATCGTGATGCTGCATGAGGGGGCGATCGCCGAGGTGGGCACCCATGACGCCCTGATGGAGCAGCGGGGTCGTTACTTCGCGCTCTACCGCCAGCAGGAGGCAGGCTGATGACCCAGATCACTCCCCCCCCCGGTCCGAAGGCCAAGGGCCCGTCCTCCAGTTCCCTGCTCCGCGCTGCCCAGAACGCGATCGAGCGCCGGGTCACCATTAGCCAGGGGGGCATGGCGTTGCAGCAGTCCCGCTTCCTGGCCCGCACGATCACCTGGGTGTTGGTGGGCACCGCAGCGGCCGGTCTGGCCTGGCTGGCGCTGGCCCGCACCGATGAGGTGGTGGTGGCCCCCGGCAAGCTGCACCCGATCGGCGACGTCAAGACGGTGCAGATGCCCGTGGGCGGAGTGCTGGAGGAGATGCTGGTGAAGGAAGGCCAGCGGGTGAGCAAGGGTCAGGTGCTGCTGCGGCTCGACAATGAGGGCACGCTTGATCGCCGCAAGGCCACGCTCGACACGATCCGCTCCAAGGAGCAGCAGCTGCAGCTCAAGCAGCTGGAGATGCAGCGCTACTTCAATCTCAACGACACCGAACAGCGGACCCTCCAACGCAACCTCGAACTGGAGCTCAACATCCTCGATCGGCTCGAGCAACTGCAGAAGGAAGGGGCTGTGCAGGAACTGCAGTATCTGCAGCAACGCAACAAGGTGCAGGAAGTGAGGGGGGAGCTGGAGAAGCTGGCCCAGGATCGCAAGCGACAGGAGGCCATCCTGCGCCAGTCCAAAGCCCAGCTCGATGGTGAGCTTGCTGATCTGCGCAGCAAACTCACCGAACTGAGCATCAATATCCGCTACCAGGATGTGCGCTCACCCGTGGATGGCCTGGTGTTCGATCTCAAGCCAACTGGCCCGGGTTTCGTGGCCCAGGGCAGTGAGCCCGTGATGAAGATCGTGCCGTTCCGTGACCTGCAGGCCCGGGTGGAGATTGAAAGCAGCGACATCGGCTTCGTGCAGGTGGGCAAGCCTGTGGAGATCAGCATCGACTCCTTCCCCGCCACCGATTTCGGTGTTCTCGAAGGCACGCTGGAGTCGATCGGCTCCGATGCCCTGCCGCCCGATGAGCGCCATGCCACCTATCGCTTCCCCGCCAGGATTGCTCTGAATTCCCAGCAGTTCCGTCTCAAGGGCGGCCAGATCCTGCCTCTGCAGGTGGGCATGTCGCTGACGGCCAACATCAAGCTGCGCAAGGTCACCTACCTCCAGCTGCTGCTGGGCGAGTTCAAGAGCAAGACCGATTCGCTCAAGCGGATCTGATCTGGATCTGATCTGGATCTGTCTGATCGGGGATCTCTCTGTCGGGATCGGATGGTTCAACCCCGCGGCTGGCGGGGCATCAGGCGTTGGCGACTGCGCCAGCGCGCTGCTGGGCCGCTTCGATCAGCCCGCGGAACAGGGGGTGGGGCTTGCCGGGGCGAGAGAGAAACTCTGGGTGGTACTGACAGGCAGCGAAGAAGGGATGGTCCCTGAGCTCCACCAGTTCCACCAGGCGACCATCCGGCGAGGTGCCGCTGATCGCGTAACCCGCTGCCAGGAATTGATTGCGGTAGGCGTTGTTGAACTCATAGCGGTGGCGGTGCCGCTCGTACACCACCTCTGCTCCGTAGAGGCGCTGGGCGTGGCTGCCGGCCTGCAGCCGGCAGGGATAGACCCCCAGTCGCATCGTGCCGCCCAGATCCACCACGTCCTGCTGCTCGGGCAACAGGTGGATCA
>JBBASN010000054.1:11494-15346 GCA_040399225.1 Prochlorococcaceae cyanobacterium | reverse complement strand
AGCCGCACCAAGGGCTACGCCTCGATGGAATACAGCCTGATCGGCTATCGCAAGAATGATCTGGTGCGCCTCGATGTGCTGATCAATGCCGAGAAGGCCGACCCGCTCACCACGATCGTGCACCGCGACAAGGCCTACAACGTGGGCAAGGGGCTGGTGGAGAAGCTGAAAGAGCTGATTCCGCGCCAGCAGTTCAAGATTCCGATCCAGGCCTCGATCGGCAGCCGGGTGATCGCCTCCGAGAGCATCAGCGCCATGCGCAAGGACGTGCTCGCCAAGTGCTATGGCGGCGACATCAGCCGCAAGAAAAAGCTGCTGCAGAAGCAGGCCAAGGGCAAGAAGCGGATGAAGGCGATGGGTCGGGTGGAGGTGCCCCAGGAGGCCTTCATGGCCGTGCTCAAGCTCAATCAGTAGGCGCCGGCGATGCCCGCCAAGATCTATCTGCACTGGACCGCCACCCATTACAGCTGGGTGCGCAGCGGCCTTTACCACTCGATCATCAACGGCGACGGCCACGTGCACCGGCTGCACAGCTATGCCGCCGACCTGCCGGCCCACACCTGGCGGCGCAATGCCAACAGCATCGCCATCAGCTGCGCCTGCATGGGCGGCCGGCCCGACCCCTGGACGGTCCCGCCCACCGAACCCCAGCTGGAGGCGCTCTGCCAGGAGGCCGCCGCCGTGGCCCGCAGCTGGGGCTGGGACGCCGATGCCATCACCATTCAGCGGCTGATGACCCACGCCGAGGCGGCCGCCAACCGCGACGGGCGGGTGATGCACGACAACTACGGCCCGGTGGCCTGGGGCGGCACGGGCGAACGCTGGGACCTGATGCAGCTGGAGAAGGGCGGCCCGCCCAGCGGCGGCGAGCAGCTGCGCGAGCGGGTGCGCCAGATCATGCGACACGCCGACCAGCCCGCCTCCGAGCCGCTGCAGTTCCGCCGGGCCGGCAGCATTGAGGTCCGCGGCTTGCCGCTGCACACCCAGATCGACGAGCACGGCCGCAGCTGGGCTCTGGCTGCCGACCTGCTCGAGCGCTACGAGCTGCCCTTCCAGTGGGAGGCCAGCCGTCAGCGCATCCTGGTGGGCGCCCTGGATGTGGTGCCCCTCTACCAGGAAGACGGCGTGCAGGCCTCGGTGGGCTGGCCGCTGGTGGAGCTCACCCTGCAGCAGGCCGGCGCGCCGGTGATCCTGCGCGGCATCCTGCGCTCCACCACCACTGGCGAGCCGGCCCGGGCCTGGTGCCGGGTGCTGGAGTTCGCCGAGGAGTTCGGCATCACCACCAGCTTCGAGCCGTTTGCCCTGCACGAGCGCCGCGGCGGCTGAGGAGGCGCCCAGCTCACGCTGCCGCCGCGATCAGGGCCTCCGGCAGCAACGGCCGCTGGAAGTGATACCCCTGGAAGAGGGGAATGCCCAGCTGCTGCAGGGCGCCGAGGGTGGCGGCATCCTCCACACCTTCGGCAACCAGCTGGAGATCCATGTGGCGGGCCATGCTGGAGATCACGGCCACGATCTGTTCGGCCATGGCATCACTGCCGAGGGCCATCACAAACGACTTGTCGATCTTGATCTCCTCGGGCCGCAGGGTGCTGAGCAGGCTGAGGGAGGAGTAGCCGGTGCCGAAATCATCGAGGGCCAGGCGATAGCCCTGGCAGCGGAACTGCTCCAGGTTGGCCTCGGTGGCCGGGTTGCGCTCCAGGATCGACACCTCGGTGATCTCCAGGGTGATCAGCTGCGGCGGGACGCCGGCCTCGGCCAGCATGGCGGCGAGGCGCCGGTGCAGCTCGGGATCGCTGAGCTGGCTGGGGCTGATGTTGGCGGAGAGGCGCAGCCCGGGCAGCCGCAGGGCCTGGCGAATGGCCTGGAAGCCCTGCAGGGAGAGGGAGAAGATCTGATCGCCCAGCTCGCCCATCAGCCGGTAGCGCTCGGCCACGGCGATGAAGCGATCGGGCGGCACGAAGCCCCGCGTGGGGTGCTGCCAGCGGGCCAGGGCCCCCACAGGCTCCACCACTGGCCATCGCCGCGCACCAGCGGCTGGAAGGCCATGGTGAGGGCGCCCTGGCGCATCGCCTCCTTGAGGTCGCTGAACAGCTGGTAGTCGTCGAGGCTGGCGTCGCCGCTGGCGGTGAGATCGAACACGGCCACGCGCTCGTGGCGCTGGGCCGTCCCCCAGCCGCACGGTGTGCCGCAGGCGCTCGGCCACGGCGATCAGCACCCGGTCGCCGGTGGCGTGGCCGTAGGTGTCGTTGAGGCTGCGGAACTGGTCGATGTCCACGAACAGCACCGCAAAAGGCCGCCTGGAGCGGCGCGCCCGCTCGGCGGCCCGGTCGATCTCCTGGAGGAAGTGGGGGCGGTTGGGCAGGCCGGTGAGCGGATCGCGCTGGCTGAGGGCCTGTGCTGAGGCCCTGAGTTGCTGCTGCTGCCTGTCCTGGCGCAGCAGCACCAGCAGCAGGGCCAGGGCCAGCAGCTGCTGGCCCGGTGGCTGCAACTGGAGGATGGCGATGGCGGTGGCAGCGGCCACCAGCAGCAGCAGCAACGGCCGGCGGATGGGCAGGTTCGGCGGCACGCGGAACATCGCGGCGGGCAGCTGGGCACAAGTTACCGGTGCTGTCGCGGTGGCAACCCTGCTCCTGTTGCCGAGGGGAACCATGCTGGCGCTGGCCTGGAGTGTGTCGTTGCTGCTGCTGCTCAGCAGCCTGTCGTTGCAGGCTCTGGCGCTGCAGGAGGGCAGCTTGCAGGCGTTGCAGCAGCGCCGCCGTCAGCAGGAGGACCAGCTGATGACGGCGGCCCAGCGCCTGGCCGGCCGGCTGCAGCGCCAGCACCGTTGTTTGCTGCCGCTGGCCGCTGCGGCCTGGCCGGCGGCGGGCTGTGCCACGGCCGCCGAGCTGGCGGAGCTGCGCCAGGGATTGCGCGCCTACCAGCCCGCGCCGGCCAGCGGCGACTCCCAGGCCCCGGAGGGCCGGGTGGAGCTGCTGCTGCAACAGGGCGCTGGGGCCGCGGCGGCCTTCGCGCTGCACTGGCGGCGGCCGGATCCGGCGGGTCCGCCGGTGCTGGTGGCGCTGCGGGAGCTGGGCCTGCGCCAGGTGCAGCCATGACCCTCACGGAGATCCTGGTGGCCACTTCCCTGCTGGTGATCAGCGCCAGCGCCTCGCTGCAGGTGTGGGCCTCGGGTAGCCGCTGGAGCCTGCGCAGCGAGCAGCGGCTGGAGCAGCAGCAGGCCCTGGAGGCGGAGCTGCTGGCGGTGCAGGCGCAGCTGCAGCAGCTGGCCGGCACGCCGGTCGCCGGTGACTGCCAGCAGGCCGCCGACTGGCTGGTGAGCCAGCTGCCAGCCCTGCAGCGCCAGGGGGATGGGGTGCTGCTGCGGCTCCAGGCCGGCGACGGTGGCGAACGCCAGCGCTGGTACGACCCGGCCGCCTACGGGCTGTGCAACCCATCTGCAGCGAAAGTGCCCCCGCCATCGATCTGAACCGTCAACAGCCTGGCTTTGTTCCTTGGGCTCATGTCGACTGTGTTCAACTTCTGGGTATTAAATCTCGGTTCAATCGGGTCGCTCGGTAATCAGGGCGACCTGGTTGATACTCTTCTGCTGCCGGAAGAACTAGAAACAGATCAGGATTTTGAGGTCGAGCCGGACTTCGTTGAAGAGCCGGATGCAAGTTTGGATGGGAGTGCCGATCCCAACCCAGAGACTCTGCAGGAAGACGCAGTTGCGGAGATTGGTTCGCTTCCCACCCAGGACGATCTGGTCGATTCCTTCCTGCCCCCGGAAGAACTGGAAACAGATCAGGATGTTGAATTCGAGCCGGACTTCGTTGAAGAGCCGGATGCAAGTTTGGATGGGAGTGCCGATCC
>JBBASN010000054.1:0-11394 GCA_040399225.1 Prochlorococcaceae cyanobacterium | reverse complement strand
CCGGACGTTGTAGAGGAACCGGACGTTGTAGAGGAGCCGGAGGCTGTGGAGGAACCGGAGGCTGTGGAGGAGCAGGCGCCAGCACCGGCCGAGCCGGATGTGGCTGTGGAATCGGCGCCTGAATCCACCAACTCACCAAGCACCAGCACCACCAGCACGTCAACCTCCACCAGCACCAGCGGGGGCTCGTCGTCGATGGTGACCACGTCGTCGGTGAACAGTTCTGAGGTGACGCAGCAGGGGAGTGCGGTGGTGGCGATCGCGGCGGGCATCGAGCTGCGCGCTGGCGGCAAGCAGGGCCGCAACACCTTCAGCTTCACGCTGACGCGCAGCGGCGACAGCACAGTCGAGAGCAGTGTGGCCTGGGCCGTGAAGGGGCGGGGCGACAACCCGGCGGCGGCGCAGGACTTCCGCGGCCAGCAGCTGCCACGCGGCACGGTGACGTTCGCCGCCGGTGAAACCAGCCGCAGCGTGAGTGTCCGCGTGCGGCCCACCGATCGGCAGAAGGACTTTGCGCTCAGTCTCGAAAATGTCAGGGGTGCCGTGCTCGGCCGCAGCACCGCCCGAGCCACGATCGCCCCCCGCGACACCCTGATCGGCAGCAACAGCGACGACCGCATCCAGGGCTCCAATCGCCAGCAGTTCATCGAGGGCCGGGCCGGCCGCGACCTGCTCACCGGCGGTAGCAAGGCCGACCAGTTCGGCTTCCGCTTCGGCGATTCCCTGATCGCCAGCCCCGACCGGATCACCGATCACCGTTTCGGTGAGGACAGGATCGCCGTGCTCAACGGCAAGGGCCAGCCCCAGGGACTGCCGCGCCGCCTCAGCCGCGCCGCCGACAACAGCTCGGCCACTAGCCTTGAGGATCTGGCGGCGGCGGTGTTCGCCGATGCCAACGGCCGCCGCGCGGGCAACCAGGCCCTGGGGCGCCGCGAGGCGGCGGCGGTGGTGTCCACCAACGCCCAGATCGCCGGCACCTACCTGCTGATCAACAACGGCAAGGCGGGCATCAACCTCCGCAACGACCTGCTGATCGATGTCAGCGGCTTCAGCGGTGACCTGCCCGGGTTGGGGCGGATCGATCCGGCACTGGTGTTCGGCTGAAGGACTGGGGTCCCTGGTGTGGCCAGGGGGTGGCAACCCTGAGGTCGTTGCTGCCCTTCGGCCATGGCGGTTGCCAACCGAGCCCACAAACTCAACCGAATCCACCAAACCCACCCCTTCCAGCGAGCGCTCCCAAGCCCCAGCGCCGGCCTCACCCTGCCGGAGCTGCTGCTGGCGGTGGCGCTGCTGGCGATCCTGGCGGCGATCGCCCTGCCCAGCGGCCAGGGGGCCCTGGCGCGGATGCGGGTGGAGGCGGCCAGCCGGGAGGTGGTGCTGGCGATCGAGCGCCAGCGCGACCGGGCCCTGCGCCAGGGCCGATCGGCCACGTTGCCGGTGGAGGGCAGCGGCGGGCTGGTGGAGCAGCTGGCGGCCGAGCACAGCCAGGTGGAGCTGCGCCACAACCTGCCGGCCCAGCTGCGCTTCAGTGCCAACGGCCTGCTGATCGACGGCGGCACGGTGGTGCTGGCAGCGGCCGGCACGCCCTTGCGCCGCTGCGTGGTGTGGTCGCTGCCGCTGGGGGTGCTGCGGCTGGGGCAGTACGGCGCCGACCCCGCGGGCTCGCCCCAGGCGAACCAGTGCCAGCCGGATCCCACGCTGTGAGAGCGATGGGAGCTCGCCCAAGCCGCCAGGCCGGCTTCAGCCTGGTGGAGCTGCTGGTGAGCCTGCTGCTGGCTGGCGTGGTGAGCGGGGCGCTGCTGCAGGCGCTGCTGCTCGACAGCCAGGCCTCGCAGCGGCTGGGCCGGCAGCTGCGCGAACGCCAGCAGGGGCAGCGGGCGCTGGAGCTGCTGCGCCAGGAGCTGCAGCAGGCCCAGTGGGTGCGCCCGGGCGATCAGCCGCTGCTGTCGCCCGGCCCGGCGTGCTCGCTCACGGGACGGCGGGTGGTGCTGCAACTGGGCACCGCCAGCGGCCTGATCACCTATGCAGAGGGGCCGGCGCCGGACCCGATCTGGCGGGGGCGGGTGCTGCTGCGCTGCGGGCCGGCCTATGGGCTGGATGGGGGCCTGGCCGGGGGCCAGCCCCAGCAGCGGGTGCTGCTCGATGCCCTGGCGGCAGAGGGTTTCACGACACAATCAGGGCCCAAGCCGGGGTTGCTGGAGATCAGCCTGCGCCGGGATCTGGCGCCGGGGCAACAGCTGGAGCAGCGCCTTCTTGCGGCCTTCGCCATAGAGTGAGGGGCGCTACGCGACGAACGGTTGACGGCCCTGCAGCTGGCGGCTGAGCTGGCCCATGCCGCGGCGTGCATGCGGGATGCTGCCACCGGCAGCCACCTGGAGCGGGTGAACCGGATCACGCGCCTGATCGCCACGGCGGTGGCGCCCCACTACGGGCTGAGCGACACGTTTGTGGTGCAGGTGAGCACGTTTGCGCGGCTGCACGACATCGGCAAGATCGGCATACCGGACGCGATCCTGCTCAAGCCCGGCCGCCTGGATGCCGCCGAGATGGCGGTGATGCGCACCCATGTGGAGAAGGGGCTGGAGATCCTGGAGCGGGTGCTGGCGGCCCAGGGGGTGTCCGACCAGGAGGCCGTGCGGGTGATGACCAACCTGGTGGCCACCCACCACGAGCGGCTGGATGGCACGGGCTACCCGGCTGGGCTGCGGGGCGAGGCGATCCCGCTGGAGGGCCGGATCGTGGCGGTGGCCGATGTGTTCGATGCCCTCACCCACACCCGTCCCTACCGCCAGAGCCTGGGCGTGGAGGAGGGCCTGGCGATCGTGCGCCAGCAGGCCGATGCCGGCCAGCTCGATCCGCTGTGCGTGGCGGCCCTGGAGGCGCAGCGGCCGGCGCTGGAGCGGATCGTGGCGGAGTTCAGGGATCAGCCTTGAGCCCGGCGAGATCGAGGCTGGCGGGCAGGCCGGGATGGGGCTCCTGGAGCTTGCGCAGCAGCCGTTGGTCTGCCGTGATCAGCGTGGCGTTCTGCTGCTCGGCCAGGGCGATGTAGAGGCAGTCGTAGGCGGGGTGATCGAGCAGGCTGCACCAGTGGCGGGCGCGGGCGAGCAGGGCTTGCGCGGGGAACAGGGCACTGAAGGGTTCGCTGGCGCGGTGGGCCAGCCAGTCGAACTGCGCGGCGGTGATGGCCCCCAGCCGGAGGCTCTTCCAGGCGGCATTGAGCAGTTCCACCAGCACCAGATCCGGGGCCAGCAGCAGTGGCTGGGCGGCGTGATCCAGGAGCAGGGCTGCCTGCTCGGAACCGGGCACGGCCACAAACCAGGCAAAGGCCACGGAGGCATCCACCACCCAGGCGCGGGGTTCAGCGGCCATCGCGGTCGTCGCGGATCAGGGCGGCGACGTTGAGCTGGCGGCCGGAGCTGGGCGTGGTGGCGCGCAACTGGGCGAGTTCGTTGCGGAGTGCATGGCCCTGGCGGGCGGTGGCCGTGAGCAGATCGCGCAGGCTCTGCTCCAGGGAAAGCCCCTGGGCCTGGGCGCGGGCCCGGAGTGCGGCCACCACGTGGTCGTCGAGTTGGCGGATGAGCACCTGGGCCATCAGTTCGCCCGCAGATAGCATCCATGCTAGCAAGCGTCTCCCGTTTTCTCTCGGGGATTCCCGGGTGCGTGCTGCCCAGAGCCATCTGCTACCCGAGGGCGATGCCCGCATCGCCGATCTCAACCTCGTGGCCCTGTCGAATCTGCGGAAGTGCGGCTCAACCTTGCTGAGATCCTCACGCTCGACAGCGATTTCGATCGGCGCTTCCGGCGGGAACCTTTCTGCCGGGTGCCGCTGAGTTGATCAGCGGCCGAGCTTCTTGCTGGAGTTCAGGTGCTGGTGCCAGCGGCCTTCACTCACCGAAGCGGCCCTGGTCGAGGGTGGGGGCTCCCGCTACTCCGGGCCGGTTGATTGCGGTGCTGATGGCACCGCTCTGCAGGGTGAGGGTGTAGTTGATCTGGCGCACCAGGGAGGAGCTCACCGGTGAAGCGAGGGTGAGGCGAGCGTTGTCGGCCACAAGATAGGTGGCAGTGGTACCGGCGGCGTCGAGCTCACAGGCTCTGCCCCCGCCGGCGCACACCACAGGAGGCCCGCATCGGGCCACGGGGCCTACGGCGGTGCCGGTGGGGGAGTAGTAGCTGACGCGCACGGTCTGGTTGTCCGCGGTGACGCTGCGCATGCTCAGGAGCAGTGATGTGTTGGTTGGTGGGCTGCAGCCGGTGGCTTGCGTGTTGTCGAAACCGGCTGCACGCTGAATTTCCGAATCGATCCAGGCGGCAGCGCGGTTGGCCTCCTGGCGCTGCTGCAGGCTGAGATCCTGGCTGGTGGTGGCGCGCAGTTCACTGAGCTGCAGCGTGGTGATCGCCCCGATCACCAGCGAACCAATCACGGCCGTGATCAACAGCTCCACAAGGGTGAATCCCCCGGCCGCGCTGGGCCGTTGCGTGGGGAGAGTTGCACGGGGCAGGCGCATGGGAGGCAAGCGGATCAGAAGGGGCCGGTGTAGGTGCAGGTGCCGGTGCTGCTGTTCACCGACCCGAAGCGCAGGCTGCCGGTGCCGTTGCTGATCGCCAGGCAGGCCCTGCGGTTGGCGGTGGTGGAGCTGAGACGCACCTCCACGGCGTTGAAGCCCTCCACAGCCACACTGCTGGCCGGCTGGGCACCACCGTCAGTGGTGAACACGATCGTGGTGGCCGGGTTGCGAGAGACGGCCAGGGGGCCGGTCTGGGCGGCGACCTCAGCATCGAGGGTGTGGTTGGCGCCACAGGCGGCGGGGGCCACACTGGCCACCACCCCACCGGCCGCCACGGTGCCGTTGCTGATGGTCACTGTGCACACCCTCCCCTGGGCGGCGCTTGTGCGCACCAGTTCGATCCAGTTGGCCAGATCGCGCACGGCGCTGTGCAGGCTGGCGCGCCGGCGCAGCTGAATATCGTTGGCGATCGGGATCTGGGAAGCGGCGATCAGGATGGCCAGGATCACCAGGATGATCATCACTTCGGGGAGGGAAAAGCCCTCCTGGCGGGATCGGATCATGGGCACCAGGCCGCTGTGGTGGGCACGAAGGTGATGGTGGCCAGGGTCTGGCCGCCGGCGGTGTAGGTCACCGTGTAGCGGTGGGCGTTGCCCTGGTTGGCGGTGTCGATGCTGCGGGTGACGCCGCTGGCGGCAAGACTCGTGGAGGCCGAACTGTTGGCTGGGATCAGGCTGGCCAGGGTGGTGACCAGATCTGAATTGGAGCGGTAGGCACAGCGGTCCTTGAAGGTGGTCTGCGCGCTCGAACTGGAAGGGAAATACCCATTCTGGTTCACATCACTGCCGCTGATCAGACAGGTGCCACTGGCACAGGTGAAACGATCATTGATGCGCTGAAGTTCAGCGATGTCGGCTGCAACGGCATCAGCACGGCTGTTTGCAGATTTAAGGGCGACCTGGCTGCTGCTGGTGATATTGGTGAGGGTGGCCAGGCCCGCTACTCCGATCGACACAACCAGCACCGCCACCAGTACCTCCACAAGGGTGAAGCCGGCATGGCGATTGGTGTGATGAGCTGTGAGTTGGAGGGTGGGGTCGTTCACGAGTGACATCAATCCGAAAAAGTTCCCACACTGATTACGCTGCGAGCAATGTAATCCTCTTCTAAGTCAAGTTGTGAAGGTGTCCAACTTGGGAAGGAATTTCGAATTTCATCGATGCTGCCAAAGGGGATGCGGAAGTCACTGTCGGCGACATTTGATACAAGCTTGTTGCCCCAGAAGGCGCCACGAAATGAGAGCAGGGATACAGATGAACGAAGGATTCCATTGGGTGCATAGATGAACACATTCCTGAGCTGTAGGCTCGCGGCGCGAGACTCCAGGACCTGGAACACGCATGATGAATTCTGTTCAGGGGCGCCATCGCCACCGCGAGAGCATCCATAGATGGTGAAATCCGTCAGCAAGGGAAGGTTGTTGGCGCGTGATGTGTTGCTAACGATGAGGCTGCTGGAATTAAAATCAGGGTCAGTGGTGAAAACGGTGCCGGATGGAGATGTCAGTGATGGGCAATTGCCAAAGATTGCTTGAAGAAATGAACAGGCGGAGGGAAGGCTGGTGGAGCCGTTGGGAAAACTGATGATGATGGGGATTGATGTGTTGGGGCTATTCCCGGCTGTATTGAATTGAATGTCTGCATTGTCGAGAACAAGCCTGTCGAGGGTGCAGTAGATAGTGTTGGCTACCCCACCCCAGGTCACCTGTTGGCACAGCCGGCCCAGCTGCCATTTGAGAGTGTCGCGGGTAGCATTACGCCAGCTGGAGAAGTTACGCGTTTCCAGTACTTCTGGCGTGGAGGTGTTCTGGATGGTGATTCTGCAGCCGATATTCGGACTGCTACCTGGGCTTATAGTTGCAGCAGACGTAGATCGAGTAGATGCATTAGACCATGCGCTGTTCACTGAACTGGCGGCATCGCAGGCTCTCATCCGCGCAAACTGTTGAACATTGCTACCTTGGAAGGCAGCGGGAATGCCCGTATTCGAATTGTTGACGCCTTGATTGTTGAGGGTTGGAACAAGTGTTGGGAAATGATAGGTTGTCCCTGTAGCGACGCGGGGATAAGGAACCGAAGGAAGAGCAATATCTTTCAGGGAGAGCCTGGGTGCCGCTCCAAAATTATTTGTCCTTGGGCAATCACTAGACACGTAAGGGGGGGATTTGGGCAGTGTGCAGTACACGCGGCTGATGATGGCATCTGTCGTCGAGCCTCCGATTGTTCGCTCTAGGAAAACTGCAAAACTGATATCAAGCGAACCTCTCGTATTCGAGTTTGAACTGCTGTTAAAGGGATTGCGTCGTGCCCCCACAATCAATCCATAGCCTGATGAAAGGCTGCAAGCTGTCTGATCATTGCCCCATAGGGAGGCCGTGTAGGGGGTTGTCGTTCCGCTGCCTGTAAACCCACCGAACGATTGCTTGCAGCACTTTGGTATTACAGCAAAGGTCTTGCTGAGATTGAATCGGCTTGTCTCGCTGCCATCACTTTCAACGATTCGCCCTCGGACATCCAGCCTGAGAGTGCCCCTCCTGCCAAGAGTTCCAGGTGGCCCTGGGTTGCCCGACGTAACATTGAATGATTCATTAGCTGCGCCTGTTGCGTTTTGCTCATTATTGTTCTCACCGTTTGATGCAGCGACTAATGTGTAGCGCAAGCGTCCGCCCGTGTTTGGAATTGTTACTTCGTTATTTCGAATAGTCCCTGAATTGAATGCACCATTTGAGGAAATATCAGGCGTCTCGCCGCCGTCCTGGCATGGATTGCTTAAGCTTGAAGATCCATTGATTGCGTTCACTGTTTGCCCCTCTGCTCCCAACTGCGGTGCATTCACCAGCAACCGCCGGTTGCGCGGGCGGTTCAGCTCGGCGATGATCCGCGTCATGCCGATCTCCGCGGCGTTGCGGGCCGTGAGGCCAGCATCAAGCTGCTGGCGAACCTGGCGGTTGCTGAGCGTGCGGCCCGTGATCGCCAACGCGGCAGACAGGGCTCCCAGCACCACCAGCAGCGCCAGCGCCAGGGAAAAGCCCTGCTCGCCGCCCGCCGTGAGCGACCGCCTCAGCCAGGGTTTGATGTCGCGTCCTCCTGCCACCGCTGACCCCGTTGCAACCCTTCGTCATCCACAGTATCGGCAGATACTCGGCGGTTGACAACGGAAAAACTGCTTAGTGGGGTGCCGGCCGGGCAGGGGGGGCAGGGGCCGCAGATCGCGCTGGCGGCTAAGGCCACTACTCAGCCTGTAGCCGGCCATCGGCAGGGCGCTTAACAGGGTTCCCGCTCATGCGGCCCGCCAGAGGTTGGCTCACCATGTGCCGCTCGATCCCATCGCTCGTCAACAACACGGCCCGCTGGCGCTCATCCACAGCCTGCACGTCCGGGATCCCCCGTTTCACGCATTTCTACTGACTGTCGCTTAAGGTTCAACGAGATTTGGTCCGTTGAAGAGATCCGCAGTTCACCCATTCGCCCATGCTACGGATCATCTCAGTCTAGCCTTTTGCGGCACATCAAGCCACTGCTGGTGTTATTCGCTGGCTCCCTGCTGGCCTCCTGCGGCGCTGATGGCTCCCGCGACAGAGGTCTGTTGATGGTGGACTGCCAGTTTCAAACCAACAACCACGTGCATCTGCATGTGGCGGAAGGCCCTGGCACTGTGGCGCTGATCACCCGCTACGCCCCGAGTGATCCCAGTTCCCACCTGGAGGATCTGCGCAAAGGGGTTGAGAGCAAAGGCCGGCTGATCCGTGCCGCTGGAGCTCGCCTGGCGGTGGAGATGTACCTGCTCAACGATCGCCTCGGCGAAAATCCTGGTGAGAGCGTGCGCATCTTGATTGGCGAGGACGGCCGATCCCGCATCGAAGCCAGGACCCCCCGTGGCGGCGTGCGCACGATCGACACGGGGGTGTGCATCCTTCCCGATGCATAGGGGTGATCAGGCCGCTGCTTTCAGTGGCCAATCCAGGGCTGGCGGGGCTGCGCGCCGGGCGGAAATGAAGGAAGGCGACGAGGTGTCCTGCGCACACTTCACCCGAAACTCCCCGAGTTAGTGAACAGCAGGATTCCAGGGCGCTACCGTTACAGATTAAGAATGCAAAAGCCCGTCAGTCTCGGTCTTCAAGATTTTCAAATCAGAATAGATAAGACCGTAAACGGCTTCATCGTCGATCGCGCCGTAGTTGTGTGCAAGTATATTCCTGAAATCAACGATTGCGCGAGAGTTGGAGATCGATCTGAACAAGATCTCATCCAAAGCCCGGACCCTGCTGAGGGCCTCTCCAATAATGATAAACTCTCGCTCTACGGCTGATCGGATAGATCGTCTATTTCGGTATTCATTGAGTGAAACGCCCTGAATCACCTCCTCAATGGCCACGCATGCGTCAAGGATGTCCCGCAAATAGGCGGCTGCGTTATGCGCCATAGACCAGCTTTTTGGTTCGGTTGATTTCGTTGGCAATGATTGGGTTCTTAACCGCTCCCTCCATGACAAGATCTACATCGGCCTGAAAGATGTCTTTAAAGGCCTGGCGAGCGTCAAGAAATACGTGGAAGCGCCTGGTGATTTCCAAGGGTCCAAACTCGGCCAGAAGATCAATATCGCTTTCTCCAGGATTGAAGTCTTCTCTTAGCGCCGAGCCAAACAAAAACAGCTTCTGAATCCCATATCGCTCGCAAATAGCAGCAATATCTTGAAGCTTGTCGTCAATCAACATGGACATGGCGCACCTTCTGTTTGAATTCTAGCGACAAAATCCTTGGCGGCCATCACAGACCACACCATCGACACACCTGATCCAGCCCTGATCGGCCTCTCCTCCGTTTGTCGGATCTCTACAGCCCGTAAGTCGTCAGCGTCCTCAGCCAAGGTGATCTGTACTGCTTCATTCACCATGTCCGAGATGGAACGGTTGCTGGCGGCCGCTCTGAGCCGCAAGGCCTGATGCACATGGGCATCAAAGTAGATGGTGGCACGCTTGGTTGTTTTCATCGTCCAACGCTAGCGCCGATCAGAGGTGCGACCACGCCTCATCCTCTTCTGGATTCAACCAATCTGATTTGAGCGATTGTTCGCTGAGAGGAAGACCGTTCAGTGCAGGGTCCTCATTCTCGGAGGGTATGGTCACATGAACTCTGCAGCCGATTTCCAGATCAAGAGGTGAAGTCATGTTGATGTGTTTCTCTGGATGTATTCCCGTAAAGCCGCATCCATGCGGGCTTGCCAGCCAGCTCCAGAAGACCTGAAGTAGTGAAGTACCTCTGGGCTATATCTGATTGAGACTAATTGCTTTTTCTTTGCCGATCTAGGCCGGCCACGACCAGCTCGAATCGGCACCATGTTGATCATCTGCTCTTCCGTGAGAGGGAGCGCATCAGGATCCGATTCAGCTGCGGCCGTAATACGCTGATCCTCCTCAGCTGTCGGCATCTTCAGATTGATTGTTTTCGATGGCTTTGACATAGAAGTTGACCTCGCGGCGATTTGATTTGCGTACGCTGATGATTCTTCTCGGGGGCCCCGATCCACAAAGGCTACGAATAAAAGAGTGTCTGCCAGTGGCGCCAGTGCAACCATCCTCAGCTCGCCATAGTCAGCACGATGATCAATCCAAACAAGAGCCGCCTCCCAACTGAGCTGAGCCGCGGCAGCCAAGGAGACGCCATGCTTGCCCAGGTTGATCGCGTCTTTGCGTGGGTCGTAATCAAACTGCACGCTTTATTGTAGCTACGCTAATCTTGGTGTCAACTTGGATCCACGGGCAGCCCCAGCGCGCTCACTCCGCCCAGATCTCCTCCAGATTGAGGCAGAGGCCGGGGAACTCGGCGCCCCCTCCAGCGTGGCGGCCTGCTCCAGGCGCCGGGGCTCTTCCTGGTTGGCTTCCTGGTTGCTGGCCTCCTGGTGTGCGGGGCCCCACACCTCCACGGCGCACTCGTGGGGCAGCAGCAGCCAGCCGAGGCGGGCGCCATTGGCCTGATAGGCGGCCATCTTCTGGCGCAGGGCCGACACCCCCCGGGGGCCTTCGTCGCTGGGGCTGGCCAGTTCCACCACCAGGTCGGGGCAGAGGGGCGCAAAGCCGCGGCGCTCTGCCGGGCTGAGGGCATGCCAGCGTTCCAGCCGCAGCAGCGAGGCGTCGGGGCTGCGCACCGAGCCATCGGGCAGGCGGAAGCCGGCGGAGCTCTCGAACACCTTCCAGCCGCCGCTGCTCCGGGCGAAGCGCTCCAGCTGGTAGAGCAGCGCGCTGTTGCGGCTGCTGGTCTCGCTGCCGGCTGGCGTCATGGTGATCAGGCCACCGTCGGCATCCAGCTCCAGCACCGCCTCGCGGTTTTCCGCGCACACCCGCTCGAACTGCTCAGGCGTGAGGCGCAGATCCGGCGGCAGCCGCAGCGGCGCCAGTGGCGTGGGTGTGCTGGTCATGGGTTGAGGCCAGCGGATTGGATTCAGCGTAGGGTCGGCGGTGAGCTCGGCATTGATCGCTGACTTGCTGCGCGGCTGGGGGGCCAGCTCGATCGCGGGTTGAGGTTCAGGTTGGGACTGCAGTGAGCATGGGGAGGGAAGGCTTTGTGTTGCTGGTGAGTGGTTTCGCCGCACTGGTGGCAACCCTGAGCCCGACAGCCGGATGCCTCTGTGCCCACCGACCACTGGTTCTACAGCCTGTTCCAGAGCACGCCCGACTTGATTGCGCTGCTGCTGCAGGCGGCCGGGGCGGCTACCAGTCCGTCGCCCCCTCTGGGCCCGGAATCTCCCGGCGATCAGCTCTACCGCTTTGAGGCGGTGGAGCTCAAAGCGGTGAACCACCGCCTCGACGGCGTGCTCTGGCCGCAGCGGGGCC